>NZ_JACBZA010000001.1:6235077-6546831 GCF_013408535.1 Actinopolymorpha cephalotaxi
GTGACGACTGCCTGAACCCCCCATCCGAATGCCCAGGGATCGCGCCGTAGGCAGGCCCTACCGGCGGCATGTGGCGTGGTCCGCAGGCTCGGGGGCGGATCAGGTCACCACCAGGTCGTGCAGCGACAGGATGTAACCGCATACAGGGCGAGGCAGGCAACAACCGCTGCGGTCACGATCGACGCCCTCCCGAGGTGCCCATGGCGAACTCGCAAGCCTCGCCGCGCTCGCCGCGAGGTGCGAAGCCATTCAATACAGCCGTAGCCGGCCAGAACCAGCACCGGAACAACCACCGCGACGGTGAGCGCCGGAGCATCCTTGAGCCCAACGCCCACGAGTGCGACCAGGCCACATGCGGCGAGCATGACCGCCCCTTCGCCCAGCCCGTCGAGCACCCACTCGCCGGCGACCACGAACCACGCCAACATCCGGGAGTCTCCACCGGGAGCGCGGTGCTTCATAGCTGAGAAGGTGACACAGGGAAGCGGCCGCCGACAAGCGGCCGCACCACCTTCTCCTCGCAGGTCAGTCTCCGCTAGGGATGTCAACGGCGTCTATGGCGTCACTTCGTGACCGGCTCCGCCGGCCTGAACCCTTTCGCTGCGGTCTGTGATCTGGCCGGTTGGGACGACGTCGGGTAGCTGTGGCCGATGGCTGGACCTTCGCCGGTGAAGGAGCATGACTACTCCCAGGACCGCTGCGGCCGATCCGGCGGCAGCCCATGGCAGTGCGTGGGAACGCATCGTGTCGTTGGCCCTCTCGCACGCGGTGACGCCCGGCTCCTGGTGAGGTTCAGCCCTGGGGGTCAGAGCGGACCAGCGCGATCATCGCGGCCACTGCCCGCCGGGTGCCGTTCACGTTCTCAACCTCGCCACGTTTCCCACCGACCGGACCACATGCACCGACCATGCCGGTCGGCGAGTGACGGTGATCGTATCCCGCAGATCTGCTTCGTCGCGTTCGCCCGTGCCGGTAAGGGCCAAGGCGATGGCCCTCATCGCATCAGCTCGCTGTCCTTCGTACGAATCCTTCGAGCGAGGCGGTGAGCTCGTCGCGGTTCTCCCGGTAGCGAAGGCAGTACTCGGTGGGGTGCCAACCCGACTGCTGCCACGCGCTTGGTTGCTTGATCGGGAAGCAGGCGTCGTCACGGCTACCGTCGACGAGCCCGGAGAACCACTCGTGCGTCACCATCGGTTCGTAGAAGGTGACGTCTCGGTTCCATACGCCGTAGATGAACGTGTGGGTGAACCGCTGGCCGTGGAATTCCGGTCCTGTCCTGTCGATGAGGTGGTTGCCCATGGCGGGGGCCACCGCGTCGAGATCCTCGAAGTCGGTCGGGAAGTACTTCGGCGCGGGGAGGTTCTTTCCGAGCTGGTAGTCGTCGCAGTTCACCAGCTCACCGCACGGTCCCGTCCTGATCTTCAGCCGCTCGGACTCGGCGTTCAGGTAGAAGTGGATGTCGAAATGCGGCAGGTCGTAGACGAGCGGTGGTCCGTGCCCGTGCGGATTCCAGTTCACCAGCAGGTAGGTGAGCGGACTGTCGACCGTGTTCCTGAAGCTCGTGCTGAGACTCAGCGCGTTCTCGTACCCGTTCGAGCACTCCGTCATCGGGTCGACGCTGCCGTTGCCGTCCTTGTCGTAGCACCACTTGCCGTCGGTCGGCGGGTCCTCGGGGAGGCCTTGCAGCGTACGCGCGGGGAACACCAGCCCAACCGCCGTGGGTATGCCGTGTTCGGCTTGCGAGTACGCCGTGAGCCGGCCGTTGCCGAGTGGCGCAGACTCGCCGTACGACGCACACGGGCCGAGGTAGGACGCCGTCGTCTCGACCAGCTGATCGGCGAGCGGTGCGGACACGTGAACAGTCGCCTCGAGATGCGGACGCGTCAATGGTGCGAAGCACAGGGCGACGAGCTGGTGTGTGCCCGAGGCGGCAGCAGTGGGCGCCCCCGCCCCCACCGCCACCGCGCAGAGCGTGAGCGCAGCCGCAAGTACGGCCGCTGGTTTCCGCAACTTCATGTCAGCTCCTCCTGCCAACGAATCGCGGTTGGCCGCATCGCCGGACGTCGATCGACCCGAGCCCAGTCTCGGTGTCCCGGCGCGGCGCCGGCAGTCGATTCGGCCTCAATCGAAATGAGGCCCCACGGGGTGCCCCGCGTGGTGGGGGAATTACGGCGCGTGGTCTCGACGTATCCCTCCCGCCCAGTGAGTCGTCGTTGATGCAGGAGCCGGACCGGCGGCCGCGTCACTGGTGTTACCTTGCGCCGGTGACAGACCTGGAGTGGTTCCTCACCGCTGACGAGCGGGGCAACCACGCCACCGAACTCGACCGGCGCCGCGGCGATGGGGCGCCGGCATGGTCCGACGGGAACACGGTCACACCGCTGGTGCACGGCGCGACCTACTTCGCCCGGCTCGTCGAGGTCGTCACAGCCACCGAGGCCGGCGACGTCATCATGTTCACCGACTGGCGCGGCGACCCCGACCAGCGTCTGGACGAGCAGGGCGCCGAGGTGGCGCGCGTGCTCTGTGAAGCCGCCGGCCGCGGTGTGATCGTCAAGGGCCTCGTCTGGCGTTCGCACTGGGACCGGTTGGCGTTCAGTGCGGCGGAGAACCGGTATCTGGGCGAGGACATCAACGCCGCGGGCGGTGAATGCATCCGCGACATGCGGGTGCGTCCGGGCGGCTCTCACCATCAGAAGTTCGTCGTCGTCCGGCACGTCCGGCACCCCGAGCGGGACGTCGCGTTCGCCGGCGGTATCGACCTGTGCCACAGCCGGCGCGACACCATCGAGCACGAAGGCGATCCGCAGCGGCAGCCGATGAGCGCTGTCTACGGCCCCCGTCCACCGTGGCACGACCTGCAGTTGGAGATCCACGGGCCGGCGGTGGGGGATCTCGAGTTCAGTTTTCGGGAACGCTGGAACGACTCCACACCGGTCAGCCTCAACCCCGCCTACCGGGTGGCCGACGTACTGCGGCGCGACGACGATGACGACCCGTCCACCCTTCCCGCGCAGCCGTCCGACCCGTCACCGGCGGGCACCCACCTGGTGCAGGTGCTGCGCACCTATCCGGCGCGGCGCCCCCGCTACCCGTTCGCTCCGGACGGGGAACGCAGCGTCGCCCGCGGCTACCGGAAGGTCCTCGCCCGCGCGCACAGGCTCATCTACGTCGAAGACCAGTACCTGTGGTCGGATGACGTTGCCTCCTGCTTCGCCGACGCCCTCGCCGCCAACCCCGAGTTGTTGCTTGTCGCGGTGATCCCCCACTACCCCGACCAGGACGGCAGGCTGAGCCTCCCGATGAACCTGGTCGGACGTCAGCAGGCGCTCGACCTGATCAACGCGGCCGCTCCCGGGCGCGTCGGGGTGTACGGGATCGAGAACCACCACGGCAACCCCGTGTACGTCCACGCCAAGGTGTGCGTCGTCGACGACGTGTGGGCCTCGGTCGGCTCCGACAACTTCAACCGCCGCTCCTGGACGCACGACTCCGAGCTGTCCTGCGCGGTGATCGACCGGGTCCGCGACGACCGTGAACCGCGCGTCGTGGATCGTTACGGTGACGGCGCCCGCGCCTTCGCCCGTGATCTTCGCCTGGAACTCGCCCGCGAACACCTCGACCGCGACCCCGGTGACGATGCCGACCTGATCGATCCCAAGTCGTTGTTCGCCGCCTTCACCGACTCGGCGCAGCGGCTGCAGCGCTGGCACGACGGCGAACGCTCCGGCTCGCGGCCACCCGGCCGGCTGCGGCCCTACCAGCTGCCGCGGCTTTCCCCCGCGACCATGAGGTGGGCCGGCCTGGCGTACCGCACCGTCGCCGACCCCGATGGCCGCCCGTGGCGCCTGCGCCGGGCACACAGGTACTGACCGCCGCCGGTCGGCCGATCGTCAGCTCGCGGTCCTGCTTTCAGGGCCCTTGACATCCTCGTCCCCGCCGTCATACTTAGGCGCATGGCTAAGTGTTCGGACGGGAACGACGGTGACGCCGAGCTCGACCGGATGTTCCGCGCACTGGCGGACGGCACCCGCCGGGCGATGGTCGCCCGGCTGGCCAACGGGCCGGCCTCGGTGAGCCAGCTCGCCGAACCGTTCGGCATGGCGCTGCCCACCGTCGTCCAGCACCTCCGGGTGCTCGAGGAGGCGCGGATCGTGTCGTCGGAGAAGGTCGGCCGGGTGCGTACGTACCAACTCGTCCCCGACGCGCTGGTCCCGGCCAACGCCTGGATCGTGGCCCACCGCCGCCCGCAGGAACGCAAGCTCGACCGCCTGGGCGACTACCTCACAAACCAGCACACACAGGAGGACTGACATGACCGACCGCACCCAGACCCACGCCACGTTCGTGCTCGAGCGCGAGTACCCCGTTCCCGTCGACCGCGTGTGGGCCGCCTTCGCCGACCCGAAGATCAAGCGCAAGTGGTTCGGCAGCGACGAGTTCGTCGACGTCGAGTACACCGACGACTTCCGGGTAGGCGGCGAGGCGACCGACGAGGGACGTCACGGCGAGGGCGGTCCGCTGTCGCAGTTCCGCGCCACCTACACCGACATCGCTGCCAACGAACGGATCGTCTACACCTACGACATGTGGCTGGACGGGGCGCACGCCTCGACGTCGATCACGACGATCCGGCTCGAGCCCACCGACGGCGACGCGGGCAAGGGGACCCGGCTCACCTACACCGAGCAGGGCGTCCACCTCGACGGCGTGCACGGCCCCGGGCCCGACGCCGCGGCCGGTCGCGAGGCCGGCACCGCCGACATGCTCGACGCGATGGGAAAGCTGCTTGCCGGCGTCAGCTGATCCCGTCCGCCGAGGCGGGTGCACGACCGGCGGCCGGTGCGCGAACAGAGGAAGCGGCGGCCGACGGTGTGCTCGTCAGATTCGGGCGAGGAAGTTCCTGATCAGGCTGGCGACCTCGTCGCCCGCGCTCTCGAGCAGGAAGTGACCGCCCTGGAGAAGGTGTACCTCCGCGTCCGGGAGGTCCTTCCTGAACGCCTCGGCTCCCGCCGGACCGAAGATCTCGTCACCTTCGCCCCACACCGCCAGCAACGGCACCTGGGATGAACGGAAGTACTCGTGCAGCCTGGGGTAGACAGGCAGGTTCGAGGCGTAGTTCGCGAAAAGGTCCAGCTGTATGAGGTCGTTGCCCGGACGGGAAACCATGTGGAAGTCGTGGAACCAGGCGTCGGGATCGAGAAGCGACGTGTCCGGTACGCCTGTGACGTACTGCCACTTGATGCCTTCGAGACTCAGTGCGACCCGTACGCCTGCCTCGGTCTCCTCGTTCTGCTCCTTCGCCCAGGCCCACACGCCCTCCCAGAAGGACTCGACGAAACCGTCGTCGTAGGCGTTTCCGTTCTGGCTGATGATCGCGGTGACCGACTCGGGGCGAGCCAGCGCGAGTCGCCAGCCGATCGGGGCGCCGTAGTCCTGGACGTACATCGCGAAGGAGGTCACGCCCAGCTCGTCGAGCAGTGCGAGGGTCAGGTCGGCCAGCGCGTCGAAGGTGTAGGTGAAGCTGTCCCTCGCCGGCGCCGAGGAGTGACCGAAGCCGAGATGGTCGGGGGCGATGACGTGGTAGTCGCCTGCCAGGGAAGGGATCAGGTTACGAAACATGTGGGAGCTCGTCGGAAAGCCGTGCAGCAGCACGACCGTCGGTTTGCCGGCCGGGCCTGCTTCGCGGAAGAAGAGCTCCTGGCCCTGCACCGTCTTCGAACGGTAGTGGATCTCGGCCATGACGCTAACCCCTTTGGATGTTTATGATGGTTAGATCGGTACCGGCAACGTAGCCCCGGTACTTCTGATCTGTCAACGCCGGCTGGTGCCGCGCGGCCGAGCGCTTCTGGCGGTCGGCCGCCTCGTTGCCGTACGGATCCGAAGGTGCCGTCGTGGATGCCTCGGAGTTACGGTGATGAGCGGACACGAAGGGAATCCCGGATGGCGACAGTTCGCGTGACGTCGCTCAACGTCGGTAGGCCGAAGAAGGTCGACTGGGACGGTCGCCGGGTGTTCACGGGTGCCTGGAAGGCGCCGGTGAACGACCGGCGACGCGTCACCCGCCTCAACGTGGACGGCGACGGGCAAGGCGACCTTGACGGCCACGGCGGTCCCAACCGGGCGGTCCTCGTCTACCAGGAGCAGGCCTACGAGTTCTGGCGGAGCTTCCTCTCGCGCTCGGACCTGTCGGCGGGAAGCTTCGGCGAAAACCTCACACTCGACGGATATCCGGACGATGAGGTCTGTATCGGGGACCAGTACCGCATCGGAACCGCGATGTTCGAGGTCAGCCAGCCTCGTGTCACGTGCTTTCGGGTCGGGCTGCGCAACGACGAACCCCGCCTGGCAGCGCTGATGGTGGCCCACCGGCGCCCCGGCTTCTACATGCGGGTCCTGGACGAGGGCGAGATCGGGGCGGGCGATCAGGTCGAGCTGGTCAGGAAGGATCCGGCCGGCCTCAGTGTGGCCGACGTCGACGCCCTGCTCTACCTGCCGAACCCCGACCGGGCCCGGCTGGCGATCGCCGGCGGCCATCCGGCTCTGAGTGCGGGCTGGCGCGATTCCTTCGCCTCGATGCTGGAGGAGGACCTTCAGGTCGGGACCGGCCTTGCCTGGAAGGGATTCCGGTCGCTGCGGGTCGCCCGCGTCGCTCGGGAGACGCCCAGCGTCTCGTCGTTCTACCTGACCGATCCGGAGGGCCTCGACTTACCGGGTGCTCGCGCGGGGCAGTACCTCACCATTCGGATCCCGTCCGCTGGTTCGAACAACGGCTTGGTCCGCAACTACTCGCTCTCGGCGCCTGCTGTCGGGTCGGCGTACCGCGTCAGTGTCAAGAAGGAGCCGGGCGGAGCCTTCAGCAACCTGTTGCACGAGACGGTACGAGAAGGAGATCTGCTCGACGTCGCGGTTCCCCGGGGGTCCTTCGTCCTGCGGCCGAAGGCGCGTGCGTACGTCTTCGTCTCGGCCGGAATCGGGATCACGCCCCTGCTGCCGATGCTCGCCAGGCTTCGTGACATGAATCCGAACGCGAGAGTGTGGTGGCTCCACAGCACGCGAACTCTCGAGGAGTACCCGCTCCTCGCCGAGGTCGAGGACCTGGTCGCCCACAGCGGTGCCATGGTGAAGGTCCGGACGTGGGTGACACGCGGGGACGTCCGCGGTCCTCAGGCGACGGGCAACCTGGGCTTGCGGCAAGGTCGGCTTGCGCCACAGTCGATCGCCGACCTCGGGGTCCCGCGAGACGCGTTGGCCTACGTCTGTGGACCATCCGCGTTCATCGAGTACGCCACCGCCGCTCTCGTCGCCGCGGGCGTCGCGAGCACCAACATCGCATCCGAGCTTTTCGGCGCCGGTGCCGCACTGAATCCCGGAGTCGTCGCCTCGGGCCCGTCTCGCCGGCCGCACCTGCCCGAAACGCTCGGCACCGGCCCGATGGTGACGTTCGCTCGCAGCCAGCTGCAGGTGCCGTGGGACTCGAACCGCGGGAGCCTGCTCGAACTCGCCGAGGCCTGCGACGTGCCGACCCGCTGGGTGTGCCGGACGGGGGTCTGCCACACGTGCGTGACGCCCCTGGTCTCGGGAGAACTCGCCTACATCGAGGAGCCACTCGTCCCGCCGGAGGATGGCGAGGCGCTCATCTGTTGCTCCAGGCCGGCGTCGGAAGTCGTTCTCGACCTCTGATCCGGCACGCCGTCTCAGTTCCTCTTGGCGTTGGCGCGCTCGTAGTGCCGGCGGGCCTTCATCCGGTTGCCGCAGACAGCCATCGAGCACCAGCGAGCTGTGTTCGCCTTGCTGTGATCGATGAGGAACAGCTGACATTCGGTGTTCTCGCATGCGCGAAGCCGGCCTGGGCGTTCGTGCTGCAGACGGCTCCAGGCAAGTATCGACCGCATGCCCACCTCGTGGTCGGGGTCGGTGAGAATCTCCCACCGAATCCCGATGCCGTCGCTGGCGGGGCGCGGGCGGACGCCGGCTCGGTCCAGCCAGCTGCTCACGGCCGAGGCGTCGAGCCGCCCTCGCACAACGTCGGCCAGGACATCTCGAACGTCCTTGACCACCTCGCGCTCGACCTCGGACCCCGTTCGGCCGTAGGTGGCCAGCCAGTTCGCGGCCTTGTCGTCATCGGCAAGCTCGTCGGTCGGCACCCCGTTGATCACCGGGCAGGAGTTGAGCACTGCCAGCAGCAGCGCCTCCTCCTCCTGCGCCCCGGCCGCCGGACCGCGCGCACCCGTGTGCCGGTCACGGCCCTTCGCAGCGGCCCCCGGTGTCCGGACAACGAGCTCCATTCAGGACCTACCTAACCGCTGTCGTGTTCTTGACAAGTTAGAGACTACCGCACTACGGTCAGGCTAACCCTTGTAACGCAGCTTAGTGGTTAGTCGTGGCAGCACGAGGCCCGGCGAAAGACGACGCATCGTCGCTTCAGGAAGAGGGCAACCACCATGGGATCCACCAGCACACTCACAGCCGATCTGTTGGTCATCGGGTTCGGAAAGGGAGGAAAGACCGTCGCTCACGCGGCGGCGGACGCGGGCCATCGCGTCGTCATGGTCGAACAGTCCGAGAACATGTACGGCGGCACGTGCCCGAACGTCGGCTGCGTGCCGACCAAGATGCTGGTTCACTTCGCGAGCGGGAAGCGACTGTCCGATGACGCGCAGGACTACTTCGCGAACTCGATAGAGCAGGTCCGCGCCCTGACCAGTGCCTTCCGCGCCGGCAATTTCGAGGGACTCAACGGCAAGGCCTCCGCGACCGTGCTCACCGGCACCGCCGCCTTCACCGACCCGCACACGGTCACGGTCGGCGAAGGAGCGGACGCGATCGACGTGACCGCGCCGACCATCCTCATCAGTACCGGATCAGAGCCGGTCGTCCCTGCGATCCCCGGCCTGAAGTCGAGTTCCCACCTGGTCAGCAGCACAGACCTCACCCGGAACGCCGCCCTGCCCGAACGGCTGGTCGTCATCGGTGGTGGCTATCTGGGGCTCGAGTTCGCCTCGATGTACCAGAACTTCGGCAGCGAGGTGACCGTGGTCGAGTCGGCCGACCGTCTTCTGCCCCGCGAGGACGAAGACGTGGCGCAGTCGGTCACGAACGTGCTGCTCGGCGACGGAGTGGAGATCGTGACGGGCGCGGCGATCACCGAGATACACGACAAGGGCGCGGTCTCGACGGTCACCTACGTCAAGGGCGGGGAGACCTGCACGGTGGAAGGAAGCGCGCTGCTCCCCGCCACCGGACGCCGGCCGGTGACGGCGGACCTGCGTCTGGACGCGGCCGGCGTGCAGACGAGCGCGAACGGCGCCGTTCGGGTCGACGCACAGCTACGGACCAGCCAGCCGCACATCTTCGCGCTCGGCGATGTCAACGGGGGACCCCAGTTCACCTACATCGCGCTCGACGACGCGCGGATCGTCATCGATCAGCTCTATGGAGACGGGAAGCGCACCACCGACGACAGGGTTGCCGTACCCCACACCTTGTTCGTCTCGCCGGCCCTGGCCACCGTGGGCCTGACCGAAACGGAGGCCAGAGCGCGAGGGTTCGAGGTGAAGGTCGCGCGCCAGAACGTCGCGGACATCGTTGCGATGCCAAGGGCCTACGCGGTGGAGGAGACCCGCGGCCTGATGAAGTTCGTCGTCGACGCCGACAGCGACCTCGTGTTGGGCGCGGCCGTTCACAGTGTCGACGCTCAGGAGATCATCAACACGGTCGCGCTGGCCATCCGGCACGACGTCACGGCCACCGAGCTCCGGAACGCGATCTACACCCACCCCAGTTCGACGGAGGCGATGAACGAGGTCTTCGACAACATCGTGGGTTGACGTTCACGGCAGCCGGGTTCATCGCCTGCTGATCCGCCGCTCGTTGAGTGGATCGTCTCGGACGCCGGGGCGCAGTCTCACTCCATGTCCTGGTGCCGTCGGCGCGACGACCTCCCCATCGTTGATCTCGGGCACACCCTCGACGAGTTCGGCGTACCAGGTGCGCAGGAAGGCCCGAACCGTCTCCTGAACAAGGCCGTTGGGCGCCGAGAGCACCAGATGGACGCAGGCGGCGAGGGTGGCGGGACCCGTGCAGTCGTGCGGGGCAACGGGAATCCCGTAGGTGTCGGCGAGTGAAGCGACCTTGCGGGCTTCGGTGAGTCCGCCGGTCCACTGGACGTCGACCGTCGCCACGTCGACCGCCCCTGACGCCAGCAGCGGCAGGAAGCCCCGTCGTCCTACGACGGTCTCGCCGGTGGCGATGGGTACGTCGGCTTCCGCTGCGAGGGCGGCCAGTGCGTCGGCGGCGTCGGGCCGGATCGGGTCCTCGACCCAAAAGGGCTGATACGGCGTGAGGGCGTGGATGATGGTGGCGGCGGCCGGACGGCTCCACAGTCCGTGGAGTTCGACCATCAGGTTCATCTCGTTACCGACTTCGCTCCGGATCGCGTCGATGACCCTGATGCCGTCGGCGAGGTCGCCGGGCGAGATGTGGGTTCCGCCCGTGGCCTCGGCCGCACGGTCGAACGGCCACACCTTCATGCCGCGGATGCCTTCGCCGTACAGTTCGCGGGCCAGTTCGGCCGGTCGGGTCAGGAAGCCGTCGAGGTCTTCGAGCGACCGATCGGCACCGTCTCGGCGTACGCCCCAGTTGTCGGAGTTCTGGCGGGTGCTGGTGCTCACGTATCCGGGTCCGGCACAGGTGTTGTAGATCGGCAACCAGGCGCGGACGGGTCCGCCGAACAACGCCACCAAGGGCAGGCCGGCTCGTTTGCCCAGGAGATCCCACAGGGCCAGGTCGATCGCGCCGTTTCCGCGTACCTCGGCTCCGGCGCCCTGGAATCCGGTGTACGGAGTCAGGGCCTTCGCGATGCGCTCGGGCGCGCAGTCGGGCTCCGTCAGGAGAACCTCCGCTGCCGACTCGTGGATGTAGGCCTCGACGGTCCGTGACCCGAAGAACGCCTCGCCGAGACCGACGTTGCCGTCACCGTCATGGAGAAGTACGAAGAGCAGGTTCGGCTGGATCGCCGGACGGATGGTCTCGATGGTGGTGATCACGCTTTCTCCTCATCCCTTGACGGCGCCGAGGGTCAGGCCGCTGATCAGCTGCTTGCGGAGTGCGATGAACAGCGCGACGGTGGGGATGGCGGCGATGACCGATCCGGCCAGGATCACCCCGTAGTCCGCCGTGTAGGCGCTGGTGAGCGAGTTCAGCCCCAGCGGCAGGGTGTACTTGTTGGCGTCGGCGATGACGATCAGCGGCCACATGAAGTTGTTGTAGCTGGTGAGGAAGAGCCAGACCGCGAGTGCGCCGAGGGCGGGGCGGAGAACGGGCAGGACGATCCGGAAGAAGATCGAGAGCTCGCCGGCGCCGTCGATACGGGCGGCCTCGATCATCTGGGTCGGCACCGCCTGGACGATGAACTGGCGCATCATGAAGATCCCGAAGGCGGGCGCGAGCCACGGCAGGATCAACGCGACGTAGCTGTTGCCGAGGCCCATCCCGGCGATCTGGACGAACAGCGGGATCACCAGCACCGTGACGGGGATCATCATCGAGGAGAACATGATGTCGAACAGGATCTGGCTGCCACGGAAGCGGAACTTCGCGAAGGCGTAGCCGCCCATCGTGGAGAAGATCACCGAGATCGTCGTACTCACCAACGCGGTCCACAGGCTTGTCCAGAGCCACTTCGGCAGCGAGATGTCGGTGAACACCGTGACGTAGTTGGCGAACGTCGCATGCTTCGGGATCAGGTGTGGCGGGATCGCGAAGATCTCGTCGATGCTCTTGAACGAGCCGGAGACCGCCCAGACCATCGGCAGGACCGAGCCCAGCAAGACGATGGCCAGGCCGAGATACAACAGGGCCCGCCGCGCCGCACGCCCTCGCCCTCCCGCGCTGCCCGGCGAATTCGGGTGTGGCCGATCGGCGCGGGGCGTGGTGTGAGTGGAGACGTCGGTGACGCTCATGCCCGATCCTCTCGTCCGATTCCGAAGAAGTGCCGGCTGATCCGGGTCGCGATGAAGAGGACGACGAACAACAGGAAGCTCGCCGCGGCGGCATAGCCGAGTTGCTCGCGGGTGAACGCGGCACGGTAGATGAAGTAGGCGATGCTGAGGGTCGATTCCCCAGGACCGCCCTTGGTCAGGATGAAGGGTTCCTCGAAGATCTGTGCGGCTCCGATGAACGACGTGATGCCGACGAACGCGGTCACCGGCGCGAGCATCGGCAACGTCACGTTGCGGAACTTCTGTACGACACCACCGCCGTCGATGTCGGCGGCCTCGTAGAGCTCGGGCGGGATCGACTGCAGCCCCGCCAGAAAGTAGATCACCAGGTAGCCGGTGTAGCGCCAGATCAGCAGGATGATGACGGTGACCTTGGCCCACACGGCGTCACCCAACCAGTCCACCGGACCGATGCCGAAGAGGATGTTGAGCGTCGAGTTGACCAGCCCGGCCTGGGAGTCGAAGAGAATCGTGAAGACGAGGGCGACCACGACGGGCGACAGCACGAACGGAAGGAAGAACGTGACCCGGAACAGGTCACGCAGCCTGAGTCGCTTCGCAGCCAGGCCGGTGGCGATCAGCAGCGCCAGGGGCACGATGACGAAGATGCTCGCCGCCACGTACCAGAAGGTGTTCACCGCCGCCGTCTGGAAGCTCTGGTCGGAGAAGAGCCGCACGTAGTTCTGCAGGCCGACCCAGCGCATCGGCCCGATCCCGGTCCAGCTGTGCAGGCTGATCCACAGGGCGACGACTGTCGGGATGAGCAGAAAGACGGCGTAGAGGACGAAGAACGGCGACAGGAAGGCGTACGGAGTCCACCGCGGGTACTGGCGAGAGGGTCGACGTCGCGATGGTTCCTGAGCCGGAGCCGATGCCGCGGGGCGGCGTGAGCGGGCGACACGCACCGAGTTGTCAGACGTCATGTCGGCTCCTCACCGGGCCATCTGGGAACGGATCGAGTCGGCCGCGTCGCGGACGGCCCGCTCCGGGGACTGGATTCCCCGCATGGTCTCCGACAGCGCGATCGTCATACGCGCGTTCATCACGTCCCAGTACGGACTGGTCACCATCGTGGGGGTGTCCTCGACGATTTGCCCGTAGACGTCGAACGGTCGTTGCCCACCGAGGTACTTGGACTCGTACTTACGCAGGCGTGCGTCCTGCCAGGCGTTCTTCATGGTCGGCAGATAGGACGCCTTGAGGAAGCGCTGCACCTGTCCTTCCCGGGTGCAGTAGGCCTGTTTCAGCAGGTCGAGCGCGGCGGTGGTTCCCGGCTGGTTCTTGGTCACGCCGAAGCCGGTTCCGCCCCACACCGCCGTCGCATGGCCGGTTGTGAAACGGGGGAACGGGCGGATCCGCCATCTGCCGCTCAGCTTGGGTGCGTTGAGTTGCAGTACGAAGGGCTGGAACCAGTCCGGCATGATGTAGCCGATGACCTGCCCGGCGTTCATGGCCGCCACGCCGGCCGCGCCGTAGAAGTTGGACAGGTCCATGAACGCGCCGGACTGCACCCCGCGCCGCAGCAGCTTCAGCGCGTCGACGGTGTGCGGGTTGTCGACCTGCAGACTGCCGTCGGCTCCGAAGCACTGCCCGCCCTGCTGCAGCATCAGCATCGTCATCCAGGTGATGTCGTTCGAGCTGACGGCAGCCACCGCGACGTCGTGATCCCGGTGTGCTTTCGCTCCGATGGCGAGCAGGTCGTCCCAGGTCTCGAAGTCGGTGCTCAGGCCGTACTTCTTCCAGAGGTCCTCGCGGTAGTAATACACCCCCATGCACATGTCGGAGTCCAGCCCGTAGACCGCGTCACCGGAGCTGTAGGGAACGATGCGGGCCTTGTAGAAATCCCTGTCCAGATGGGGGATCTCCTTGCGCAGATCGACTGCGAACTGGCCGCCGATGTCGTCGCGTTGGAGGCGGGAGAACTGACTGATCTCGAAGCCGGGCATGTCTGGCAGTCGCGTTCCGGACATGTACGAGGTCAGAAGCTTGGTGACCACCTGGTCGGTGGACTGGATCAGCGAACTGATCCGGTAGTCGAAGCGCTTGTCCGGCCGTTGGTTCAACTGCTTGGCCCAGTAGGTGAAGTAGGCCGGGTAGTTCGGATCATTCGTCCAGACCTGCAGGTCGACCGGGCCCGACGATTTCGGAGTCTGCGCCTCGGAACGGCCACAGCCGGTCAATCCCACCCCCGCGCCGATGGCCGCCCCACCGGCGGCGGTCAGAAAGCCTCGGCGAGTCATCGAGCCGGCACCGGTCCGGACACTGCTGGATTGCGGGTGGGTATGAGCCACTGCTGCTCCTCCAAAACAGATGATGATTCGATGATCAGATGATCGTAAGGTAAGCAGAGTTGGGTGTCGAGAGCTCACAAGGGGAGGTGGGACGATGCCGCCGAGAGTGATTCCCGTGGGATCGAATTCCGGCAGAAGACCGGTGGCTCGGCCGCAACGTTTCGGTGATGTCGTTGCCGAAGAACTCGTGCGTTCGCTTGCCCGAGGAGATGTGGCGGCAGGTGAGCGGCTACCTCCGGAGCCGAAACTGCAGGAGGAGTTCGGGGTCAGCCGCACGGTGTTGAGGGAGGCGCTCAAGTTCGTCGAGAGCCGCGGCATGATCAGCATCCGGCAGGGGCGTGGCGCGGTGGTGCAACCGACGGACGCGTGGAATCTGCTGGACCCCCTCGTACTGTCCGCCACGTTGGAGACCCACCCCACACCTGAGGTGTTCGAGCACCTGATGGATGTCAGGGAGCTCCTCGAACCCGCTCTCACCAGGTCGGCTGCCTCCCGGATCGGTGAGGAGGACCTCCGTCGGTTGGGTGAACTACTACTGCACATGGCCGAGGAGGTCGCCGACTCCGAGCAGTATCTGCTGCACGATGTCGAGTTTCACGCCGTCATCAACCGCAACGGGGACAACCTGATCGCGCGATCGATCCTTTCCTCGATCGAGCTGCCGCTGCGCACGAGCCGGAGGATGACGAACACCAACCCCGGTGCTCTGGCAAGAGCGCAGGAAGACCATCAAGCCGTCTACGACCTGCTGCGCGCCGGGGACGGCGATGGCGCGGCTGACGCCATGCGTACTCACCTGTCCACGTCGCGGGACCAACTACTTCGGCGATGGTCGTCGAGCGCCGGGTAATGCGCTTGGGGCGTTGTGGACAACAAATCCGCGGCAGCGACGTGCCGGAAACGGGCGTACGAAGCTGGCCAATATTGCCGTCGCCGAGTCATTGACAGCGCATTTGGCCTGTAGCAAACTTCCGGCACCGCGGTTACATCGTTGAATTCCGATTCAGGAGTCGCCGGTGACTGTGCCCTCCACGATCGATCCAGCCTTCTCCGTAGGACCAGTCGATTTCTTCCGCGACCATGTCGCCGCCCTGGTTCGCGAACTCGGTGCGAGCGTCCCCGGGACGCCGTCCGCGTCCTCGCCAGCAACCAGGTGAACGTCACCCTGCCGCCGGCGTCGTGCCCCGGCATTCGACTCGCAGCCGCTGACCCTTCGAAAGGACAACGATGACCACTGCTGATCCGGTGCGGTTCAGTCGCCGGACCCTGCTCGGCGCCGCCGCCTCTGTCGGCGCCGGACTCACCTTGTCCGGCTGTGGTGGCAGTCACGGTCCGGGTCAGGAACCCGCGCAGGGCAAGGGCGGTGCCGAGGGCTACAACGGGCCTGCCGTGACCTTGCAGTACTGGAACGGCCTCACCGGCGGCGACGGCCCCGTGATGAAGAAGCTGGCCGCGAAGTTCATGGCCGCTCACCCGAAGATCAAGATCACCACCACGTCGATCGCCTGGGCGGACCTCTTCCAGAAGCTGCCGGCCGCGGTGCAGAGTGGTCGCGCCCCGGACATCTGCCTGATGCACACCGCCGACATCGCCACCAACGCCGCCCGCCGCGTGGTCCAGCCGCTCGACGACGTGGTGAAGGGTCTCGGGCTCACCGCTGGCGACTACGCCGAGCTGGTCTGGAAGGCGACCTTCTACAAGGACCAGCAGTACGCCATCCCGCTGGACATCCACCCGGCAGGCCTCTACTACAACAAGAAGGTGCTGACCCAGGTTGGCGCCGACCCGGCCAAACCGCCGACCACCAAGGACGAGTTCATGGCGGTGCTGGACAAGTGCAGGTCCAAGAACGTCAAGGGCTACTGGGTGAGCGCCCTGAGCATCGGCGGCCTGGTGGCGCAGTCGATGATCTTCCAGAACGGCGGCTACATGATCAACGACGACGGCACCAAGACCGGCTTCGGCGATCAGCCCGCGATCGACTCGATCAGCTACTTCAAGAGCCTGATCGACGACGGCTACTCGCCGAAGAACGCCGCCGCCGACGGCGACTGGGTCTCCTTCAGCAACAACAAGGCCGCCTTCATGATCGTCGGTCCGTGGATGGTCACCCCGTGCAAGGAGGCAAAGGGCCTGGACTGGGGCTGTGCGCCGATCCCGGTGTTCGGTTCGGCGCAGCAGACGTGGGCGGGCTCGCACTGCTTCACGTTGCCGCGCCAGGCCAACCAGGACAAGAACAAGGCGGCCGCGGCGCGTGTCTTCGTCAACTGGATGAGCCAGAACTCCGTCGGGTGGGCCGAGGCTGGCATGGTGCCGGCGCGCAAGTCCGTCCGCGAGTCGCCGGAGTTCTCCAAGTACACCGATGTGAAGCAGTTCGAGAAGATGATCGACTGGGCCCACTTCCCGCCCAACGTGCCGGGCGCCGGTGACACCGATCCCGAGTGGAGCAAGGCCGTCAGCCTCGCGGTGACCGGGAAGAAGCCGGTCGCGCAGGCCCTGCAGGACGCGGCCCAGAAGGGCGACCAGATCCTGACCGCGAACAAGAAGAAGTACAGCGGATGAGCAGACGAGGCGATCGGGAGCCGCGACCATGAGCCGGACCGGGTTGCGGCACCACCGCCCGCTGACGCCATACCTGTTCGTCGCACCGTACGTCGTGCTGCTGTTGGCCTTCGTGGTGGGACCCGCGGTCTTCGGCGTCTGGATGAGCCTGCACAACTGGGACTTCATGCTGCCGGGCAAGCCATGGGTGGGTTTGCAGAACTACCTCGACCTGCTCGACTCCAGCTCGGTGATCTTCCATCCGTTCTGGAACGGCATGAAGAACACCTTCCTGTTCGTGCTGATCAGCGTGCCGTTCCTGGTGACGATCCCGCTGGGGTTGTCGCTGCTGCTCAACCAGAAGTTCGCCGGCCGCACGTTCTTTCGTGCGGTCGTGTTCACGCCGTTCGTACTCGGGGTCGCGGTGGTCGGCCTGCTCTTCGGCTACCTCTTCGACCCCGAGGTCGGGCTGATCAACGGCATCCTGAGCGGGGTCGGGCTGCCGAAGGTCGCCTGGCTGACCACTCAGCCGCAGGCCTGGATCACGATCGTGGTCACGACGATCTGGTGGACGATCGGCTTCAACGCGGTGATCTTCCTTGCCGGGTTGCAGGGTCTGCCCGGAGAGCTGTACGAGGCGGCGGAGCTTGACGGCGCCGGCCGGTGGGCGAGGTTCCGGCACGTGACCGTGCCGGGCCTGCGCAACATCTTCCTGTTCGTGGTGACGACGACCATCCTGGCCAGCGCGAACCTGTTCGGACAGCCGTACATCCTGACCAGAGGCGGCCCGGGCGACAGCACCACGACGGCGATCATGGCGATGACCAACGAGGGCCTGCGCGGCTTCCGGATGGGCACCGCCGCGGCGATGAGCTACGTGCTGGCGCTGGCCCTGACGTTCATCTCCATCGCCAACTTCCTGATCATGCGGGAGCGGAAGCCGTCATGACGATGACCAAGTTGATCACCAGCGGCCCATCCGGCTCCGCGTCCACCGAACTCGGCCGGCGAGCTCACCAGCGGGGCTACTCCCGAAGCAGGGTAGGGCCGCTGACGTACGTCGCGATGACAGTGATCTCGCTGATCTTCGTGCTGCCGTTGCTGTGGATGGTGCTCACGACGTTCAAGACCGAGTCCGACGCCCGTTCGATCCCGATCCGGGTGCTGCCCAGCGAGTGGACCCTGCGGGCGTACAGGGTGATCTTCGACGACGCCGCGAACCCTGTCTACACGTGGTTGTTCAACTCGCTGATGGTGTCGGTGCTGCACATGCTGCTCACCCTGGCGGTGGCGTCGGCGGCGGCCTACGCGCTGGCCCGGATGCAGTTCGCCGGCCGTAACCTGCTGTTCGGCGTACTCATCGCCACGCTCTTCGTTCCCGGCTTCATCTTCTTCATGCCGAACTACCTCACGATGAGCACGCTCGGCTGGCTGGACAGCTACTGGGCACTGGTGGTGCCGGGTGCGGCCGGCGCGTTCGGCGTCTTCTTCCTCCGCCAGTTCTTCCTGTCGATCCCTCGCGAACTGGAGGAGAGCGCCCTGATCGACGGCGCGAACTCGTGGACGATCTTCACCCGGATCGTGCTGCCGCTCTCGAAGCCCGGGCTGGTGACGCTTGCGGTGCTGAGTTTCCTCGGTGCGTGGAACGACTTCATCTGGCCGGTGTTCGTGCTCTTCAGTCCCAACAAGATGACGCTGGCACCCGGCCTCGCCACCCTCCAGGGGGCCTACACCACCGACTATCCGGTGGTGATGGCCGGAGCGACCGTGGCCGCCGTCCCGGTGCTGATTCTCTACGTCGTGGTGCAGCGTTACGTGATCGAGGGCGTCGCCAACAGTGGGCTGAAGGGCTGATCCCCCGAAGCTCCGCGGGTGCTCGCTATTCGGGTTGCGGCCTCGCTGTCCGGCGCTCCAAGGTGTGTTCATGTTGATCCGACGCGAGACGGCGGCCGACGTGCCTGCCGTAGGGGCTGTCACGGGAGCCGCGTTCGCCAAGCCGGACACGCCGGCTCCTGTCGAGGTGAGAATTCTCGACGGGCTACGCGCCAGCCCCGCCTGGCTGCCGCCGCTGTCCCTGGTGGCGATCGGCGCACAGGAGGAGGTCCTCGGGCACGCGGTGTGCACCCGGGGGTACGTCGGCGCAGTGCCTGCTCTTGGCCTCGGCCCGATCAGCGTGCACCCCGACCACCAACGTCGCGGCGTCGGGCTTGCCCTCATGCACGCTCTGCTGGGTGCGGCGGATGCTGTCGGCGAACCATTCGTCGCCCTGGTCGGCAACCCGGTCTACTACGGCCGATACGGCTTCAGCACCGGCACGGACTTCGGGATCGCGCCACCGGATCCCGCCTGGGGGGAGGCCTTTCAGGTACGCACGTTGACCGCGTACGAGCCCACGGTCCGGGGCACGTTCACGTTCGCCGAGGCCTTCGACGTGGCGTGACCCGCGGATCGCACCGGCTGGGTAGTCAGCCGGGGACGTGCTCTGCCCGGCCGCCGATGCTCGACGTCAGGGCACGTGAAATCGCGCGGCGCATGCTGGCCGCGGACTGGTAGCGGCGGTCGGGATCCTTCTGCAGGGCGCGCAGCACGATCGCGTCGTACTCCGGCGGGAGGCCCGGAAGGAGAACCGACGGAGCGAGCGGTTCCTCGTGCATGTGGCGGCAGGCGACTTCGTACGGAGTGGGGCCCGTGAACGGAGGAACTCCGGTGAGCAGTTCGTACAGCACACAGCCGACCGCGTAGATGTCACTGCGGTTGTCGATCGGACGTCCGGCAGCCTGTTCGGGAGACAGATACTGGGCGGTGCCGACTATCGCGGCCGGGTCGGTCAGGCGGCCGGTCTGCTCGGTGGGAGAGCAGGCGATACCGAAGTCCATCACCTTGATGGCGCCCGACGTGGTGACCATGATGTTGCCCGGCTTGACGTCTCGATGGACTATGCCGTGCCGGTGGCTGGCCTGGAGCGCGTCCAGGACGTCGATGAGGATCTCCAGGCTGCGCCCGGGCCGAAGCGGGCCGCTTTCGGCGGCCACCTCCTTGAGGGTCGTGCCCTCGATCTGCTCCATGACGATGAACGGAACGTCGACCCCTCCGTGGTGGGTCGTACCGGTGTCGTGGACGGCGACGATGGACGGGTGGCTGAGGGCGGCCGCCAACCGCGCCTCGCGACGAAAACGTGCGAGGAACTCCGGCTGTACGGCGAGGTGGCTGCGCAGAATCTTGACGGCCACCGACCTGCCGAGGAGGTTGTCCGCGGCGTCCCACACTTCGGCCATCCCGCCGTGGCCGAGCAGCCCGCGAAGTTCGTACCGCCCGTCGAGCGGCCGGTCGACGGGCTTCCGTTCCTCCCCGGCGTCCGCGTCACCGGCATCGCCGTCCTTCGAGACGAGTACGGTCCGGTCGGCGGCGGCCAGCGGCGTGGCGCCGCGCATCGCGCCGACCGGCATGCCGGCAACGTCTTCTTGACGCCCCCAGTCCAGCCGGCTGACCACCTCGGCGAACCGGATGTAGGTGTCGATGCTCGCGATCACCGCACGCGTCTCGAGTGCGAGGAGTTCGGCGCCGACGACCGCCACCCGCAGGTTCGCTTCGATGACGATGCCCTTGTGGAGCACGGCTTCGACGACCTCGGCGAGCCTGTGTGGTCGGGGCGCGCGGCTGATGTTCTGCGCGTACACGGCAGCCATGAGTGCGACCTCCAACGGCCTATGTCACTCCGGACCGCTCCCCGAACGGCTCGGGTCGAATCAACGTGTGCTCACCCTTCCACATGATCAAGAAAACACCCATAGGGGTTGGATCACGCGTGGGCACCGGCACGCAGAGCGAGTGCGCCGGCGGCAGACCTCTCCGGCGGGTGAGATCGGACCTGTCAATGGCTGCTTGACGCAGAGCAATCGATCGGTCGCGGGGAAGCGATGTGGTGGCCGAGTCCGGAACCTTACCGGCCAAGATCTGACATTTTCGGTAAAGATGCCATTCGCACGACCGTCGCGGGGGCGTGTCCCCACATTCCGCGCAACCCCAACCCATGAGGTGACGGCGTGAAAGATCACAACGACGTTCTGCGTACGAGCTTGTTCTACGGGGGTTTACGCACCGAGCTCGTTCGATGACCCGGCGGAGACCGGCTCCCGCCCACAGAGGTAAGCGGAAAGTGCTGTTTGCCGCGACCGCCGGGGCAAGCGTCGCGCTCGCGGCCGGCGGCGCCTTCACTTACTCGCACGTGTTCGCCTCCGTCGAGCCGCAGGCGAAGGTGCTGTACGAGCCGACCCCGAGCCAGCGAGTCGTCACCCACCGCCCGAATCGGGGTGGGGTGCGCGCCCCGCTGCCGACCGTGACGGAGATGGCGATGGCGAGCACGCTGCCCCCGACTCCCACGCCCACACCTACTCGTACGGCCAGGCCCACATCGAAGCCGACCAGGACCGCAACCCCCACACCGAAACCCAGGCCGAAGCCGAAAGCGGTCTCCAGGCCCCAACCCAAGCCCCAACCCAAGCCCCAGCCCAAGCCGAAACCGCAACCGAAGCCGGCGGCCGCGCCCGTCCGGCTGGCCGACGGCAGGCCGAACTTCCAGCTGCCGTTCAGGTGCGGGCAGCGCTGGCGCGCCACGACCTACGCGGGTCACAACCCCGAGCAGGGCAAGATCGACTGGTTCTACCAGGACGGGACCACGCGCGGACAGGACGTCCTCGCGTCCGCGCCGGGTGTCGTCGACCACATCTCACCCAACTCCGGGCTGATCGAACTGGACCACGGCGGCGGCTGGTACTCGGTCTACATCCACATGCCCACCTTCGCTGTCAGCGAGGGCCAGAAGGTCGCACAGGGCCAGAAGATCGGCGAGGTCGGCTCGGTCAACACCGATGTCGCCCACCTGCACTACGAGCAGGTCTTCGACGAGAACGGCGACGGTCGCGGATCGACGCCGGACGAGATCCAGATCCCGCTGATCATCCAGGGCACGAAGTACGCGCTCACGGAGTCCACGGACGACGTGGTGGTCACCAGCAGGAACAACTGCGGCTGAGACAGCGCGCTTTGCTCATGGACGGGTGCGGGCCCAGGCGAGGACGTCGTACGGGTGGGGAAGCCGGTGCTCGCTGACGGCGTTCAGCCGTCCCATCTGCTCGTCGGTGAGTGACCAGCCGGCAGCCGCGAGGTTGTCCTCCAACTGTTCCAACGTGCGTGCACCGACGATGGGTGCGGTCACTCCGGGCCGCTGTGACACCCACCGCAGCGAGACCTGGGCGATCGACCTTTCTGTCTCCCGCGCGATCTCTTCCACGACGTCGAGCACCCGCCAGGTGTGCTCGGTGCCGTAGTGGTTCCAGATCGGGTCGCCGCTGTCGTTCAGCCGCTCGATGCGGGTGGCGTGCGGCGGTGCCTGCATCCCCCTTCGGTAGCGGCCCGAGAGAAAGCCCATGCGTAAGGGACTCCAGGCGATCAGACCCAGGCCCTCGGACAGGCAGAGGGGTATCAGCTCCCACTCCGCGTCACGATCGAGCAGGTTGTAGAGCGGCTGCAGGCAGACGTATGCCTCCCAGCCGCGCTGGCCGGCGAGATCGATCGCCTTCTGCAGTTGCCAGCCCGGGTAGCTGCTGGCCCCGACGAAACGCACCTTGCCGCTCCTCACGAGCATGTCCAACGTGGAGAGGGTCTCTTCCAGTGGCGTGTTCTCGTCGAGGACGTGTGTCTGGTAGAGGTCGATGTAGTCGGTACGCAGGCGACGAAGGCTCGCCTCGACCGCCGCAATGATGTGCTTACGCCCGCCCCCGCGGTCGTTGGGTCCGGATCCCACGCGGTGGTAGACCTTCGTCGCGATCACCAGGTCGTCTCGCGACTGCCGCGCCATCCAGCGGCCGAGAATCTCCTCCGACCTCCCGTCGGCATAGCCGTTGGCGGTGTCGACGAATGTCCCGCCGGCTTCGGCGAAGGTGTCGAGCATCCGGTGCGCCGTCTTCTCGTCGGTCTCGTTTCCGAACGTCATGGTGCCGAGGCACAGTTCGGACACTCGCAGGCCGCTACGGCCGAGAAAGCGTTGTTCCATGCGTGGTGACGCTATGCGCAGCCGGCTCATGCGTCCAATGCAAAGTAGTGGACAATCTTGATACCTGTACGGCATCATTCGTCGCGTCGTGGAACTTCACCAGCTTCGCTCGTTCGTCGCCGTGGCCGATGGCATGCATGTCGGCCAGGCGGCGCGACGCCTGCACGTTGCCCAGCCCACCCTCAGCCGCCAGATCGCCGCGCTCGAACGCGATCTTGGGGTCGAGCTGTTCAGTCGGGCACGGCGACGGTTGGCGTTGACGTCTGCCGGTGAGGTGTTCCTCGCCGAGGCTCGCGAGATCCTGCAACGGGCCGACAAGGCGAAGCGCGACGCCCAGCGGGCGGCGCGCGGTGAGGTCGGCACCCTGCGGCTGGGATACGTCCAGTCCGCCACCTACGATGCCCTGCCCCGGATCGCCGGACCGTTTCGATCCCAGAGCCCCGGCATACGACTTGACGTACAAGCCATGACCACGCTTCGACAGATCGCGGCGCTACGCGCTGGAACGCTCGATGTCGGACTGCTTCGGCCGCAGCAACCGTCCGCCCGGAAGCATCCGGGCGTCCTCGACGGCCTACGGACGAGCGTCCTCTCCCACGACGACATGCTCGCGGTGTTGCCGGCCGGCCATCCTCTCGCCGACCAGGACAGGATCGCGCTCGCCGATCTTCGCGGTGAGGCGTTCTTGCTCTACGCCGCGGAAGCGGGCTCCAGCGGGTACGACGTGATCGTCGAGGCCTGCCTGCGAGCAGGCTTCATGCCCGATGTCGTACAACATCCCAAGGACGCCGCGACTCTCGTCGCGCTCGTCGCAGCGGGCCTCGGCATCTCGATCATGATCAGCCCGGGCCCGCCGATCGATCCCGCACTCATCGCCTTCCGACCGCTTGCCGACGACCTTCCCACCTGGGACCTCGCCCTTGCGTGGTCACCCGACAACCCGTCGACGGCACTCGCGCGGTTCCTTACCACCCAGGGCCTTGGCTGAGCACCGGCGCGAGCCTCGTAGCTGCTGACCTACGATGTGACACGCCAGCGCGATCATCGTCCGCGCGCTGTCCGCCGGCGAGGGAGCGACAACCATCATGGGCAGGACATCGACCGAGTGGTCCTTCGTCACCACCGACTCGCTGGAGAAGGTCTACACCGACGGCGATCCGCGTCCACTCGACCGGTCCATCTCGCAGAGCCTCTTCCTCGGTGAGACCGGGTCCGTGCAGGTCGCGTTCAGGCCGCCGCTCGACGGACGTTCTCCGGACCTTCGGCCGATCGTCTTCGAACTGTCAGGAGACGCGAGCCGGTTCGCGACCCTGCACACGGTCGAACTCGTCCCCTGCACCACCATGGCCTATCCGGGACTCCACGACGATCGGTACGACCGGGAGGCACCAGGCCTGTATCCGGATCTGCTCCGACCGGTGGTGGACGGCGAGGTCATGCCGTTGTTCGGTTACTGGCGAGCAGTGTGGATCGACGTGCGGGTGGACGACGCGGCGGATGCCGGAGTTCACGACCTGACGATCTCGGCGCGCACCGCCGACGGCGATCCGCTCTTCGAGGACGCGGTCGAGTTCGAGGTCTTCCCGTACGAGCTTCCGCCGCTGGACATCGTCAACACTCACTGGTTCCACTGCGACGGACTGGCGCACTACTACGACGTGCCGGTCTTCGGCGAAGAGCACTGGAACGCCATCGACAACTTTCTCGGCCGGGCGGCCGAGATGGGTGCGACGTCGGTGCTCACCCCGGTGTGGACCCCGCCGCTGGACACCGCGCGCGGCACCACCAGAACGCCTGTGCAGCTTGTCGACATCAGCTACTCCGACGGACGGTACTCGTTCGGCTTCGACAAGCTCGGCCGCTGGCTGGAGCTGTGCCGCAAGCACCGGTTGGCACAGGTCGAGATCGCGCACTTCTTCACCCAGTGGGGAGCCGAGGCGACTCCGGCGATCTACGTCGAGGAAGACGGCACGACCGTGCACAGGTTCGGCTGGCATGTGGCCGCCACGGACCCGGCATACCGCGAGTTGCTCTCGCAGCTCGTGCCGGAGCTGCGGGAGTTCCTGGCCGCGCAGTGGTCCGGCGAGGTTATCTACCACGTGTCCGACGAGCCGCACGGGGAGAAGGCGCTTGCCACCTACGAGGCTGCGCGCGCGGTGATCGCCGACCTGCTCGCCGGCTGCACCATCGTGGACGCCCTCAGCGACTTCGCCTTCTACCAGAACGGCGTGGTGCCGATTCCTGTGGTGGCCACCAACGCGATCGGGCCCTTCCTGGACGCGAAGATCGACGACCTGTGGGTGTATTACTGCGTCTCCCAGCAACGCGACGTCGCCAACCGCTTCATCGGCCTGCCCTCGCTGCGTAACCGCGTCCTCGGGCACCAGCTGTTCGCGTTCGACGTGGCGGGCTTCCTGCACTGGGGTTTCAACTTCTACAACACGGTCGGTTCACGCGCGCACGTCGATCCCTTCCAGGACACCTGTGCCGGTGGAGGTTTCCCGGCCGGCGACCCCTTCATCGTCTATCCGGGTCCGAACGGTCAGCCGCTGGACTCGATCAGGTTCAAGGTGTTCGCGGCGGCCATGCGGGACCACCGGGCGATGCAGGCGCTGCGCGACGTCGCGGGCAAGGATGCGGTGATGCGCCTCATCGACACCGACGGCAACGGCGGGCCGCTCAGGTTCGACGCGTACAGCTACGACCCGAACCACTACCGGCGTACGCGCGAACAGATCAACCGGCTGGTCGCGGCCGCCATGGCCGGACCGAAGTAGTGGTCTTGGCACGGTCTACTCCGCGGAGCGGACCCCGATGTTGAAGATGTAGCTTCGCCGCGGCCGGTCGGCCGAGTGGTTCGCACCGGTGAAGTGCGGGGTCCCGGGCGCATGCATGGTGCAGCCGCCGGCCGGGATCTCGGCCACGACGACGCGCGAGAGATCGAGCTGAGTAGTGGGGTCGGTGAGGGCGAGCAACCGTCCCTCGTCTTCAGGGCTGCCCGATGCCACGTAGTGCTCGAGGTGCGGTCCGTCGTGGCGCCCCGGAACGAACTGCATACAGCCGGTCTGGGTGTCCACATCGTCCAGGGGCACCCAGAACTGGATCGACCGATCGTGCATCTGACTACCCGCGTCGGCGAACGGCATGGCGCCGTAGGCGAAGTCCTGATGCCACGGTGTGACGTGCGGATGCCCGGGCGGCTTGTAGATCAGCATGTCGAAGGTTCGTACCAGCTGATCCGTTCCGAACAGTTGCCGGGCCAGCACGAGTGCGTTGTCGACGGCCGGGTTGCGGTCGAAGAGCGGGTGTGCCCGCGCCGGCAGCATGACTTGGCGGGTGATGCCGCCGAGCATGCGGTCCGAAGGGTTGGTGTCCTGACGGGTCAGGAGGTCGTCGTACGCACCGCGCAGTGCGGCCGTCGTCTCCGGTCCGATGAGGCGGTCGAGCACGAGGAAGCCGTCGCGATGCCATGACGCGACCTGCTGACCGTTCAGAAAGGGGGTCTCGTCCATGGTCGGCGCTGGTGAACTCACTCCGCGGTCCTTTCGCTGGTTTTTGCGCCCGGTACCCGGCCGGACCTTGGCCGCACGCTCATGACGGGATCCGATCTGCGTGACCTGTCCATCTTCCAGTACGACGGGCATTCAGCCCTTCCTACTGTCGGGAACCGGTCGGAGACCCGGTCTCGCGTTCGGCCGCCTGGAGTCGCCGCCACTTGACCATCGACTGCTTCATCTCCTCGCGGAGGAACGCGAAGAACCGGCTGGTCTCGTCCATCCGCCGCCCTGCGGGGGAGTCCGGACCCAGGACCGCGATGCCCTCGTCGGCGCCGGCCTGCACCTGGACCAGTACGGGGTCGGACTGACTGATGAAGTGGCTCCAGGTGTGCTCGTGGATCCGGCAGAAGTCGTGCCGGCTGCCGGGCTCGCGGCCGCGTTCGACCAGCCGCACCTGCACGAGGTACTTGACCGCCCCCGAGATCGCGGATGCGCCGACACCCAGGCGTTCGGTGAGCTCGGCGGCCGACAGCCTGCCGGAGTCGGCGACCATCAGCGCGGCGTACACCCGCGCGGCCATCCGGGGCATGCCGGATTCGACCATGATCTGCGCGAACCGTTCCCGGAAGACGACGACGTCGGCCTCGTCCGCACTCATCGCCGCACCTCCTTCCCTTGGTCTCGACCATCGACAGACTGATCGTGTCACGGACTTCACGAAATTCGTGAAGTAAGAGTAGCGTCACTGGCGTGAACGACACCGAACTCGTCGGCGTGCAGAAGACCCTCAGCCCCATCCTGCGGGCCAAGGCACTGGACAACCGACTGCCGGACCCGATCCTCGGCGACAAGTACGCCGAGCAGGCGATGCGGGGGCTCGACCCCGACTACGACAAGCGCAGATTCGGCACCAGCCAGATGGGCTTGGCCGCCGTCGTACGCGCGAAGGCCCACGACGACTGGGCCCGAAGCTTCCTCGCCGACCACCCCGATGCCGTGGTCCTGCACCTGGGCTGCGGCCTGGATGCGCGGGTGTACCGGATCGATCCGCCCGCCACCGTCGAGTGGTACGACCTGGACTACCCGTCCACCATCGAACTACGGCAGCGATTCCTGCCGCCGCGCGAGCACTACAACCTGATCGGCTCCAGCGTCACCGACCTGGCCTGGCTGGACCGCATTCCCCGCGGCCGGCCGGTGCTGATGATCGCCGAGGGGCTCGTGCCGTACCTCACCGAGGCCGAGGTCCGGCGGTTGGTGACCAGCGTGGTCGACGCCTTCCCCATGGGTCAGATCCAGCTCGACCTGGTGTCGGTCATGGGATGGCGAACGTCGAAGTGGGACCCCACCCTGCGCAGGTACGGCACCCGCTTCCACAGCGGTTTCGACGACCCGGCCGCGTTGGCCGACTGGCACCCGCGGCTGGAGTACGTCGACGAGGCGCCGATGAACGACTCGCCGGTGCTGATGGCCAAGGCGCCCGCGAGCGTACGCCGGATGTACCGCCTCCTGAACCTGCTGCCGGGCATGAAACGGTCCGTCCGCATCGTACGATTCCGCTTCTGACACGCCGACAGTAGGCTCCGCTCCGTGAGGCACGTGCCTGTGCTGCGGCTGACGGTGGCGGCCTGTCTTCTCCTGGGCCTGTCCTCGTGCTTCATGGCGGATCCCATGCCACCTCAGATCGGCGTTGCGAGGGGCCCGGACGGACTCGAGGTGCACGCCGGGACCTGCTCCGACGACAGCCTCGAGTCCGTGCGCGTGTATCTCGGAGACAGCGACACGAGCAGGCTCCTGTGGTCCGGCGTACGACCCGAAACCGCAAGCGCCAAGCGTGGCACGGTTCTCCTCGGCAACTCAGCGGCCTTCGGGCGAGCCAAGGGATCCATGCAGGCTTCGAACGACCAGCTCATCTCGATCGAAGTGGATTCACGCCTCTCCACCACCGGAACAGCTTTCCGGCCCGACAAGATCCCGTTGACGCGGAAAGCCGGGACCTTCTGGGTCTACCCGTGGAAGCGTGCGTACTCTGCTGCGGCGATCGATCGGCAGAGTGGGTGCCGATGAGTAGCCCCCTAGTCGAGGCCGAGGCCGCGGCGACCTGTGTGGTTGAGGTCGTCCGGTGAGAAGCGGTTGGCCCAGGTGCGTTCGTAGTGCTCGTCGGGGAAGTCGCTCGGGCTCGAGCCGCTGAGGAACGCCTCGCGCACCTGCACCGCGTACTCCTCGTTGCGGGGACACCATGGCGCGGCGGGGATGTAGATGACGTTGCCCCAGCCCTTCTGGTCCGTGACCGGCGCGACGCTGTGGATCATGTCGCAGTGCCACCACACGGAGTCCCCGGCCCGCACGTCCGGAATGCCGGTGAGTGCGTCCATCAGCAGCGGGTGCCATTTCTCGCTGACAGGAAAGACCTGGTTGACAGTGACGCCGCACATGTCGTCCTCGGGTACGTCGGGCAGCAGCGGCCGCAACATGAGGTACGCCATCGCGCCGGCGATCGGCACGGTGTGCAGGACGCCCTGGTCGTGCTCCATGTCGGACAGGGCGGTCCAGCCCTGGAAGGTGCGGAACGCCGAGCACATCGTGCTGCCGGGGTACTGCTTGCCGACGGTCCGGTTCGCGGCCTGCCACGGGTCGTACTGCTCGACATTCCCGTCGAACAGGGGCGCGAACGCCTGCTGGTTGGCCCGCGTCATCCACAGGTCGAGCGTGCCCGGGTCGAGGTGGGCGCCGAGCCCGCCGGAGTCGGTGCCCGGCGGCCGGCGCCGGATCCGGTCGGGGTAGAGCGAGTCGCGGTCGGGGTCGAACCACTGAACGCCGTCGGAGGTGTGCGTCCACTGGTGGTTGAGGAACGACTGGACGCGCGCCATCCGGGCGCTCTGGCGGGCCTGCATCTGGGCCGGGGACCAGTAGATCGGGTAGATCTCGGGCTTGGATCCGACGCTGCCGAAGAAGTCGTCCCCGGGGCCGCGGTAGTCGGCGAAGAAGTTGTTGCCGTCGACGTACTCGACGATCTCGCGGTCCCACGTCAGCGCCTGCTCGCGCTCGAAGTGGCCGCGTACGACCAGGCATCCGCGCCGGCGTAGCTGAGCCACCTGCTCGGGCGAGACCGTTCCGGCGGCGATGTCGGCGTAGTCGACGACGGGCCAGATCGGCTCGCCGTTCCGGCGCTCGGCGGCGATCTGCTCGACCTCGGCCCGGATGTGGTCCTCGACGACCGCGAAGATCTCCTCGACGGTACGGCCGGACGCGGCGATGCGCGCACGCAAGGCCGCCTTGACAGTGCGGATCGCGCCCGGAAGGTCGTCCGGCGTCTGGTCCCAGTGGGGAAGCGCGGGCAGGGTGACAGGGTTCGCCGACATGGTCACTCCTTCTAGTCACGGCTCCTTACTTGAACGGAACTGTAGGCGCGCGGAGCTTTCCAGGCAAGATCCCTGTCTAGAATGACCGTGTGGATCCCGCCAAGCCGTCGCCCGAGTTGCTGCGTGGGCTGACCGACGAGCACGTGCTGTCGGCCCTGATGCGGCGGCGCCGGATGACGCGTGCCGAGCTGGCCGCCGAGACCGGCCTGTCGAAGCCGACCGCAGGGGAGAGTGTGCGCCGGCTTGTGGAGCTGGGGCTGGTGGTGGACACCGGTGAGCGGAGCGCTGGCGGACGTGGCCGCGGCCGGGTCGGGTCGTACTACGCACTCGCCGCCGACATCGGCGCGGCCCTGGCGATCAGCATCGCGCCCGAAGGGATCGTGGTCGAGGGCGTCGACGCCTACGGCGAGACCCAGGTGCGGGCCGAGGAGATGGTCGACAGGCCGGCCGGACCGGAGACCGTTGCCACAGCGGTGGTCGCGGCGGCGGAGCGGGCCCGGGCTCGCGTCGAGGGGCCGGTCCGGATCGCGGTCGTCAGCGCGGCGGGCCCGGTCGATCGTTCCACGGGCCGCCTGGTCCACGTCGCGGACGAGCCGTTCCTGATCGGTGCGCTCGATCCGGCCGAGATTCTCGCGCCGTACGTCAGTGGGCCGGTCGTCGTCGACAACGACGTGAACTGGGCGGCGCGGGCCGAGCTCGACCACCATCGCCGCCACGGCGATCCGCTGCTGCGGGACTTCGCCTACGTCTTCCTCGGCGAGGGACTCGGCTGCGCGATCGTCAGCGACGGGCAGGTGAGGAAGGGCCACACCGGCATGGCGGGCGAGATCTCCCATGTCGTCACCACCGGGAGAGACGGCCGCGCCACCCAGCTGATCGACGTCTTCGAACAACTCGATGTACGCCAGCCCGGGTCGACCGCCATCGACGTCGACCGGCTGATGGCCGCCATCGCCGACGATGCCGACGACGGTTCCGCAGTACGCCGGACGCTCGGGCAGGCCCTCGGCGGAACCCTCGCAGCCGTCGCTGCCCTGGCCGATCCCGAAACCGTCATCGTCGGTGGCTCGTGGGGAACGCATCCGGTCGTACTCGAGACCATCGTCGCCGCGGCCGGCGAGCTGCCCCGGCCCGTCGCAGTCAGGGCCGCGCACCTCACGGCCGAGCCCTCGCTGACCGGTGCGCGCGCGGAAGCGCTCAGCCGCCTGCGCAGGACGATCGTCGACGCCGCCACGACCAGCAGTCGAGATGGATAAGAGTGTCGCCAGGTCGTACCGCCCTGGCTACATTTCGATCCATGATCAGGATTGGCCGGAGGGCGATCGCGTTACCGGCGGTCGTCGGCGTCCTGATCGTCGCGGGTGGAGCTGCCCTCGTTGCCACGTGGCCTGCTGCCGAGGACCGCTATTACGCCTCGAATGAGCGGTGGTTCGCACGCGACGTCGAGTCCGCCGACAACTACTATCGGTTTCCGGATGTCGAAGCCGCGGCCAGGAACTCCGACGTGATCCTCTTGGGTCACATCACCGGACTTCAGCCGACCCGAAAGTTCCGCGGGGAAGTCGCGACCGATGTGATCGCCTACGGCGGATATGTGGTGGCGGTCGACGAGATCATCTCCGGGACCCTGACCGAGCCCGGTGCCGACAGCATCGTCGTCGAAGTCTTCAATCAGGACTACGACCTGGTGAAGGATCTCAAAGAGGGCAAGGCCGTGCTGCCAAAGGGGCAGGCGCTGTGGCTGCTGCGGTCGAACAAGAAGATCCTCGACGCCCAGGTCGCGTACCTGAAGAAGAAGGGCAGGTACACCGATCAGTTCGGAAAGGACGCCGCGGCGGCGGCACCCTTCTACCAGCCCGTCGGGATCTACCAAGGCGTGTTCATGCAGGGAAGCGCCCACGTCGAGAGCCTGTTCGACCCTGATCGCGACACCGGCGTCGCCGTCGACGTCGCGCGTTGGGCCAAGTTGAGCGACCTCGTGTCACACGTCCGGTCCCTCGGCTGACGAACTCTGTTCGGTCGCGGCGGGTGAAGGTGGCCCGGGCGCACGCCCCTGGCGCTCCTCCAGGCCGGGTCGCCGTGCCGCAGCGATGTCGAGGGAGGACGAGACATCCTCTCCCTCGTCGAACCGTCGATCGAACTCGTCAGCTCTCATAAGGCCCTGTCTTCCACAAACCGGAAACGACGAACCTCGGCGTCGGCGGGGCGGTGTCAGGGCGGTGTCAGGTCTGCGTCAGGGCTAGCGCGGATGGTGGCCGCATGACAACAAAGAGCACGTCCTCGATCAGGTCGCAGTGGACCGGCATGGTGGCGGTCGACGACACGGCCCTGGCGGTCACCGACTCCGGCGGTCCCGGTATTCCCGTGGTCTACCTCAACGGCCAGTTCGCCACCCAGGGCTACTGGCGGCGGGTCATCGCCGACCTCGGAACGGACTGGCGGCACATCACCTACGACGAGCGGGCCCGCGGCAGGAAGTCGGGGCGTTCGACGGACTACTCCTTCGAGGCCGCCGTCCGCGACGTCGACGCCGTTCTCGCGGCCAGGGGCGTGGACCGGGCGCTCGTGGTGGGCTGGTCCTACGGCGCGGTCGTCGCGGCGCACTGGGCCGCACGTAATCCCGACCGCACGCTGGGCGCGGTTCTGGTCGACGGCGCGTTTCCGTACGACTGGCTGGACGACGCGATGGAGCAGCGGATCCGGAAGCTGTTCCGTCGGATGGGCTGGTTCACGCCGCTGCTGCGCCCGACCGGCCTCACCCCGCGGATGTCCGCGGACCAGCAGGCCGACAGCAACATCGAGCTCGGCAGGCTCTCCCGGGAGCGGGAGCTTGCGGCCGTACTCGACAACCTCACTGTCCCGACCCGATACGTGATTGCTTCCGGTACGTCGTTCGGAAGCAGGGGCGACGAGCAGGAACGCATCCGCGCCGGCCTCGACGGGGTGTTCGAGCGCAACCCGAACATCCGGCTCGGCGCGAAGGTCGCCAGCAACCACGGCGCCATCCTGCGCAAGGACTTCCCGGCGATCGCCGAGGCCGTACGCGACGTCGCCGCCGACTCGCGTACGAACTCACACGACTGAAGGAGACGTTGTCATGGAGCTGATCGTCGGAGCCGTCATTCTCCTGGCGGGAATCCTGATCGGCCGTTTCCTGCCCGGCCTGGGCCGACCGCGGCAGAGCGCGCTGGCGGAGGTCAAACCCTTGTGTGGGTGCGGGCACGCGTCCTCTTTCCACGAGGAGAGAGGACGGTGTCACGCACTCAACGAGGTGGCCCGATGGGACGGCGGACGGTGGGCCGGGATCGAGTCCGTTCCGTGCAACTGCCGGAAGTACACCGGACCGGAGCCGCTCCCGGCCTTCTACGCTCCGGAGCTCACCGAGTAGTCGCGGTACGCCACCAGAGTGTGAGCTCGCGAGCCGGCTCGCCGTGGGTGCCGGTCGGCAGGACGGCCGCGTTCGTGAACCCGGAAGCGGCCAGCGGCCGTTCGTACGCGCCGATGTCGGCCGTGGCTACAAACACGACCGGCCGCTGCGGCCAGTCGATCCTGTCGAGGAGATCGCCGAGGAGGTGCTCGAACCCCGGAAGCACGTGGAGGTCGAGGAGCCACGCACCGCCGAGCGTGAGTGGGCTGGGAACCACGTGGCACCACCCGGCGATCCCGCCGTCAGGGCCCTCCGCAACCTGCGATTGCGCTCCCGCAAGCTGCAGTTGACCCAGCAGTTCGAGGAAGCTGCCCTCGGCGCTCGCGTGTTCGTCGATGCCCAGCGCCGGCGACCTCGGCGTCAGCTCTCCGGCGAGGAGTTCGTGCGCGAGGGTGAAGCAGACCGCACCCCAGTCGTCCCACCTGGTCGGCCGGATCGACGCGTCACCCGCGGGTGCCGGGCTGGGGTCGCTTCTGGGCTTCGTGAACCAGAACATCTGTCCCGACTCCGGAACCGCGGACCGGAACCCGAAGGAGCCGTAGATCTCGTACGGCTTGGAGCCGAAGCCGGTCGACAGGGTGAGGTGCGTGAACCCCAGCGCCCGGACGTCGTCCATCTGCACGGCCATGAGCTGCCCGTACGCGCCGCGACGGCGCCACTCCGGAACCGTGTAGACGTGGCCCAGGACACCGAAACCACGGGCACCCGAGACCATGACATGCGTGACCGGTTCGCCGTCGACACAGCCGACGTAGAAGTAGGTCCGCAGGCCGTCCAGTGGCTGGTCGAGCGCGCGGTCGATGTGGCCGTCGTAGGGCGGACCCTTGTGCCGAAGGAACGACCTCAGCCGATCCGCCCAGTCCGGGTCCGGGGCCTCGACCACCGCGAGTTCGAGCGCCTCGCCGCTCGTCAGCTTTCCGGTTCCCAGGGGGCGGTACATGTCGCGGGGGACCTCCTCGGTCACAGTCGGCTCGCACACCGTGCAGTCGCGCCGCGGTCGCTGTCAACGGCCGCAGCCGTCGTCGGCCGACCGAATCAGGGCGGCTGCCGGGACGGCCACGCGACCCGTGGACCAGGATGCCGGGCATGAGCGAGACAGACAACGTGAGCGTGCGGATGGTCCGGGACGACTTCGCCGATGTCCCCCAGCACGAGCTGCCGGCGGGCTACCGGTTCCGTACGTACGAGGTGGGCGACGAACGGACCTGGACGGACCTGCACGTCGCGGCCGAGCCGTACATCGACGTGCGGCCGGACCTGTTCGTACGGGAGTTCGGCACCGACCCCACGGTGCTGTCCGAGCGGATGTTCTTCGTGGAAACGCTCGAGGGTGAGCCGGTGGGAAGCATCACCGCCTGGTGGGACCAAGATCGCCACAACCCCGGGGAACGCGGGCGCATCCACTGGGTCGTGGTGCACCCCGCCCACCAGCGCCGCGGCCTGAGCAAGCCGATGTTGACACGGGCGATGCAACGGCTCGCACGCAGCCATCCCAGCGCCGTGCTGGGAACGTCGTCGGGGCGTACGTGGGCGCTCAAGGTCTACCTGGACTTCGGCTTCCACCCGGATCCGGACGAGCTGGCGAGCAGCCCCGAGGTCGCGGCGGGGTGGCAGGGCGTACAGGCCCGGCTACACCATCCCCTGCTGGCGGCCTACCTCCGCTGAGGCCTCCGGCCGCGTCGGGCAGCGCGGCGGCAATTTAGTCTGGGGAACGCTGTCGATTCCGGGCCGGCCGTACGACGTAGGGGCGTACGGACAAAACCGACCAGCCGAACGGAGACCTCCCATGGCTCAGTACGCCATCCTGATCTACGCCAACGACTCGGCCCACGGCCCGGAAGGCACCGCCGAGGAACTCGCGGCGCACGACCGGCACGCGGAGGAGCTGATCAGCTCCGGGGCGATGCTCGTTGCTGCCGCGCTGCAGACGCGGGACACCGCCACGTCGGTCCGCGGCGACACCGTGACCGACGGGCCGTTCATCGACGCCAAGGAGGTCATCGCCGGCTTCTGCATCGTCGAGGCGCCCGACCTGGACGCGGCCCTGAAGATCGCCCGGAGCAACCCCGCCACCCAGCAGGGCGGCGGAGTCGAGGTACGCCCGGTCGAAGGCATGTTCGTCAAGGCCCAGACCGGGGCATGAGCCGAGCCCGCATGACCGACCCGGCAGACGTCGAGGCCGCGGTCGTCGACGCGCACCGTCGCGGTTGGGCCCTGGTGCTCGCCGCGACGGTGCGGGTCGCCCGCGACCTGGACCTCGCCGAGGAGTGCGTGCAGGAGGCGTACGCCGCGGCGCTGGAGACCTGGGCGCGCGACGGTATCCCGGACAACCCGGTGGCCTGGCTCACCACCACGGCCAAGCGGCGCGCGATGGACGCGGTACGCCGCGAGCGGGTGTTCCGATCCAAGCTGCCGTTGCTGGTGGAGCCCGAGGAGTCGGAGGACTCGGTGGACGAGGCGGCGATGGGTGAACAAGGGGAGTCCACCGCGGACCATCCGGAGGACGTCGTACCCGACGAACGGTTGCGGCTGATCTTCATGTGCTGCCACCCGGCTCTGGCGCAGGACGCTCAACTGGCGCTCACCCTGCGGCTGGTGTGCGGGGTACCGACCGGCGACATCGCCCGGGCGTTCCTGGTGTCGGAGCCGACGATGGCCGCCCGGCTGACCCGGGCGAAGAAGAAGATCTCGGCCGCCCGCATCCCCTTCCGGGTGCCCGAGGCGGCCGAGTTGCCGGACCGACTGCGCGCGGTGCTCGGGGTGATCCACCTGCTCTTCACCGCCGGCCACACCGCGCCGTCGGGCGACTCGCTGGTGCGTACGGACCTCGTGGACCAGTCGCTGCGGCTGACCCGGATGCTGCGCAACCTGATGCCCGACGAGCGGGAGGTGTGGGGGCTGCTGGCCCTGCTGCTGGTGACCGATGCCAGGCGGGCCACCAGGGTCGACGACCAGGGCCGGCTGCTGCGGTTGGAGGACCAGGACCGCTCACGGTGGGACCGCACGGCGATGGCCGAGGCGCACGACCTGATCGTGGACGGCCTACGCGGTGGGCGGCCGGGCCGCTATGTGCTGCAGGCCGCGATCGCCTCGCTCTACGCCGAGGCGCCGACCTATGACCGGACGGACTGGCAGCAGATCCTCACGCTGTACGACGCCCTGCTGTCGGTGTGGCCGTCCCCGGTGGTGGCGCTGAACCGCACCGTGCCGCTCGCGATGGTCAGCGGACTCGCGCGGGCGTTGGCGGAGGTCGAGGAACTGGAGAAGGACGGCCGGCTGGCGGGTTATCAGTACCTCCCGGCGATCCGGGCGGATCTCCTTCAGCGGCTGGGCCGTGACGAGGAGGCCGCGGCCGCCCACCGGGAGGCGCTGGAGCTGACCAGGAACGAGACCGAACGGGAGTTCCTGGCCGGCCGCATCGCCGACTCTCATCGACCGTAGGGCTCCCGGGTCGCCGGGTCGCCGGCTTCGTGGTGCCGGCCGCGCGGATACTCGGGTGCGGACCCGGGCGGCAACTTCTAGGGTGGCGCCCATGCCGCCGCCCGACACCGCCGTGTCCTCGTATCCCCCGTTGAACGTGCAGGTGCACACGCCCCGGCTCTCGTTGCTGGGGGCGACGGACGCGCTGCTGGAACGGCTCGTCCCGACGGTCCGCAAGGGAGTGGCCACGGAGCCGCCCTGGCCCTTCGACGACCCGATGTCGTTGTACGAGGACGAACCGGATCGGACCTGGGCCTGGCTCCGCCGAGTGTGGGCCGGCCGCGGACGGGTCGACGACAACTTCTGGCGGCTGTACTTCGTCGTGGTCGTCGACGGCCAGGCGGTCGGCATGCAGGACCTGATCGGGTCCGACTTCGCCACCTTCGGAACGGTCACCACTTTCTCCTGGCTCGACCCGGACCTGCGCGGCCGTGGCCTGGGCAAGGAGATGCGCCACGCGATACTCCACCTGGCCTTCGACGGAATCGGGGCGCGGGAAGCGGGCAGCGACGCGTTCTTCGACAACCAGGCCTCGAACCGCGTCTCCCAGGCACTCGGCTACGAGCGCAACGGGATCGACCGGGCCACCCGCCGCGGCGAGGCCGCCGAACTCCTCCGCTGGCGGATCACCCGCGAGCAGTGGGCGAAGGGACGGCGCGACGACATCACCCTCGCCGGCGTCGCCGAGTGCCTGCCCGTCCTGGGGATCCCCAGCCCCGCGTGACCACTCGTCGACCGTTCGCCCAGACGCCGGCGATCAGAAGCTCGTACGGACACGGCTGCGGGCCTCCCACGGGCACGGCTCCGATTGCCGAGGTGGCACAAGACGGCCAGGAGTTGCCCTTGTGCGTCCAGCCCGGCCCCGACCATCGTCGGACGAGGGGTCGAGGACTGGGAGGCACGCCGTGGAAGGCCGAGCGCGGGTGGACGAGGAGTCAGGCGAGCTGAGTTTGTCTCCGTCGGACAACCACCGGTACCTGGTGCAGCACACGACCCCGGCCCTGCGGTTCAGCGGCGGTGACGTGGCGGCCTGGCAGGAACAGCTCCGGCCCAAGCTGCGTGAGCTGCTCGGGATGCCGGAGCCTTCGGCGTTTCCCCTGCGGGCGCGGACGCTGTGGCGTAGCGAACTCGAGCTGGGCACGGTGGAGAAGGTGGTCTTCGCCGCGGAGCCGCACGCCGATGTGGTGGCGTACTTCTGTGTGCCGTACGACCGTCCTGCACCCCACCCGACGGTGATCTGCCTGCAGGGGCACAGCACCGGGATGCACGTCTCGATCGCCCGCGAGCGCGACGACGAGAGCGCGCCGTTCGAGGTCGAGGGAGACCGCGACTTCGCGCTGGGCGCCCTGCGGCACGGGTTCGCCGCCTTGTGCATCGAGCAGCGCAGCTTCGGTCTGCGACGCGAGCAGACCCAGTCGGCCGTCTCCCCGCACGGGTGTCACGACGCCGCGATGCAGGCGCTGATGCTGGGGCGGACGCTGGTGGGCGAGCGGGTGTTCGACGTGGACCGCGGCATCGACTACCTCGCCGCACGTGGTGACGTCGACCTGTCCCGGCTGGGGGTGATGGGCAACTCCGGCGGCGGCACCGCGACCATCTACGCCGCCGCGGTGCTCGATCGGGTGCGGTTCGCGATGCCGTCGTGCGCGTTCTGCACCTATGCGGACTCGATCATGAGCATCTACCACTGCGCGGACAACTACCTTCCCGGTCTGCTCCGGTGGGCCGAGGCGGCCGACGTCCTCGGGCTGTTCGCGCCCAAGCCGCTCGTCGTGGTCGCCGGCCGCGACGATGCGATCTTCCCGTTGACTGGTGTGCGCAGGGCGTACGACGACCTGCGGACGATCTACGCCGCGTCGGGAGCCGGCCAACAGTGCCGGCTGGTGATCGGTGACGGCGGACACCGGTTCTACGAGAAGCAGGCGTGGCAGGCCCTGCTGGATGTTCTCCGATGACGGCGAAGAGGGACCGGCCCAACGTGCTGGTCGTGATGAGCGACGAGCAGCGCTGGGACTCGTTCGGACATGCGGGCAACCCCGCCGCCCACACGCCTCACCTGGACGCGCTCGCCGAGCAGTCGACGATCTTCGAGGGTTGCTACACGCCGTTCCCACTGTGCTGCCCGTCGCGGGCCAGCCTGTGGACCGGACGCATGCCCCGGCACCACCACGTACTCGGCAACTGGCGGGCCGTCAACCCCGACTTGCGCGACGCCGGACTGGGGCGCGCCTTTCAGGACGCCGGCTACCACACGATGTACTGCGGCAAGTGGCACGTACCGGGGACGACGCCGGCGCGGATGGGGTTCGCCGACCAGGTGGCCATCCCCGCCGTTCTCGACGGCCGGGACCGGGGCCGCTACATCGAGCCCTACCGCGAGTACGCCACCGCGCAGGGGTTCGAGCTCGTCGAGGGCAACATCGAGAACCTCACACCCGCCGACGTGGGAACCCTGCGGACGGCACCACATCGCGGCACCGCCGAGATCCCGGTGGAGCACTTCCTGGAGACCTGGCAGACCGGGCAGTTCCTCGGCGCGCTCGGGGATGCCCCGGACGACCGGCCGTGGTTTGCGGTGTGCTCCTTCAACGCGCCGCACTTCCCGATGATCGTGCCGGCGCCGTACGACACGATCATCGACCGCGGGCGGGTCGAACTACCGCCCAGCTTCGCGACCGGGCCGGACACCAGGCCACGCGAGGTCGCGCAGTCCGGATTCGCCCGCAGGTACGCCGATCTCGACGAGGCAGGCTGGGTCGAGCTCGTCGCGCACTACCTCGGCCTCGGCGCCCTGGTGGACGCACAGGTCGGCGCCATCGTCGAGCACCTTCGGCGTACCGGCCAACTGGAGCGGACGATCGTCGTCTACACCTCCGACCACGGCGACCTTCTCGGTGCGCATCGCCTGATGGAGAAAGGACATCTCCTGCACTACGAGGAGGCCCTGCGGGTCCCGCTGATCATCCGCCATCCGGACGTGGGCGCCGCGACCTCGACCGGCAACCTGGTGTCCGTGGTCGACCTCGCGGCCACTCTGACCGAGCTGGCCGACGTCGCCCGGGACGAGGACGACGACGGGATCTCCTTCGCCGGCATGCTCGGCCGGCGGGCGGCGGCGCCCACCCGGGCGTACGTCACCGCGGAGACCGTGCTCTACGGCATGAACTCCGACGCGCGCGGTGAGTACACCGACCCGGCCGACTGGAACGCCACGACCGACGCGCTCAACGTCTCGGTCCGCACCGGGACGTCTCGTTACATCCACCGCTCCCACGACGTCGACGAACTGTACGACCACACCACCGATCCGCACGAACAGCGCAACGTCGCGGCCGACCCGGCGTACGAACCCGAACGGCTGAGGCTGCGGCGCGTGCTGGCCGAGGAGATCGAGGACGTGTTCCCGCAGGTGGCGGCCGAACTGTGTCAACCGCGGCTTGACGGCACGCCAGAGGACAGGAGACCGAGTTCACCATGACCGGACGACCCAACGTGATCGTGATCCTCGTCGACGACATGGGCTACTCCGACATCGGCTGCTACGGCGGGGAGATCCCGACGCCGAACCTCGATCGGCTGGCGGCGGGAGGCGTCCGGCTGTCACAGTTCTACAACACGGCGCGCTGCTCACCGTCCCGAGCATCCCTGCTGACCGGCCTGCATCCGCACCAGACGGGCATCGGGATCCTCACCGAGGACCAGCGCCCGTACGGCTACCCCGGAACCCTCAACGACCGGTGCGTCACTCTGGCGGAGGTGCTGGGAGCCGGCGGGTACGCCACGTACATGAGCGGCAAGTGGCACCTGTGCGGGCAGGTGGACCGGCCGCACGACGCGTGGCCTACCAGGCGCGGCTTCGACCGGTTCTTCGGCACCCTGACCGGCGCCGGCAACTACTGGAATCCCGGCACCCTGACCCGGGACGAGACGCCGGTCGAGGACCACGAACTCGAACCCGGGTTCTTCTACACGGACGCGATCGGTGCCGCGGCAGCCGACTTCGTGACGTCCCACAGCACCGGTGACGATGCCGGCCGGCCGTTCTTCCTCTACACCGCCTTCACCGCACCGCACTGGCCGCTGCACGCGCTCGAGGAGGACATCGAGGCGATGCGCGGCCGGTACGCCGAGGGCTGGGACGTGCTGCGCGAACGGCGTGCGGACCGGCTGGTCGACCTCGGCGTACTGGAAGCGGGCTGGAACCTGAGCGACCGTGACCCGGACGTGAAGCCCTGGAACGACACGGCAAACCAGAACTGGGAGCAACGCCGGATGGAGGTGTACGCGGCACAGGTGCACCGCATGGACGCGGCGGTCGGCCGCATCGTCGCCGCGCTGGAGGCCACCGGGCACCTGGACGACACGGTGCTGATGTTCCTGTCCGACAACGGCGGCTGCGCGGAGAACCTCGAGCCTGGCTGGACCGACGAGCTGGAGAACCGGCCGATCCATCTGCCCGCGCACACCCGCGCCGGCGGGCGGGTGTTCCGCGGCAACACCCCCGCGGTCGTGCCCGGGGCGGAGGACACCTACGCCAGCTACGGCACAGCGTGGGCCAACCTGTCGAACACGCCGTTCCGGGAGTACAAGCACTGGGTGCACGAGGGCGGGATCGCCACCCCGTTCATCGTGCACTGGCCGGCCGGGCGGCTCGCGCCGGGCACGGTGCGGCACGACCCGCACCAGCTACCCGACGTCATGGCCACCGTCCTGGACGTGACCGGGGTCGACCATCCCTCCGGCCGTGCCTCCGGCCGCGACGGCCGTGACGTGCTTCCGCCCGAGGGCGTCAGCATGCTCCGCACCTGGCACGGCGACGGCAGGCGGGACTCCGTGGCCGAGCCCGAGCACACGTTGTACTGGGAGCACGAGGGCAACGCCGCGGTGCGGCAGGGCCGCTGGAAGCTGGTCCGGAAGTTCGGCCAGGACTGGGAGCTGTACGACCTGGACGTCGACCGGACCGAGCTGAACGACGTCGCCGGCCGGCATCCCGGCCTGGTCGACCGGCTCGGTTCGGCCTACGCGGCGTGGGCCGGCCGATGCGGTGTCGTACCCCGGGAGCAGATCCTCGCCCGGCGTACGGCCGGTACCGCCGGTCCGGCCGGAGACTGATCGTCACGGCTCGAGGTCGGTCACACCCCTGCCGGTCGTGACGTCGAACGGCACCGAGGCCTGGTCGTGGGTGACCAGCCACTCGCCGCCGGACTTCTCGAAGCAGAACGTGCCCCGGACCCACATGCCACTGGTCGTCGTGCCGTTGCCCAACGTGCCACTGAGGCGGCCGAAGCAGTGCCCGAACGCGACGTCCTCGCCCACGGTGACCTTCAGATCGCGGACCTCGTACGCCACCTTCTCGAAGACCGTGAAAACCCGTGCCCAGTTGGCCAGCTTCGCGTCGATCCCCACGTGCTGCAGTGGTGGCTCCACGTCGAACGACACCACGTCGGTGGCGTAGATCCCCCGCAGGGCTTCGAGATCCTTGACCCCGATCGCCTCGACGACCTGGCCCATGCGCTGCCTGATCCTGGCCTCGTCCTGCTCGCGTTGCGTGGACATCGCGGTCGGCTCCTCCGCTCGGTGTGGCTGTCGGCGTTCCTCGCCGGTACGACGACACAGGACGGCCGAATGTGAGGTCCGCGTCCGCGAAGCCGGCTCGGGCCCGGCGGAAAGCCGACAGCCCGGCCGGCATGACGCAGGTGGTGGCGGGGACGTGCCCGCCACCACCGTGCCTCGAGGTTTCCTCAGCAGTGTCGTCAGCAGTACGGCGGGGCCGTACCGACGTTGGTGACGTACCGCGCGGCGACCCACTGGCCACCGCCGTCACCGGTGAGCTGGTACCAGCGGGGGTTTCCGTCGACCGACTGGCTGTCGACCTTGCAGACCAGCGCGAGGTATCCGCCGGCCGGAACCGACGACACGACAGCGTTCGCCGTGTTCGGACCGCTGCGCACGTTCAGGGCCACCGCGGCCCGTCCGTCGTACTCGTTGCCGTTACCGCAGAACCGCGGCGCGGTCCCTACGTTGGCGACATAGCGTGCGGTGACCCACCGGCCGGTGCCGAGCTTGTACCAGACGGAGTTGCCACCCACCGAAGGCCCGAAGACCTTGCACTGGAGCGTCACCGTCGCCCCGGCCCGGAGCGTGCCGACGTCGGACGCGAACGTCGTCGGTGCGCTACGGACGTTGACGGTCGCGGTGACCCTGCCCTGGTACGTCGTCGCGGCCTGAGCTCCTGGCGCCGCGGCCAGCAGGACGGTCGAAACGAGTGCCGTCGCGGCGACGGTGACGATGCCACGGACGCCGCGCCTACCCATCCGCAGCCTGATGGCCGCGGCACGGATGCGACTCCTCATCATGTGCCTCTCTTTCTCGATGACTGCCGCACTTTGGCTGGATAGACGTGCGAGTGGCGGTGTTGGTTGTACGACTCCGCGAATGAGGGATCCCAACATCGGAGTCCGCGACCGGCGGCCGGCGCTGGTCCACGGCCTCGTCAAACCGTTCCTGTGACCCGGTTGTGCCGCCACGGCCCGGGGACCGTTCCTTCGCAGTCCGCGGGCGAGCTCGCCTTCGCGTACGACCTGAAAGGAACCGAACATGCCTGGACGTCGCACCATCCAGTGGGCGGCGATGGCCGCCGCCGTCGCGCTCACCACCGGCGGGCCCGTCGCGCTCGCGTCGGCCGCCACGCACGACGGCGCTCGACCGGAGGCGCAGGTCGCGGCGCACACCTCCCACCGTGACCGGCCCGGGTCCATGACGGCCGCACAGCGGGAGGTGATCCGCGAGGCGACCGCTCGCTACCGGAACGTCGACACCGCGGTCAGGGCCGGCTACGTGCCCACCGACGTCTGCGTGGCCGACCCGACGCTCGGTGGCATGGGCTACCACTATGTCAACCCCGGCCTTGCGGCAAACCCGAACGTCGACCCGACCCGGCCCGAGATTCTGGTGTATGCCCGCGACCACGACGGCCCACTGCGCCTGGCTGCGATCGAGTACTTCAAGGCCGACGCGGATGGTGATCTCCGTACCGACGAGGACCGTCCGACGCTGTTCGGTGAGCTGTTCGACGGGCCGATGCCGGGGCACGAGCCGGGGCAGCCGGTGCACTACGACCGGCACGCCTGGGTCTGGCTTCCCAACCCTGTCGGCGAGCTCGCGCAGTACAACCCGCTCGTCACCTGCCCCGAGCCCAAGCCGTGACGGGGATCCTGCTGTAGTCCTCGCGCCCGATGGGTGGCGCACATGCAGAACGGTGGTGGCGGGCCGAGGCCCGCCACCACCGTTCTTGCCGTGCAGCCGTCAGCAGGCCGGCGGTGCCGACCCGACGTTCGTCACGTACCGGGCGGCGACCCATCGGCCGCCGCTGTTGCTACCGCCCGTGAGTTCGTACCAGAGCGGGTTGCCGTCGACCGAATCGCCGTTGACCTTGCAGACCAGGTTGTTGAGGTTCCCGCTGACCGACCCGACCTGTGGGTCCGCGGTGTCCGGGCCGCTGCGCACGACCAGGCTCGAGGTCGTGACCTGGCCTTTGTACAGGCTGCCGTTGCCGCAGAACGACGGTGACGCCGCTCCGTTGAGGTTGACGTAGTACGCGGTGACCCATTCGTCGTTGGATTCCTTGTACCACAGCGAATTGCCGTTCACGGAGCCTCCGTACACCTTGCACCTGAGCGTGAGCACGGTGTTCGCCGGGAGGGTCCTGCCGAGGGTCGCGTTCAGCGAAGGTGCGCCGCGTTCGGTGAAGGCCGCACGGAGGTAGGGCTTGCCAGGGGGCGGAACGATGATGGGCGGGGGGCAGTACCTCGGCGCCGGGCCGACGTTGGCGACGTACCGCGCCGTGACCCACTGCCGGAAGCCGAGTTTGTACCAGAGCGAGTTGCCGTCGACGTTCTGTCCGACCTGCTTGCACAGCAACGTGACGACCTGGTTCTCCTGGAGGCCGCCGACGATGACGGCTGCCGTCGTCGGTCCCCGCCGGACGTTGAGCGCGGCGAGGGTCCTGCCCTTGTAGGTCGTGTCCTCCGCGGATGGGGGACAGAAGGGCGGTGGTCCGGCCAGGTAGGCGTCCTGCCCGCCGCGGTAGTCGTGGACTGCGAAGACAGAAGGCGGGGGTACCGGCCTTGACCGGCGACGATTTCCTGCCCGCGAGACCGCGACGAACCGAGATGGCGAAGGTCCCGCAGACCTCACCGCTCGACCCGGAAGCCGCCCGGAGCAGCGCGCCGGCCTTGTGGCGTACATCCGTTCAACGAGGTTCTGCCTGTGACTTTTCAGCAGTACGGCGGTGCCGATCCGACGTTGGACACGAACCGGGCGGCGACCCAGCGGCCACCGTTGGTGGCGTTGCCACCGGTGCGCTCGTACCAGATCGAGTTACCGTCGACGTTCTGGCTGACGACCTTGCAGACCAGGTTGGTGAGGTTCCCGCTGGCCCACGCGACCCTCGGGTCCTGGGTGTTGGGACCGTTGCGTACGGCCAGGCTCGATATCGTGACGTGACCTTTGTAGAGGGTGCCGTTACCGCAGAAGGGCGGCGCCCCGTTGAGGTGCACGTAGTACGCGGTGACCCATCTGGCGTCGGCCACCTTGTACCACAGGTAGTTGCCGTGAACGGAGTCTCCCCAGACCTGGCACCGGAGTCTGATCACCGTTCCTTCCTTGAGAAGGGTGACGCCGGGGGCGTACTTCGTCGGTGCGATCCGGGCGGTGAAGTCCTTGCGCATCGTGCCGTTGATCGTGGCTGTCGTGACCGCCGTGGCGGTCCTGGCGGTCGTGACCGCCGTGGCCTTCGCCTGTGGCGCGGGCGCCAGCACCGCCGCCGAGACCGCGATCGTCGCCGCGACGGTGAGGGCGCCACGGATGCCGCGGTTTCGTCGGAGGGCTGTACCTAAGCGGCTACTCATCTTGTTCCTCTCGCTGACTGCCGCACCTTCGGCTGGCAGACGTACTGCCCCGCGGCGACAGTTGTTCGGTTGTGCACATGCAGGAATCGGGGTCAGGGGTTAACCGGCGACAATTTCCTGCCCGCGGGACTGCCCCCCGAACCGGCGGTGTCGAAGGTCCCGTGCGGACATCACCGCTGGACCCTGGATCGACCGGACCGGAGTCGGGTGACCTTGGAGTGAGCTCATGTTCCACTCGGACTCGCGCAGGGCGGTGACGCGTGATCAGCGGACACATCCTCGTCGGCCTCGACCGTTCGTCGTCGAGCAGACATGCGCTGCAGTGGGCCGTCGCGGAGGCGAACCGACTGGAGGCGGCGGTCGAGCCGATCCACGTCGAGTGCGAAGCCGACGTCGACGCGCTCCTCGCCCGGTCGCTCGACGCGGCGCTGCTGGTGCTCGGGCGGTTGCCCGAGACCGACGTACTCGACTCCTCGACGACAAGTCGCTGTCTTCGCCTGGCATCGTGCCCGGTCGCGGTCGTACCCGATGTTCTGGTGCCGGAGCAGGCCGACGTGGCCGCCGACGGGCCGCAAGGCTGGATTGACAGCCTTGGTGAACGGCCCGTACGGGAGGTGATGAGCACCGAGGTGCTGGGAGTGGACTCCGCGACGGACGTGGAGACCGCGTGGCGGATGATGCTCGGTGCCGGGTTCGCCCACCTACCGGTGATGGAGCAGGGGCGATGTGTCGGCGTCGTTCATGAGGCCGATCTCCTCTGGAGGATGCACGACTGGTCGCGTCGCGGCCGGGCGGTCCTGGTGGCCGACGTGGCCCGGATGCCGGCGCCGACCGTGTCGAAGGACCTGACCGTCGGAGAGGCCGCGGAGACGTTGCGCGGAAGTGTCGGCGACGCGGTCGTGGTGATCGACGGGGAACAGGTCGTGGGAATGCTGACCGCGCACGACCTCCACGCGGCGCTGTTGCGGCGGCCGGTGCCGTCGCGGGGACCGATCGTCGTCGGCGTCGACGGGTCGGCGGGCTCGCGGTACGCGCTGACGTGGGGACTTCGGTACGCCGGGGAAGCGAACCGTGGCGTCCTCGCGACGTCGGTCAGCCTGCTCGCCCCGCGGCCGGCGTACCGCACGGTTCCGGCACCGCGGGAAGAAGTCGCCTCCTCCGGCGGTGCGCACAAGGAGGTGCTCGACGCCGCCCTCGATCAGGCGGTGCCGTCGGAGACGCCAGTGCGTTCCATGGTGGTGTACGGGCAGCCCGGTCCCACGCTGGGTGCGCTGTCCGCCCACGCCGCCGCCCTGGTCATCGGCAGCCACGGAGCGGGCGCGTCGCCTGAGTCCCTGCTCGGTTCGGCCAGTGCGTACTGCGTCCGCAACGCGCGCTGCCCCGTGATCGTGATCCCGCCCTCGCTGGTCGCGCGGGAGTCTGCGCACCCGGCGACCTCGAGGTCCGCCCCCTTCCCGAGCTGACGAATTCCCGCCGGTGGACGCTGTGGTGGTTTGACGGACGTTTTACGAGGCGACCCTAGGTTCGCTCCCGGCAAATCCAGGGGACGGCGATGCCACCGGGCGAGGGCGGAACCAAGCATTGCCCAGGTGCCTGATCCCGGACGCGGGACAGCCGCGTGATTCGAAGCACCATCCGACTCCTCGCAAGTGCGGTGGCGGCAACACCCAGGGCTCGGTCGGATCGGACTCACCATCGTGTAGCCGCATCTCGCGGGGGGCCGCGGGAGGCATTGGGGGCGGAATGAAATCGGTCGGGAAACTCGGGTCTCAGCTGTTGGTGAGCCTCCTGATGGTCGTCAGCTTCGTGGTCCTGACGGACGGGACGGCATCGGCTCACCGGGACGGCTGCCACCGATGGCACTCGTGCCCGTCCGACAGCGGGTCCTATGTCTGCGGCGACCTCGGCTACACCAGCGAGTGCCCCAAGGAGGCTCCGGATGTGGAGGTCCCGGAGTTCGATCCGGTTCCGGAGGTCGACGACGACCCGCCTGTAGCACCCGACCTGGCGGAACCTGTTTCCGGTAAGGGCGGGAAGGTCTCGATCGCGGTCTCCGCCGAACGAGGCTCGAGCATCGTCGTCAAAGGCGAGGACGGCAGCGTCGTCGCGAGGGGAACGGGAACCGGTCGCCCCTCGAAGATCACCTTCACGGCGCCGACCGGTGAGCACACCTACACGGCGGAGGCGACCGACTCGAGCGGAAACACGAGCGAGGCGTCGAGCCCGGCAAGCATCACGGTGGACGCGGACAAGCCGGAACTCGGTCCGGTCACCGTGACCGCGGCCCGGCCCGAAAAGCTCTTCTCCCGGATCGCCTTCGCGACGGAGGTCGGTGCGAAGTGGACCGTCACGGTCGCCGGAAGCTCCCAGCGGGCGCAAGGTGTTGCCGAGGGACAGGTTCAGGCTGATCTGTGGCTTCCCAACGGGACCTATGCCGTTCAGGTTGCGGCTCGCGACGCGGTAGGGAACGTCTCGACGGCGAAGCAGAGGCTCGTCGTCTCCGTGCCTGCTCCCGCCGTGGAGATCCGTCGTACCACCGTCGACAAGGTCGTGCCGGCAGTCTTCGAGGTCGCTGGTTCGCCGAGAAGCCAGGGGACGGTGGTCGTTCCGGGTGCAGATCCTGCTCGGTTCAAGATCGGGCCGGACGGTCGGGCCGCAGTGTCGATGAAACTGGAGGACGGCAGGTACGCGCGTGCGACCGCGCAGCTCACCGACTGGCAGGGACGGAAGGCATCGGCGGCAACCGGCCCCTTCGTCATCGACACCACGCCTCCACGCCTGAGCTACAAGGTCGACCCGGAGTCGGCCAAGAAGGGCGTGCTCGCACTGAAGGTGGCGACAGAGCGGAACGCCCACGTCGAGCTCAGCGGAACTCTCGGCGGGAGCCGGCTACGCCTGAACCTCAGGCCGGACGCCGCGGGTGTCGCGAAGGTCAACCGGAGCAGTGAAGCCGGTGAGTACAAGCTGACGCTGTTCGCGGTCGATGCCGCAGGAAACTCCACGACCACACCAGTGCCGGTCAGCATCGAAGCCCCGCTCACGCTGGGCGGGATCCTGGCACTACTGGTGCTGATGGCACTGGTGCTCCTCGGGATCGTGCTGCTCTGGTCGCGCCGGGCCAGGTGGGCAGCGTGGCGCGAGAAGCGTCGGCAGGCGGCGGCTCAACGTGCCCAGCGGAGAGTGGAAGAGGCCACCCGCGAGGCCTACCGCAGAGCGCTTTCGGACTACGAAGCCGCGCGTCACTCCTACGTGGCCGAGGAGAACGCCTGGGTGCAGCGCAGAAGGCAGCTGAGCAGCCTCCTCGAGACTGCGAAGTACGAGAACGGGTCGCCCTCCAACCATGCGGTGGACAAGCTGCGCAGCGGAGAACGCGTGCTGCTGACCACCACCGTCGCCATGCTCGAGGAGCGCCGGAAGCAGGGCAGCAAGTACCTCGCGGAGACGGGCTCGGGGCGCGTGGTCGTGACGGATCGACGGGTGGTGTTCGAGGGCCAGAAGAAGCGTGAATGGGCGTTCGACAAACTCGAATACACCCACTCCGCGGGACCGAACGCCCTCCTCATGAAGGTCGCCAACCGACAGGCCCTGTCGGGGATCCGGTTCGTGTCCGACGTAGAACGCAACAGGCTTCTCCTGGAGATCGCCGTCGCCGACTTCTCCGGCCGACGTCATGAGGTGATTCGCCGCGTGGAAGGCGAGCTTGCGGCACACGACAGAACGCGTCCGCAGGAGCCGATCCGGCCCGAACCTCCCCTGACCCCCGGTCTGGAGGAGCCGAGGAACGACCGCTACTCCGAGGCCCAGGCCTTGAGGTAATGGTCGACCGGCCGCAAGCAGCCTCCGGTCAGCCTTGAGCGCCGATGTCGATCCGGGTGCGGCCGTCGGCAAGCGGGACGAACTTCCAGTCCTCGGGAAGCCTGACCTCGTACCTCTCGTCCACAACGGTGTTGTACAGCGACACGCTGCGCGGCGTGACTTCGAAGCGAAGGTCGACGTGCCGGCCGAACCGTGCCCGGCGCAGGTCGAGCGGCCCCTCGAAGGACATGCCGCACAGGTCGGCATCCCCGGTGAACTCCGCGCCCTCGAAGCTCACCGGCCCGGTCGCCGCCGCGCCCTGGAAGTCGGCCACAGAACCGAACCTCGCACCGGCGAACGACGCCCCCTCGGCGAAAACCGCCTGCCTGCACAGGAACCGCCCAGCCGGATCCTCGACCCCACACACCAGCAGGGAGAACGACGCGAACCCCGCAAACTCGCACCCGCTGAAATCCGCGTCCCCGGCCAGCGTCGCGGAGTGCAAGGCGAGCTTGCCGAACCTCCGTCCGGCGGGTGCGAAGGCCTCCAGCCACGCACCGGTCAGGTCGAGGTCGAAGGACGGGCCGGGAGCGCCGGTCGCCGGCAGCAGGTCGATGACGAGTCGCTGAGCGGTCAGCCGTACCTGCCGTTCATGTCGCTTCTGCCGCCCGTCCTCACCGACCGTCTCCGGCTCAGGGTCAACGCCGACGCCGTGCCAGGGGCGCCGCAGGTAGGCGCACAGGACGTCCAGCACCGTCTGGGTGTATTCGGGGCGGCTTCGGGCGAGACCCGCGAGTACGTGCAGCGCACCCACCCGCACCTGGTCGGCCTCACCACCGAGAAGCTCGACCGCCTTCGCGAAGCGCTCGTCACTCACCCGTTCCCGGTCGCGTTCGTCCTGCAGGAGCGCGAGTTCGAAGCGTTCACGTTCGGTCTCCTGCCGGTGCTCCTCCACCTGCCGGCGCCGGTCGTTCAGCCACAGCGCGTAGAGCGCGATGACCGAGCCGGCCGCCACCCCACCGGTGCGCAGCGCGTCGGCACGAGTGGCCGTCGCATCGGTGAGCAGCCAGCCGCTGATCGCCAGCAGCAACACGACCGCCAGCACGAACGTCCACAGCAGCGGCGACCTCCACCACGGGCGAGGATCAGTCACGACCCGGAATCTATCGGAGCGGGCACGGGATCGGACATGCCGACGCAGGCGCGGAACGGCCGTCCAGGTCAGGTCACCGCGCTCGACACCACTCTTCATGATCTTTAGGTTGCGACGGGGCCGAGTCGCCGGTGACCGGCCCCATCAAACCGAGGGGATCGCAAATCCATGGTGTCTCGTCGTCGCTTCCTCACGCTGTCCGGTGGCCTCGCCGGTGCCGCCGCCTTCACCCCGTGGGTGGGTACGGCCACCGCCGGCGCCGCGCCGATCAGCGCCCAGTCCGCGTCGGCCGCGCTGACAGCGCCGATCGCGCTGACAGCCGCGGATGCGGCGAAGAACCCCGGTCTCGCCTGGCCCGCCGGTCAGGTGCTGCCGACGTTCCCGCAGCCGGAGCACCTCGACGTCGCCGACGTCCGGAAGCTGTCCGGCGACGACCAGGCGCTCCTCAACACGCTGCAGGGCATCGTCAATCGCGTACGACCCCGGGTGTACTTCCTCGTCGACGACAGCAGCGACGCGGCCTGGCTCGCAACCCTCGGCCTGCCGACGACGAAACACGACGACCCGATGAGCCTGGTCGCGGCCTATCGCTCGGAGATAAGCGGCGCCGTCGTCTACGACCGCGACGCCCCGGACTCCGTCAACGTCGCCACCACCCTGGCCGGGCTGAAGAACGCCGTCATCGCGAGCCCCGAACAGGTGGAGAAGTACGACCTGACGATCGTGGAGGACCTGCGCGGCCGGTTCACCGACGACCCGCTGGCGACCTACCGCTGGCAGCTGGAGCACCTGTGGCCTCAGTGCACCCACCGGCTGCTCACCGGCGTACCCCCGACCCGGACGGCCGCGGTGCCGGGCGTGAAGTGGACCGAACTCGCCCGCGAGACGAACCCCGTGCGCGACAACTCCAACCGCAAGGTCTACGAACTCGACCTCTCACCGGTGCTCGGCGGTGAGGGCGTCTACCTGCGCTTCCAGGACGCGTTCGGCAACGACGGCTGGGGGCCGTCGGTCCAGCACGTGACGATCCTCGCCGACGGCAAGCAGATCGCCGACTTCGACACCGCGACGGACGCGGAGACGCCATACATCTTCGACGCGGACGGGTCCGCGGTCGCCGACGGGCACCGCTTCTGCGACGGTGGCTCGTACTGGATCTACCGCTTCGCGCCGCCCGCCGGCACGACCACGCTGACCGCCAAGGTCGACATGTGGAACCAGTACCTCGTCACAGCCACCGACCAGGCGCCGACGCGCGTCGAGGTGTTCCCGAACCTGCGCGACTACATCGTCGGTACGAAGGCGATGGTGGCCTGGCTGCCACCCGATGGCGCCACCGGTGATCTGCTGGGCGAGATCTTCGGCAAGGTGGAGCCGACCACGCCGTACCTCGGCTGGTTCAACGGCGCGGTGGCCGGCGAGCACGGCGGGGTCGGGATCGCCTCCGAGCACGGCATCGAGGTGCTCGCCGCCGACTTCTACCAGAACGGCACGGTGTTCTCCGGTGCCCGCGCGACGATCCGCCCCACCCCGCCGCGGCGCAACACCCCGCGGCTGAGGAAGAAGATCTACGTGTCGTTCACCGTCGGCGAGGGCGACAACATCCAGTACTGCCAGCACCGGATGCGCGACATCTGGGACAACGGCGACCGTGGAACCGTTCCCACGAACTGGACGATCGACCCGCTGCTGGCCGACGTCGGCCCGGCGATCTACGCGTACTACCAGCGCACGGCGACCGGCAACGACCTGCTGATCGCCGGCCCGTCCGGCGCGGGCTACACCTACCCGTCGCTGTGGCCGGCGGACAAGCTGGACTACTTCACGAAGATGACCGGCCGGTACATGCGCGCCACCGGGCTGAACGTCATATCCCTGTTCAACCTCGTCGACGGTCCACCGGCTCCGCCCGACGAGCGAGTGGGTGCGTCCTACCACGAATACACCCCGGCGCTCGGTCTCATCCTGGGCTGGGAACACGGCAACCAGATCACCACGCCCGGCGGGATTCCGGTGGTCGGCGACTTCGCGCGGTTCGCCGACGTCGCCGACTATCACCAGGGGCTCTACGACCACGTGGCCGACTGGGACGGTGACAAGCCCCGCTTCGTGGCAGCGGCCATCCAGGCCTGGAACTGGACGCCAACGCAGATCGTGAGCCTCGCGAACTCCCTCGACGACCGCTTCGAGATCGTCCGCGGCGACGCGTTCTTCGACCTGCTGCGGCGAACCCTCGACTGACGACTCCCGGGACGAGAAGCCCGCTGGCGCAGCCGCGGAAGAGATGCGTTCACGGTCTGCGTCGCGCTGCGTCGATGGCCTCGACGATCCCGCGGTCGCGGCGTGACTCGGCCATGATCTCCCTGTATCGCGCGGAGAAATCACCTTCGAAGCCGGCCATGCCCACCCACGGGAACCGCTCACGAAGTGCGTCCAGGTCGACAGGTGGCTCCTCTGACATGGCAGCACCGTAGCCGACCACCCCGCATTGCGATCGATCCGAGAGCGGCGAGTGGCCACTCGGACGACGCGCCGGAATATCTCAGAAGGGTGGCAGGTCGGCGGGGTCGAGGACGGCCATCGGGTAGCCGCGCTGGTACTCCGGCGGCAGCGGGGCGAGCCGGGCGCGGAACTCCTCGATCCGGTCCGCGACCAGACCCTTCGCCACCAGGTCGCGCTCGGGATATGCGCCCAGGTCGTCGATGCTGGCGAGGAAGCGTTCCAGCTCAGCGGCCATCCGGGCGCGTACGTCGGCGTGGTCCGGATCATCCGCCAGGTTGTGCACGCACTCGGGATCGGTGCGTACGTCGTACAACTCCTCGGCGGGCTTGGCCGCAGACATGAAGATCGCTGCCGATCCGTGCAACTCCCCGGCCGCGTTGAGCCGCCGAAGCTCCTGCATCGTCGGCATGTTCTCCATGTAAACGTTGCGTTGACAGTACGGGATCTGCGGGAAGAAGTTGCGCACGTAGTGGAACCGCCGATCGCGGACGACCCGAACCAGGTCGAACGACTCGTCCATCCGGTCGCGAGCGGCGAACACGTGCTCGCGCGGCGGGGCTTCGGCGGCGCCGAGGAACGCCGAGCCGTCATAGTGGGCAGGGATCGCCGCGCCCGCGATCGAGCAGAACGTCGGCGCGAGATCGACCCAGGACACCAGCCGGTCGCTGACACTGCCGGGCTCGATGACGCCGGGCCAGCTGACCAGCAGCGGCATGTGGATGCCCGCGGTGTAGGGCCAGCGTTTCTCCCGCGGCAGGCCACGCCCGTGGTCGGCGAGGAACACCACGACGGTGTTGCCGGCCTGCCCGGAAACGTCGAGTGCGTCGAGGATCTGCCCGACCTGCCGGTCGAGTTCGGCGATGTTGTCGGCGTGCCGGGCGATGTCACCGCGTACGACGGGGGTGTCCGGGAGGTACGACGGCACCGGCACTCCGTCCGGGTCGGTGACGCGCGGCGGGCGGGGCCTGTTCGGATCCCAGTGCTCCAGGCCCTCGCGGTGAGCGTACTCGCCCACGTCCGGCCACATGGACGACTCGTGCGTGATCGCGAGGTTGACGTAGGCGAACCACGGCCGGTCCGGCATGGCATTCGTGCGCAGCCGGTCGACCCACGGTTCGTCGTCGTCGCGCCAGCCGCTCGTCGGCTCGAAGTTGAAGTCCAGCTTGGTCGGCCAGCTCACGTGGTAGCCCGCGTCGCGCAACTCGTGGGTGAACAACCGCGGCGGGTGCAGCAGCGTGGACCGCATCTGGTGGGTGCCGAGCTTCATCGGGTACTGCCCGGTCACCATCGTCGACCGGGACGGGGCGCAGACCGGATAGGTGGAGTACGCCTCGTCGTACCGGCATCCGCGCGCGGCCAGCCGGTCGAGGTTCGGCGTACGCACGTAGTCGTCGCCGTAGCAGCCGGCGATCCGGCCGATGTCCTCTCCCACGATCAGCACGATGTTCGGCTGGTTGTTCGGCCGGTCGGACACGCGCGATCACCTCATCTCCGAAGGCGATCCTACGGTCCACGTCGCGCGACGGGCTTTCGAAGAGGAAGGGCGTGGCCGGATGGTGCCAGCGGATGTGCGGCATCGCCGATGTCGTTGACTGTTCGCGACTCGCACAACTACGTTGCGTTTCCTACCTCGCGAAGGGTCGACCGTGGACACATTCGATGAGCGCAGCGGAAACCTCGGCAGGCGCCGGTTCCTGGTCGGCACGGCAGTCGCCGCGGTGACCACGACGATCGCCGCCTGCTCCAAGTCCTCGACGAACGCCGGGGGAAAGCCCGCGCCGAAGTCCACGGCCGCCAACCGCAAGGGCTCCCCGGCGAAGCCGCTGGCGGCGCCGAAGCAGTTGCGCGAGGCGCCGGCACTCGCCAAGCGGGTGAAGGCCGGCGAGCTGCCACCGGTCGGAAAGCGCGTTCCCGGACGTCCCTACGTCGTTCCGCACCGCTGGCTGCAGACCGGAAAGTACGGCGGAACGCTGCGCATGCCGGCCTCGGCGTCCACGACGTTCTCCCCGACCACCCTGCTGTACGGGCACGCACCGCTGCGCTGGCTCAACGACTCCCAGGACCTCGGCCCCGGCCTGGTGGAGTCCTGGGAGTCCAACGACGACGCGTCCCAGTGGACGCTGCACCTGCGCAAGGGTGTGCGCTGGTCCGACGGTGCGCCGCTGACGTCCGCGGACGCGATCTACTGGTGGAAGGACCTCGTTTCGAACGGCGACTACCCGGCCGAGTCGCCGGACAGTGGGCGTTCCAGCAAGGGAAACCCGATGAAGCTGTCGGCGCCGGACGCGTACACCCTCGTCATGGACTTCGACGCGCCGAGTCCCGTCGTCATCTTCCAGTTGGCGCGGTACGTCCAGTGGGACGTGTGGTTCCAGCCCAAGCACTATCTCAAGCAGTTCCACGCCACCTACAACTCCAAGGTGGGCGAGGACTGGGCGAACCAGCATGCCGAGAAGATGAACTACGCGCAGAACCCCGACTGCCCGACCCTGACCGGGTGGAAGCTGCGTTCCTACCGGGAAGGCATACGTGTCACCTGGGAACGCAACCCCTACTACTGGTGTGTCGACACCGAGGGCAACCAGCTTCCGTACATCGACGTCCTCAGCATGCCGTTGTTCCAGGACCCGCAGGTCGGCAAGCTCCAGGTGCAGAACGGCCAGGCGGACTACGCCGGCACGTGGGGTGCGTCGGTGCCGCTCGGCCTCGCCGACGTGAGCGGGCTGAAGCGGTCCGCGGCGAAGAGCAAGACCCGCGTTCTGTTGTGGAACACCGGAACCGGCGGCACACCGGCGTTCTTCTTCAACCACGACTACCAGAACGAGGCGATGCGGAAGCTGATCCGCACACCGGAGTTTCGCCAGGCCCTCTCGCTGGCGCACAACCGCGCGGACGTACGCAAGACGCTGTACTTCAACACCGGGGAGATCACCACCGGGACGCACAGTCCGGGGGCGATCGAATACCACACCGCGCCCGACGGGCCGAAGATGTACAAGGCCTGGAAGGACAGTTACGCGGCCTACGACCCGCAGAAGGCCAAGCAGATGCTGGACAAGCTCGGCGTGGTCGACTCCGACGGTGACGGGCAGCGCAACCTGCCCAACGGCGAGAAGTTGTCCATCGTCATCAGCTACTCCGCCGACAGCACCGAGGAAAGCGTCACGTACAACCAGATGCTCAAGCGCGACTGGGAGAAGATCGGGGTCGCGGTCAAGCTCGACCCCCGGCCGCCGACGGTGTTCGGGGAACAGTGGGAGCGCGGCGAGCTGATGTCGCAGGGCGGCTGGGGACTCACCACCCTGCACGACCACCTCGTTCTGTACTACTGGTTCTGCTCGACCGAGCCCAGCGTGTGGGCGCCGTTGCAGGCCCAGTGGTGGAAGGTGCGGGGTACGCCGGCCGAAAACGCCGAGGCCGACGTCAGCCCGTGGAAGCGCACGCCTCCCCGCATCGCACCGGACAAGGGCGGGCCGGTCGACCGGCTGTGGCAGGGGCTGGCCAAGGCGCTGGCGGAGCCGGAAGCCCTGCAGCGTACGAAAACCGTGTGGGACATGATCAGGATCCACGTGGAGGAAGGCCCGTTCTTCCAGTGTTCGGTGGCCAACTTCCCGACGCCGCTCGTCGTGCACCAGGACCTGCGCAACGTGCCCAGCCAGGACGAACTCGCCTTCGGTGGCCTGGCCAACACGTGGTCCCATCCGACGCCCGCCGTCTACGACCCGGAGGCGTACTACTGGGACAACCCTTCCGAGCACACCTGAGCCACGGCCGGAAGCGCTAGCGTTACACAGGACATCGCCAGGGGGCTGAGGAGCGGAGACCGATGAGTCACGTCGCGATGACGGGGATGCCTGCCTCCGGGCACGTCAACCCCACCCTGCCGTTGGTGCGAGAACTCGTCGACCGGGGTGTCGACGTCACGTACTACTCCACCGCCGAGTTCGCCGACGCGGTGGAGCGGGCCGGTGCGAAGTTCCGGGCCTATCCGGACGGTGCGATCAGCTCGCGCGACATCGCGGCCGCCACCCAGTCGGGCAGTTCGGTCCGGGTGGTCGGAAGGGTGCTGGAGGCGACGCTGACGCTGGTGCCGTTCCTGCGGGAGGAGTTCGCGCGGGAACGCCCGGACGCGGTGGCCTACGACTCCAACGCCCTGTGGGGGCGGGTGACCGCCGCCGGCCTCGGCCTGCCGACGATCTCCTTCATGACGACCATGGTGCTCGGCCCGGCGGACTTCAAGGGCCTCACCGCCCGGGAGTGGGCCCACACCCTGCGGCTGACGCTGCTCGACTTCCCTCAGACGGTCCGCGTACGGCGCCGGGTGCTGCGGCGGTTCGGCACCGACGTCGTCCCGAGTACGCCGATGCTGCCGATGTTCGGCGACCTGACGTTGTTCGCGATCCCGCGCGAGATCCAGCCGGACAACGCCCGCCCGGACGAGCGCTGCCACTTCCTCGGCCCCACCGTCAGCGCCGGCGGCACTGTCAACAGCGGCTTGCGTGGCGCGGAGGTGGACGCCGAACTCGCCGCACACCTGGACGGTCCCGACCCCGTGGTCCTGGTCTCGCTGGGCACGCTGCACGCCGGCACCGGTGAGTTCTTCCGTACGTGCTTCAAGGCGCTCGCCGACCTGCCCGCGCGGGTCGTCCTGGCGGTCGGCCACTCCACCGACCCCACCGAACTCGGCTCGCCGCCCGCCAACACGCTGGTCCGTGGAACCGTTCCCCAGTTGGAGATTCTGCGCAGGGCAGCCGTCTTCGTCACCCACGGCGGGATGAACAGCGCACTGGAGGCCCTGGCGTACGGCGTGCCGCTGGTCGTCGTCCCGCAGCAGGTCGAACAGCTCATCATCGGCCGGACCATCGCCGAGCGCGGTGCCGCCGTGGTGCTGCGGCAGCACCTGTCCCACCGGCCCGTCCCGGCCGGTGAGCTCCGCACGGCCGTCGACCGCATGCTGACCGACTCCTCCGCGCGTGACCGTGCCCGGGCGCTCGGTGCCGGCTTCGGCTCCGGTGGCAGGGCGGCGGCCGGCGCCGACCTCGTCGAGGAGTTCCTGCGCCGCAACGGGGCACACTGATACCGGCATGAGGGAAGCGGACGACCCGGTTCGTGGCCACCAGCTGAGGTGACGCCCGGTCAGGAGTCGCGTCGGCTGATCCGGCGGATCCGCCGCCGCACTGCCGGGCCGAGGCGGACCATCAGCCGCTTCTCGATCCCCTTCGTCCGGCGCTCCAGGGCGGTCAGCTGCTTTCGGGCCGCCGCGAGTTCCGCGCGGACCGCGGCGAGCTGCTTCTCGGCCTCGGCCTCCCGGCGTTCGGCGGCGGTCAGGCGGCCGCGCAGCTTCCTGTCGTTGTCCCGGGCTCTGGTGTCGGTGGCCGTGGTCAGCTCCCGCAGCCGGCTGACGCGGTAGCGCAGGTTGCCGTCGTCGCCTCCGTCCCAGACCGAGAGGGACGCGGGCAGGTCGAGGGCGGCGAGCTCGGTGTCGAAGGCGGTGCCCCGGTCGCCGTGGGTGTAGGTGTTGCGCAGGCCGTTGCGGTCGAGGAACGCGGCGACCCGGTCGAAGCGTTCGGCGTGTCCCTTGATCATCGCGGAGAAGTCGGCCTGCTCGTACAGCTCGCGTGGGTCGGTCTCGGCGGGCAGCCCCGCCAGCGGGCGGTACGGAAGGTCGAAGTACCGGCACAGCTCCAGAGTCCGCGAGTCGTGGGTGAGGACGACCGCGGGCGTGCCGGCCAGCAGCGCGGCGACGTTGCCGTGGATCCGGGTCCCGAACGCGAAGTCGTACTCGCGGAGCTCCCGGATCCAGGTCGCCGGGTCCAGCGGCAGGCGCATCTTGTTCTCGCGTAGCAGACGGTGGGTGAGGTGCCGGGGAAAGTCGTCGGAGATGCCCGACTCCGGCGTCGTGTCGCCCCACAGCAGCAGCTCGCCGTCGACCGTGTTCTGCGCGTAGTAGGTCAGCTGGGGATAGCGCTCCCAGGCGTGCCGGACGATGCCCTCCACGTCGCCCACCGGGATGGCGTCGGGGGAGAGGTTGATCGCGACCCGCGAATCCGGGCCGACCTCGGTGGCCCGGATCTCGGGGAACGTGTCGCCGTAGAGGAACATCGACGGGCAGCCGATGATCTCCACGTCCGCGAAACCCAGCGACTTCAGGTAACGCGCGGTCAGCTCGCCGCGTACCCCGATCGAGGCGGAGCGGTCCAGGACAGCCGAGGCGAACCGGCGTACGGAATCGTTCATCGAGCCGAGCGAGCCGGTGTCGTAGTCCTCGCCGACCTGCGCCCCGACGCCGACCACGACCACCGGGATGGTGAGCTGCTCGATCAGCCTGGTCAGCCGGTCCAGCGAGGCGTGGAAGGTGAGGCGGAAGGCGTTGGCGAGGGGGACGACGAAGACGTCGTAGCGCTCGTTGATCTCGGCGGCCCGCTCGGGGGAGATGTCGGTACGGATGCCGTTGGACGTCACCGTGGTGTCCGGCACCGCGAGCATCTTGTGCACCGAATCGCTGAACAGCAGATTGCCGGTGTTGGTGCCGATCAGGTCCTGGTGCAGGAACTCGGCCGCGGTGGCGACACGGTGCGGGCTCTTGCCCGAGCGGATCAGGATGTGTTTCACGTCAGGTCCTGGGCGTGAAGTGGACACGGGTGTCCGGGCGGCTGTGGTCTGGGTCACGGCTCGCGCCGAGTGGCCTATGGTGCCGCCCCCGCACCCGTAGGTCCAGCGGCCCGACCGGGAGGAGCCGGGGTGGGAACCCGCTGGATGGGGAGGATCCGGGTCGGCAACCGGGTTCTACGAGGCCCAGGCGGGAGAGACGGGAGAGATGGGCAGCAGCTTTCTGCGTACGGCCGCGACCGCCGCGGTCCCCGGTCTGGGCCGGCTCGTCCGGCACCGGGACCTGTTGCTCCGCCGGACCGAACTGCTGCAGGCCGAGCTCGACCGGCTGACCCTGCACCTCGACGCGCTTCGGAGCGGTGCGGCCGGTGCCGTACCGCCCCTGCCCGACCCGGACGGCGGGACCGAGCTGCGGTACCTGTTCGTCGTGACGTACGGCCGATCCGGGTCGACTCTGTTGATGTCGCTGCTGGACGGCACAGCGGGGTACTGCATCCGCGGGGAGAACGGCGGGGTCCTGCACCGGCTGTTCGAGTACCACTCGGCCGCTCTGGACGCGCGCGTGCAGTGGGCCGGTGACGAGCCGCTGACGTCGCGTCACCCGTGGTACGGGATCGACGAGTATCCGCCCGCGCTCGCCGTCGCCCGGATGCGGCAGTTGGTGACCGAGACGCTGCTTCGCCCCGGGCCCGGGACCCGCGTCGCCGGATTCAAGGAGATCCGCTGGTGGCAGTCCCCTCCGGAGGAGTACCTCGGGTTCGTCGAGACGCTCTTCCCCGGCGCGCGGTTCATCCTGAACACCCGCAACCTCGTCGACGTCGCGCGCAGCAGGTGGAACAACCACGCGCCGAACGCCCTGGCCGACCTCGCCCTTCTCGAGGGGCGGCTGCGGGAGGCGGTGGACACGCGAGGCGAGCGCGGCTACCACGTGCACTTCGACGACTACGTCGAGGATCCCTCGGTGCTGCGGGGGTTGTTCGACTGGCTGGGTGAGGAGTACGACGAGGAGCGGGTGGCCGCCACGCTGGCCGTCCGGCACTCGTTCTGACCCGTCCGCATTGTCCGTCCGCATTGTCCGTCCGCCTGGTCCGTCCACCGGCCCGGAAGCGGCCGCGGTGGGCACCGAGGCGCCCGCCGACCGTGGACCGTAGGGTCTGCATCCGTGGGCGCGCCGCCCCGGCCGGCGGAGGGCCTTCCTTCGCGGACACGGTGCGTGGCGGCCAGCCGACGTTGCGGTGACAATGCCGCGCGGGTCAGGTTGACTCGACGGTAACTCGCCGGGTCTGAAACCCTGTGCCGTGATGGCGGGGGCCTGTCGGGGTTCGGCGCCGTGAAGCGCAGGCGGAGTGTGGGAGGCCGGTCGGTGTTCAGGCGGATCGCAATCGTGAACCGCGGCGAGGCCGCGATGCGGCTGATCAACGCCGTACGCGAGCTCAACGCCGAGGGTGGCGAGCCGATCGAGACGGTGGCGCTCTACACCGACGTCGAGCGGACCGCGACGTTCGTACGCCAGGCAGACCTCGCCTACTCGCTGGGTCCGGCGTCCGCACGGCCCTACGTCGACCACGCGGTCCTCGAACGCGCCCTCCGTGACACCGGGGCCGACGCCGCGTGGGTGGGCTGGGGCTTCGTCGCGGAGCACCCGGCGTTCGCCGAGCTCTGCGAACGCCTCGGCGTCACCTTCATCGGGCCGACGCCGGAGGCGATGCGCCGGCTCGGCGACAAGATCGCCTCCAAGCTGGTGGCCGAGGAGGTCGGCGTTCCGGTCTCCCGGTGGAGCGGCGGCCCGGTCGAGACGCTGGACGCCGCCCTCGAGGCGGCGGACCGGATCGGCTACCCGCTGATGCTCAAGGCGGCCGCCGGCGGTGGTGGCCGGGGCATCCGGGTGATCATGTCCGGCGAGGACCTCAAGCAGGCGTACGACCGGACCCGCGACGAGGCCGAGCGCTCGTTCGGCAGTGGTGTGGTCTACCTCGAGCAGTTGGTGACCGGCGCGCGGCACGTCGAGGTGCAGGTGATCGCCGACGGTCAGGGCACCGCCTGGGCGCTCGGGGTGCGCGACTGTTCGGTGCAGCGCCGCAACCAGAAGGTGATCGAGGAGTCCGCCTCGCCGGTGCTGTCCGCGGAGCGGGCCGACCAGATCAAGGGCGCGGCGGAGCGGCTCGCGCTGGCGGTCGGCTACCGCGGCGCCGGGACGGTCGAGTTCCTCTACCGCCCGCAGGACGAGCTGCTGTCGTTCCTGGAGGTCAACACCCGGCTGCAGGTGGAGCACCCGGTCACCGAGCTGACCACCGACCTGGACCTGGTGAAGGCCCAGATCCGGATCGCCGCCGGCGGCAGGCTCGAGGGCGAGCGGCCGGCCGAGACGGGGCACGCGATCGAGGCGCGGCTGAACGCCGAGGACCCCGACCGTGACTTCGCGCCGTCGCCGGGCCGGATCGCGCTGCTCGACCTGCCGGCCGGTCCCGGCGTACGCGTGGACACCGGTTTCAGCGCCGGCGACACCATCCCGGCCGAGTTCGACTCGATGATCGCCAAGATCATCGCCTACGGACGGACTCGCGAGGAGGCGCTGGCGCGGCTGCGCCGGGCGGTGGGCGCCACCACGGTGGTCATCGAGGGCGGCGTCAGCAACAAGGGCTTCATCCTCGCGCTGCTGGACCAGCCGGAGGTGATCGACGGCAGCGCGGACACCGCCTGGATCGACCGCGTACGCGGGCAGGGCCGGCTGGTCTCGCACCGCCACTCCGGCGTCGGGTTGGTCGCGGCGGCGATCGAGGGGTACGAGGAGGCCAAGCAGGTCGAGCTCCGGCGGCTGCTGGAGACCGCGCACGGCGGCCGTCCGCAGGTGCAGCACGAGGTCGGCCGGGCGATCGACCTGGAGCTGCGCGGCGTCGCCTACCGCGTCACCGTCGCGCAGATCGGCCCGCACCGGTTCCGGGTCGGCGTCGGCAACGGCGACGAGCAGCACGTCGTCTACGGCGAGCTGGAGCGGTCCGGCACCTACGGCGCCCGGCTGACCGTGGACGGGCGGACGTTCCGGCTGGTCATCGCCACCCACGGCCCGGTGCACCTGGTCGAGGTGAACGGCGTCACCCACCGGGTCAGCCGGGGCGAGGGCGGGGTGCTGCGCTCACCGGCGCCGGCCCTGGTCGTCGCGACGCCGGTGGCGCCGGGCGCCGAGGTGGAGGCGGGCGCACCGGTGCTGGTGCTGGAGAGCATGAAGATGGAGACGGTGCTGTACGCGCCGTTCCGGGCCACCGTGCGGGAGCTCCTGGTCTCCGCCGGAAGCCAGGTCGAGACCAGTGCCCCGCTGATCCGGCTGGAGCCGGTCGCCGACGGCGCGTCGGCGGGGGCGGAGGGTGCACCGGCGGGCCTGCCGGGCGCCGCGGTGCCGGCCGTCGACCTGGACCTGCCCGAGGAGACCGTACGAAAGTCCGCCGGGGAACGCGCCGAACGCGGCTTGGCCGACCTGCGCAGCATGCTGCTCGGCTACGACGTGGACGCCCGGGACGAGGGCCAGATGCTGGCCGGCTACCTGACCGCCAGGGCAGAGCTCGCGGCGGCCGGGCAGGCGCCGATGTCGGCGGAGATCGAGCTGCTGCAGGTGTTCGCCGACTTCGCCGAGCTGAGCCGCAACCGGCCGGTGGGCGAGGAGGTCAGCACCGAGCACCGGGTGCACAGCCCCCGCGAGCACTTCCACACGTACCTCCAGAGTCTCGACCCCGAGCGCGGCGGCCTGCCGGAGGAGTTCCGCGCCCGGCTGGCCCGGGTGCTCGGGCACTACGGCGTGACCGACCTGGAGCGCAGCCCCGAGCTGGACGAGGCGGTGTTCCGCGTCTTCCTCGCCCAGCAGCGGTCGAGGCTGGACGTGCTGCTGGTCACGGCACTGCTGCAGGCGTGGAGCACCGAGCCGCTTCCGGCGGCCCCGCTGGACGCCCGCGTGCACGACGTACTGGAACGCCTCGTGCTCGCCACCCAGCTGCGTTTCCCGGTCGTCGGCGACCTGGCCCGGAGCGTGCGGTTCCGCTGGTTCGACCAGCCGCTGGTGGACGAGGAGCGGGCCGAGGTGGTGGCCGGGGTGGGCGCCGAGGTCGACTCGCTCGCGGCCGACCCGGACGCGCCCGACCGGCAGCAGCGGATCGAGGCGCTGGCGGCCATCCCCGAGCAGATCGTCGGGTTCCTCGTCCAGCGGCTGGAGCGCGGCTGGGCCGAGTGGGAGCCGATGCTCGAGGTGCTGATCCGCCGGCACTACCGCGAGTACGAGCTGCACGGGCTGAGCGAGCTGGCCGTGGAGGGGCGACCGTTCGCGTCGGCCGACTACTCGCTGGACGACCGGCCCACCCACCTGGTCAGCACGGTCGGCACGGTCGCCGAACTCGCCGACCCCGATGGCGCTCTGGTCCGGGCCCTCACCGCCCAGGTCGTCGCCCGGCCCGCCGGGCACGAGGCGGTGGTCGACCTCTACCTGTTCGGGCCGGAGACCCCGGAGGTGCAGCAGGAGGCGGCGGACGCGTTGCGCGAGCTGGTCGCCGCGCTGCCGCTGGGTCGTGGCGTACGCCGGATCACCCTCGCTGTCGCCCGTGGTGGCGAGAAGGCGGTGGAGTACTTCACGTACCGTCCGGCCGGCGCCTCCGTCGTCGAGGACGACAACGTGCGCGGTGTGCACCCCATGGTGGGCCGGCGGCTGAACCTCTGGCGGCTGCGTGACTTCCGGATAAACCGCCTGGAAGCGCCCGAGGGCGTGCTGCTCTACCACTGCGTGGCGCGGAACAACGACGCCGACCAGCGGCTGGTCGCGATGGCCCAGGTGCGCCAGTTCGCCGTCGTACGCGACGAGAACGGCCAGGTGACGTCGCTGCCGCACGTGGAGCGGGCGATCTCGAACTGCCTGGAGGCGATCCGCCGGGACCGCAGCGCACGGGGTACGGCCGGCGCCCGCCTGGACATGAACCACGTCTGGGTGCACATCTGGCCGGTCGTCGACGTGCAGGTCGAGGAGCTGACCGCGCTGCAGCGCAACATCGCGCCGCTCACGGTCGGCGCGGGCATCGAGGAGGTGCTGGCGCAGGGACGGGTCGAGCGCCCGGACGGCACAGTCGCGCCGGTGACGGCACGGTTCTTCTACCAGCCGGGCTCCGGGGTGGTCACCTCCGTGGAGGAGCGGACCACCGAGCGGCTCGAACCGCTCGACGACTACGCCCAGAAGGTCCTGCGTTCCCGCCGCCGCAACACCGTCTACCCGTACGAGCTGACCGACATGGTGGCCGGCCCCGGCGGCTCGGGGGTGGAGTACGACCTGGACGACGCAGGCGTCCTCATGCCGGTCGACCGGCCGCGCGGCCTGAACAAGGCGGCGATCATCGTCGGGGTGATCAGCACGCCGACGGCGCGCTGCCCCGAGGGCGTCACCCGGGTGGTGCTCAGCGGCGACCCGACCAAGGCGCTCGGTGCCCTGGCCGAGGCCGAGTGCATGCGGATCATCGCCGCGCTCGACCTGGCCGAGCGGATGGGGGTGCCGATCGAGTGGTACGCGCTGTCGGCCGGTGCGCGCATCTCGATGGACTCCGGCACCGAGAACATGGACTGGATCGCGGCGGCGCTGAAGCGGATCGTCGAGTTCACCCAGGCGGGCGGTGAGATCAACGTCGTCGTGGCCGGCATCAACGTCGGTGCCCAGCCGTACTGGAACGCCGAGGCGACGATGCTGATGCACACCAAGGGCATCCTGGTGATGACGCCGGACAGCGCGATGGTGCTCACCGGCAAGCAGTCGCTGGACTTCTCCGGCGGGGTGTCCGCGGAGGACAACTACGGCATCGGCGGCTACGACCGGGTGATGGGCCCGAACGGCCAGGCGCAGTACTGGGCGCCGGACCTGAAGAGCGCCCGCGACGTGCTGATGTCGCACTACGACCACACCTACGTCGTCCCGGGCGAGTCCGGGCCGAGGCGGTCGCACACGTCCGACCCGGTGGACCGGGACGTCACGACGTATCCGCACGACGCGCCGGGCAGCGACTTCCGTACGGTCGGCGACATCTTCTCCTCGGAAACCAACCCCGGCCGCAAGAAGCCGTTCGACATTCGTACGGTGATGCGCGCGGTGGCCGACCTGGACCACCCGGTGCTCGAACGCTGGGCCGGGATGGCCGACGCCGACACCGCCGTGGTGCAGGACGCCCGGCTCGGCGGGTACCCCGTCTGTCTGCTCGGGATCGAGTCGAAGTCCGTGCCCCGCAGGGGATTCCCGCCCACCGACGGACCGGACACCTACACCTCGGGCACGCTGTTCCCGCGGTCGTCGAAGAAGGTGGCCAGGGCGATCAACGCGGCCAGCGGGAACCGTCCGCTGGTGGTGCTGGCGAACCTGTCCGGCTTCGACGGGTCACCGGACTCGATGCGCAACCTGCAGTTGGAGTACGGCGCGGAGATCGGCCGGGCGGTCGTCAACTTCGACGGTCCGATCGTGTTCGCGGTGATCTCGCGCTACCACGGCGGGGCGTTCGTGGTGTTCTCCAAGGCGCTGAACCCGAACCTCACCGTGCTGGCGGTGGAGGGCTCGTTCGCGTCGGTGCTCGGTGGTGCGCCCGCCGCCGCGGTGGTGTTCGCGGCGGAGGTCGACGCTCGTACGGCGGCCGACTCCCGGGTGTCGGGCCTGGCCGCGCGGGTGTCCGCGGCGGTCGGCGCCGAACGCGCCGCGCTGGCGACGGAACTGGCGGAGGTACGCACCGCCGTCCGGGCCGAGAAGCTGGGCGAGGTCGCGGCCGGGTTCGACCGGGTGCACAGCATCCAGCGGGCCGTCGAGGTCGGCTCGGTCGACGCGGTGATCGGCGCGACCGAGCTGCGGCCCCGGCTGATCGAGGCCATCGAACGCGGCCTCGGCACCTCGAGCTGACCCGCCCGGATTCTTCCGCGGAAGAATCCGGCTGAGCCGAACGATTCTTCCGCGGAAGAATCGTGGCGGCCTCAGGCGTCGGCTGGTTGGCTGCGGTTGGCGAGGATGCCGGCGATGTCCTGGTGGTTCAGGTAGACGACGACGCTCCACCCGTCGCCGGCGCGGCGGAGCAGGTAGGTGGCGTGCAGAGTGAGTGGCTCGGCGTTCGGGTCGCCGAACTCCACGTCCCAGTGCGTCTCCACGAGGACGTGCTGGTCGTCGAGCGTACGGATGTCGAGATCACGAAGCCGGTTGCCGGACGCGCCGACGGAGCCGAACATCTCGGCCCGCTTGGGAAGGACGGCCCTCAGCTGGTCGCGGGTCACGACGGTGGCCCTGGCCGGATCGAGGCTGAGGAACTGTTCGTGAAAGAGGTCGGCGCCGCCGATGTCGAACCGCTCGAAGAACTCCCGAAGTTCCTTGTGCAGGGCAGGCGTGGTCACTGGTCCTCCGCGTGAACGAGTGCGTGTGCGACGGTCGCCGCCGACTGCCGTACGATAACAGCCGCGACAGTAACTGTCACGACAATCACTATAGGAGCGAGCGTCATGCCCAGCCCCGGAGTCCAGGCAACGGGCCTCATCGTCCGGCTCGCCCGCGAACTACGGACCGCCCTGGACCAGCGCTTCGCCGCCTTCGGCCTGACGTCGCAGCAGGCCGGCCTCCTCGTCCACGTCTTCACCGGGCAGTCGAGTCCGCGCGCGCTAGCTGACCTGCTCGGCACGGACACCGCCGGCATCACCCGGCTCGTCGACCGGCTGGAAGCCAAGAAGCTCGTCCGGCGCGTACCCGACCCGGCCGACCGTCGTGCCGTCGTGGTCGAGCTCACCAGAGCCGGACGTTCGCTGATCCCCAAGCTTCCGCCGGTCTTCGAGGCCGTCGCCGCGGACCTGACCCGGGGCGTCGACCCGGCCGAGGCCGCCGCTCTTCTCCAGGCGATGCTCGCCAACCTCACCGACCAGGACCCGGACTGATCTCGGCGGCGGTTGGAGGTCGACCCCGCGCTGTCCGAAGTGTTGAGCGCAACGGTGGTCAGAGCCCCCGTCGCTCTTCACGCTTCTCGAGTGTGCTCTGTCGGCTGATGCGCGACACGTATCCGCCAGCTGATGTGCGACATCTGGAATGCACTGATCTGCCGATGTGCGGACGTTCGAATCTTGTGGCGGGGTGCAGAGCGTCGGACGTATTCTCCTCGCGTGACTTCGCTATCCGTCCTGAAGCGTGTCGCAGCGATACTCGCGGCCTATGAGTCGCGGTCGATCGATGCAGACGAACTCCACGGGCGGCTGCTCAAGGCCCTTCACGCAAGCGGATCCGATGCCACTCTGCTCGACTTGATGAATTCAATTGACGAGGCCTCGGACCTGGGCCGGAACGAACGGGAGGACATCGCTTGGGCGGCGGCTAGGTTCTGGCGCCGAACAGCCGAGATTCCCTAGACGCACTCTCATGCCGCGATCCGCGCGCCAACTCTGGTCGATGAGCGGCTGATTGGTCGCAGCGACGTGACAGCATCTCGGCATGGCAGACGGGTACGAGACGGGCCGACCAACCGACGAGATTCCGTCGGGCATCAGGACCCGCGATGAGTTCGGCGAGTACCTACTGCGTGTCCTGGACGACTACCGAGAGACAGGAGCTGCAGAGTGGACGAACAGCACCTTGGAGCACTTCCTCGACGGGCTCGCGGCGTTCGCGTTGGCACGGGTCAACGATCAGACAGAGAGGGAAGAGCCCACTTGGCAGTTGTTCGCTGAGAGCATTGCTGCCGCCTCCGGCTACGAGTAGCGGGACCGCTCGCTCATGCTGCGATCCGCGGTCATGCCGATGAGCGGTAATCGGCACTACGCTCGCCGCGTGATCCGGGATCTGGTGCGCGACAAGGCCAAGGCCTTGCCCACCGATGCAAATGCAGCCCACGTGACCGCCCTGCGAGTGTGGCACTGCAACTACTGGTCACTCGCTCCCCTGGAGCAGTACCCCAACCTGCGCACCCTCGTGGTCGCCAGCTACCCGGACTCAGACGTCCAAGCCCTAGCGGCGCTCGCAGGGTTGGAGTACCTCTCGCTCCTGCATATGCCACACGTGCGGGACCTGGCGCCGCTGGAGGGGCTGAGGCATCTGCGCACCGTCCGGCTGGCTACGTCACCCGGCTGGGACTCATCGGGGAAGGTGACCGTCGTCGATTCCCTGCAACCACTGGCGAACCTGCCCGGGTTGAAGCACCTGGAACTGTTTGGGATCCAACCTGCGAGCAGGTCCTTGCAGGAACTGGAGAGCGCACCCGAGCTGGTCAGCCTGCGGGCCTCGAAGTACCCCGCAGAGGAGCCCCGGCGCTTCTACATGGCAACCGGCGTGACCGATGCCATTGCCCCGTCCCCTGGCGTTGCTGACTGGAGCTGATACCCACTCTGTGCCGCGATCCGCGCCCGATCGTGCCGAATTGAGGACGTTGGCCACGGCGGTCGATGCGTACCGATAGTCCGACTGAGTGGCCGCGAGATCGCTACATTGCTCACGTGCCACCCTGCTTCGACGTCTACGTCTGGGTCCACACGGAGGACCGGCCCGGCGTGCTCGCGCGCTTTATCGACAGCTACGTCGATGGCCATAGTCCCAGGGAGCCGCGCTTCGGCGCGTTCGTGCGCACGTACGTTCAGGAGGCGCCGAGTCCAGGCGATCAGGAGGGCCTCGTCGATCTCCGCAGACAGCCACCACGGGACAGAGGCTTGACCCTGTACCTGGGCGCGAAGCACCACTACGAGGCAATCATCACGATCACGGAGGAAGGGGACCTTGTACTGGGCCTCGGCCTCGATGACCCCGACAACTCGCCCGAGGTTTGGAAGCGCGGAGCAGCTCTCATGGCTTCCCTGCGTGCCGAGTTCAACGCACACGGCGGAGTGGCGGGAGTCGAGTTACCGCCTCCCCAATCAGCGTTGGAGTGGGCGGACGAGGCCATGGTGCAGGTTCGGCAGGGAACGAGCCCCTGAAACGTCCGCTTCCGCCGCCGATAGGAAAGTTCAGGCGTCCAGGGTCGCGCCAAACTAGCCTCTGCCCATGAGTGAAGGATTCCGGGTCGAAGGGGTCTGGCGGCCGATTGAATACGCCGAAGCGTGGGCGGGGTTCGACGCTCGCTTCGACTTCAAGCCGGACTACTACGAACGTGCTGTGCCTGCCATCCGGCTGCCCGACGGCTGTGTTGTGATCGACCTCGCTCCTGTCTTTGCTCACGAGGGCGCTCGGTTCGCGTCCGGTGAAGCGGCGATCACTGCGGCCGCCCTCCGGAACTTTGTTTGGTTCACCGACGAGGAGGAGTTGACCGCGCTGGACTGGCAGCACACCCCATACCGCTACTCGCCGGCCGCGCACGCTCTCGCGAACGTCGGATGGCCCGTCCCGGTGTTCCCGAACGGCGACTACTACGTCCACACCACGTCGGACCTGCGGTGGGGCACGTTCGGACACCCGTGGCAGCAGTCGCTGACCGTCTGGGGTGAAGAGTTGGTGCGCACCCTCGGGACTGAACTGTTGACCTGGCTACCACGGCACACGCAGAGCCCATAAACGTACGGATCTGCCGCATTCCGCGCGCTCACGCGTTGAAGCGCCGTCGGCCTTCTGCTTCCCATTCAGCGCGGTACTGATCGAACGAAGCAGGAGCCGAAGTCCCCGGGTTGTCGTCATTCCCGAACTCAAAGCCACAGTTGGGGCAGACCTCATACGAGGGAGACCCCAACGCGACTTCGTACGGGGGTACGAGGTCCACACCGGCCGGCGGCGGCCAGATGGCGTACGGCGGTGCTGTCAGTTCTCGTGAACCGCAGACCGGGCATTCGATCACGTGACAAGCCTGCCCCACGTAGCGTCCACGGGACCCACCCACATGCCGCTATCCGCGCTCTCGCTCTGTCGCACATCACCCGGCGTACGACCGTCGGGTGTCGGCCACCCAGACGAGTCGGCCCCTGTCTTTGACGCAGTAGATGCTTGACGGAGCTGTGCCAGTACTCGCTGACGTTTCGCCACGGCTCAGGTCGCGACCAATGCATCTCGGAGTCGGCTCGCGAACGCAAGCAACTGGGCGAATGCCTCGAGGTCCTCGGGCGTGACTTCGCGTCTCGGTTCTTCGCCCAGGCTCTCAAGGGCTGCATCCAGGACGATGCAAGAGGCCCCGTCCGCCCGCGCTCGGGAGTCTCGAAGTGCTGGAGCTGCCGACAGCTTGGTGAGCGTGACTGCTGACGCGGCGAGCGGCGGCGCTGTAAGTGAGCCCTCTGCTGTCATCTCGTACGTCCAGGCGACGATCTCGCCGTGCCCCGCCTCCTCGCCGAACCGGCGCGCGGTACGACGGGAGACCTCGGCCGCCGAACGGATGCCCAGGTCGTACTCCAGGCAACCGATCAGCAACGCGAGCCATCCGGCGACGATGAGGAGTTCGGTGTGGGCGCGCAGTCCGACCGGTTCGCGGAGGATGCGGCGCAGGTGGCCGAGCCAGTGGAGCGCGTCGGTGCGGAGGTCGCGGGCGTCGCGGTAGGAGTACTGGCAGCACAGCTCGGTGACGACGCTCTGCAGTGATTCCAGAGTTGCCGGGCCGGCATCGAACGCCCGAAGGCGGCCGACGAGCTCGGAGGCCCGGCACGGGGTCGGCTCGGTCGTCATGCCGTCATTCTCGGTGATGTCGATCCCGCCGCTCCTCGTTCGAAGAAGGGGCAGAACGCCGATGAGTTCGGGCCGCGGGTGCGGTCAGACTGGGCGTACACCCGAACACCGCGTACATCCACTCTCGCGGCACCACGATCAAGGAGCACTTCGATGCGGAAGATCACCGCTGGTCTGTTCATCTCGCTGGACGGGGTCATCGAGGACCCGCAGGACTGGCACTTCCCGTACTTCAACGACGAGATGGGCGCCGCCGTCGACGCCCAGCTCGGCGCCTCCGACACGCTGCTGATCGGCCGGGTGACCTACGACAGCTTCGCCGGCGCGTGGCCGGACCGCGAGGAGGCCGGCGGGGAGGACGCACCGTTCGCCAAGAAGCTCGGCGACGCGCGCAAGGTCGTCGTGTCCCGGCAGGACCTCGACTTCACCTGGCGCAACTCCGAGGTGCTGAAGGGCGAGCTGGTCGAGGCCGTCACCGCGCTGAAGAACGAGCCGGGCGGCGACATCGGGATGAGCGGGTCGGTCTCCGTCGTACGCCAACTGCTGGCCGCCGGCCTCCTCGACGAGCTGCACCTGCTGGTCCACCCGATCGCGGTCCGCAAGGGCGCGCGGCTGTTCGAGGACGCGGACACCCCGCTCCCGCTGCGGCTGCTGTCGTCGACGACGTTCAGCACGGGCGTACTCCACCTCGTCTACACCAACGACGACTCCGCTCCCGAGGGCACCTACGAGGACGCGAAGACGCAGCTGCCCCAGGACTGACGAAGCAGGACCGTGGCCGGCCGGGACGTCGAGAAGTACGGACGTCCCGGCCGGTCGCTGTGCGTACTCCCCGGCATACTCCCGTGCGCGATCCGGGCAGACTCCCGTGCGCGATCCGGGCCGAAAGTCCCCAATCGGCGACCAAGACTTGATTGATTCAAGAGAATCCGCCAGACTCGGCCACGTGCCGACCCCCGCGGACTTCGAGCGCATGCTCCGCGACGCCGCCCTCCGGGTGACGCGTCCGCGGGTGGCGGTGCTGTCCGCGGTGCACGACCTTCCGCACGCCGACACCGACTCGATCATCGGTGCCGTACGGAAGAACCTCGGCGTCGTCTCCCACCAGGCCGTCTACGACGTACTCCACGCGCTCACCGCCGTGGGCCTGGTGCGCCGCATCCAGCCGCTCGGCTCGGTGGCGCGATACGAGGCGAGGGTGGGCGACAACCACCACCACATCGTCTGCCGGTCGTGCGGCGCCATCGCCGACGTCGACTGCGCGGTGGGCGAGACGCCCTGCCTGACGGCGGCCGACGACTCGGGGTACGAGATCGACGAGGCCGAGGTCATCTACTGGGGCAGATGTCCTGAGTGTGTGGCGATCAGCAACCAGCAAGGCGACCAGCAAGCAGCCGGCGCAAAGTGACAGCGAGACGGGAGAAGGACAGACGTGTCTGACCATGCCAGCGAGAGTGAGAACCCAGCAATCCCCTCCCCGACTCCGAAGACGGACCGGCCGAGGACGATCCAGGACTGGTGGCCCGACGCGCTGGACCTGAAGGTTCTGGCGCCGAACTCGGAACGCACCAGCCCGATGGGCCCGGACTTCGACTACGCGGAGGAGTTCAAGACCCTCGACCTCGAGGAGCTCAAGCGGGACGTCGTCGAGGTGATGACGAACTCCCAGGACTGGTGGCCCGCGGACTACGGCCACTACGGCCCGCTGTTCATCCGGATGAGTTGGCACTCCGCGGGCACCTACCGCATCGCCGACGGTCGCGGCGGTGGCGGCGCCGGCGCCCAGCGGTTCGCGCCGCTCAACAGCTGGCCCGACAACGCCAGCCTGGACAAGGCCCGCCGGCTGCTGTGGCCGGTGAAGCAGAAGTACGGCCGCAAGATCTCCTGGGCCGACCTGCTGGTCTTCACCGGCAACTGCGCCCTGGAGTCGATGGGTTTCAAGACGTTCGGGTTCGGCTTCGGGCGTGAGGACATCTACGCGCCCGAGGAGATCTTCTGGGGTCCAGAGGACACCTGGCTCGGCGACGAGCGCTACAGCGGCGACCGGGAGCTGTCCGGCGCGCTGGGCGCGGTCCAGATGGGCCTGATCTACGTCAACCCCGAGGGCCCGAACAGCAACCCGGACCCGATCGCGGCCGCCAGGGACATCCGCGAGACGTTCGCCCGGATGGCGATGAACGACGAGGAGACGGTCGCGCTGATCGCCGGCGGTCACTCGTTCGGCAAGACCCACGGCGCGGGCCCCGCCGACAGCGTCGGCCCCGAGCCGGAGGCGGCGCCCATCGAGCAGCAGGGCCTGGGGTGGAAGAGCACCTACGGCACCGGCAAGGGCGGGGACGCGATCACCAGCGGCCTCGAGGTCGTCTGGACCAGCACGCCGACCAAGTGGAGCATGGGGTTCTTCAAGAACCTCTTCGAGTTCGAGTGGGAGCTCTCGCAGAGCCCGGCCGGCGCGCACCAGTGGGTCGCGAAGGACGCCGAGGCGACCATCCCGGACCCGCACGACCCGTCGAAGAAGCGTCGCCCGACGATGCTGACCACCGACCTGGCGCTGCGGTTCGACCCGGTGTACGAGCGGATCTCCCGCCGGTTCCTGGAGAACCCCGAGGAGTTCGCGCTCGCGTTCGCCAAGGCCTGGTACAAGCTGCTGCACCGTGACATGGGCCCGGTCTCGCGTTACCTCGGCCCGTGGGTGGCCGAGCCGCAGCTGTGGCAGGACCCGGTGCCCGCGGTCGACCACGAGCTGGTCGGCGCCGACGACATCGCCGCGCTCAAGGCGAAGCTCCTCGACTCCGGCCTGTCCACCTCCCAGCTGGTCTCCACCGCGTGGTCGGCGGCGGCCAGCTTCCGCGGCACCGACAAGCGCGGCGGCGCCAACGGCGGCCGCCTTCGCCTCGCGCCGCAGAAGGACTGGGAGGTCAACAGCCCGGCCGAGCTGTCCAAGGTGCTGCCGGTTCTCGAACAGATCCAGCAGGACTTCAACAGCGCGCAGTCCGGTGGCAAGAAGATCTCGCTGGCCGACCTGATCGTCCTGGGTGGCTCCGCGGCTGTCGAGAAGGCGGCGAAGAACGCCGGCTACGACATCACGGTGCCGTTCGCGCCCGGGCGTACCGACGCCTCGCAGGAGGAGACCGACGTGGAGTCGTTCTCCGTACTGGAGCCGAAGGCCGACGGGTTCCGCAACTACCTGCGCGAGGGCGAGAAGTTGTCGCCGGAGACGCTGTTGCTCGAGCGGGCGTACATGCTGAACCTCAGCCCGCCGGAGATGGCTGTTCTGGTCGGCGGTCTGCGGGCGCTGAACGCCAACCACGGGCAGACCCGGCACGGCGTCCTCACCGACCGGCCTGGTGTGCTGACGAACGACTTCTTCGCCAACCTGCTCACCATGGCCACCGAGTGGAAGCCGTCGGAGTCGGCGGAGAACGTCTACGAGGGCAGGGACCGCGCCACCGGTGAGGTCAAGTGGACGGCCACCGCCGTCGACCTCATCTTCGGCGCCAACGCCCAGCTCCGTGGCATCTCCGAGGTCTACGCGGCCGACGACGCCAAGGAGAAGTTCGCCCGTGACTTCGTGGCGGCCTGGGACAAGGTCATGAACCTCGACCGGTTCGAGCTGCGCTGATCTCCGACCAGAACAAGGCGTTGCAGAGAGGTCCAGGTCGGCCGGATCATCGGCCGGCCTGGACCTCTGTCGTCGTTGAAGTGTGGAGACTTAGGGGGGTTATAGGCCCCGTAAGCCTCCACGCTTCAACGAAAACGATCGGACCGAGCCGCAAGCGTGAAGTTTCGTGGGGGTTCTGACCACCCGGAACGTTCACGCTTCGCTCGCGCGGGCAGGTCACGTCGCGTCGCGGCTACCAAGCCGTCGGCCAGCAACATGCCTTAGCTGGTGGTCCACAGTGCTCGGGCGGCGGGGACGCTGCCGGCCACGAGCAGCCCGATGGCGACGGCGCCGACCGCGACCGGGTTGCCCGGGAGGACGAACATCGCCATCGTCAGTGGGCTGCTGGCGACCATCGCCCAGGCCGCCCATGCCGGAACGACCCTGGCCCGCCGCAGTGCGATCCCGAGCAGGACGTACGCCGCCAGGTGGCCGACGATGTAGACGATCAGGTACGCGTTCATCAGCGGTCCGTACGCGAACGCGTCGTACAGCCTGCCGTAGGAAGAGCTGCCGGGCATCCGGGCCATGGCGACCGCGGCGGCGTCGAGCGCGGTCAGGGCCGAGAGCGGGATCCACCCGACGACGCCGGCCAGCCCGCCGAGGGCGGACAGCCACGGCGTACGCGCCCAGGACAGCCGGGCGAGTCCGACGATGCTCACCGGAAGCAGAAAGCTCGCGGCGAAGAACGCGATCAGGTGTGCGGTGTTGGTGGCAGGGTCGGCGGCCAGGTTCGCGGCGACGGTCTGCCCGCCGTCGGTGTGCATCGACGGCGGTGCCAGCAGACCGCCGAGCCAGAAGCACAGCGGGCCACCGACGACCGACGCCGCGGTGAGTCGGTGGAGCAGGCGCTGTGGACGAGAGGACGTTGAGGTGGCGGCGGTGGTGGCGGTGGCGGCGAGAGCGAAGGACATGACCGGACCTCCCGAGGTGGAGTTCGACGCGCCATCACCGTACGAACGCCCGCCCGCGGCCGGAAACCTCCGACGGTGGGACCTCGGTGTCCCCCCGTGGGGGTACCTGGGCTGCCGGCACCTGGTGGTTCGTTCGCTACTGCGCTCCGATCATGATGTCGAGCTGGGTGTAGGAGTGCGGCGGGAACTCGTACTGCACAAGGCCCGAGCCGGTGCTGGTGTGCTCGGTGACCGTCACCGCGTCGGGCCGGTCGAAGGAGTTGCGGAGGTCCACGTCGTCACCGGTGACGACCCGGGCGACCACCCGCCCGGACGGCGCGGCGTCCGCGACCTCCAGCGTCGCCTTGACGGGCTCGTCGAGTGACCGGTTGACGACCGAGACCACGACCCGGCTCCGGTCGGAGTCGCGGGTGGCCGCCACGTCCAGCAGTGGGAATGGTCCCAGGTCGGCGATGCGGTGCGCGGCGTCGCGTGCGTCGGTGTGCTCAACCGTGTCGCAGTCGACGTGTACGTCCAGCGCGACGTCCTGGGTGTGCTCGGCCGCCAGCCGCAGTGGGTGGTAGATCGTCTGCAGGAACAGGCCGTTCTCGTCGGTGAAGATCGGCGCGATGACGTTGACCATCTGCGCGAGGTTGGCGATCCGCACCGACTGGCACTGTCGTACGAACGCGTTGAGGTACGTCGCCACCGCGAGCGCGTCCGCCAGGGAGTAGTGCTCGTCCCGGTTGGCGCGGCCGGCGAACCAGACGTTCCACTCGTCGTAGGCCACGTGCACGGGCCGGTCGACCTGCTGCAGGTGGCGTGCCCGGTCGATCAACGTCTGGCAGGTCCGCAGCGCACGCTCGACCTGGTGGGGTTCGAGCACGTTGGTCCAGTAGTCGTCGGACCCGGTGTAGATGTGGATGCTGTGGAAGTCGACGTGCTTCACCAGGCCGTCGATGACGATCCGGTCCCACTCCGACCAGCCGTCCTGTCCACAGGAGACGAGCACGATCTCCGGATCGAGCCGGCGCAGCGCCTTCGCCCAGCGCACGGCCTTCGCGACGTACTCCTCGGCGGACAGGCTGCCGATCTGCCAGTCGCCCCACATCTCGTTGCCGAGACCCCAGTAGCGGACGGCGTACGGCTCCTCGCGGCCGTTCTGTCTCCGGCGGTCGGCCCAGTAGGTGTCTCCGGAGCCGTTGCAGTACTCCACCCAGGCGAGGGCCTCGTCGAGCGTGCCGGTCCCCATGTTGAGGCAGAGGTAGGGCTCGGTGCCGAGCTCGCGGCAGTACGTCATGAACTCGTCGGTGCCGAAGTGGTTCGGCTCGACGGTGTTCCACGCCAGGTCGGGCCGGCGCGGCCGCTCGCCTCGCGGGCCGATGCCGTCCGCCCAGTGGTAACCGCTGACGAAGTTGCCGCCGGGCCAACGCAACAGAGGCATTCGGAGGTCCTTGGCCGCCCCGAGGACGTCACGCCGGAAGCCGTTGCCGTCGGAGAGCGGTGAACCCTCCTCGTAGATGCCACCGTAGACACAACGTCCGAGATGCTCGACGAAGCCACCGAAGATGCGCCGGTCGACGTTGCCGAGGGTGCGGTCGAGGTCGATCCTGATCGATGTCACCGATCCTCCTTTGGGTGCCGGTGATAGCGCGGAGCTATGCGGGGCGAGGGGTGGAGGCGTGCGGTGAAAGCTTAAGCCAGCGCGGCAATGCCCTGCGTGCGCTGGGATCTCCGCGTACGTCGAGGTCGCCGGAACGCAGCGCCGCGGTCCAGGTGAGGTCTCCGCGCCACACCTGCGTGAGCGTACGCAGAGAGGTCTCGACGGTGACGAGTACGTCGAAGCCGGGGTCGTGGTCGCAGACGTCCACGCCGTCGGTGGTGATGACCAGCCACCAGTCGCGGGGCGCGTCGGTGACGTCGGGGAAGCTGAACTTCAGCACTGTCCGGGAGTCCGGGACCGCGTCGTAGGCGAGGTTGCGGTGGATGTCCCACATCAGCAGGTGCGGGTCGAGGTCGGCGTCGCCGAGTTCGGGGACCCAGCGGATACCCCACCGGCCGAGCGCGTCGATGACGGGTTCGAGCTCCCGGCCCGCCGGGGTCAGCTCGTAGGTGATCCGGTTGCCGGCCTGGCGGCGTTCGACCACGCCTGCCCTCACCAGGGTGTTCAGCCGCTTGGACAGCAGTGCCGGCGACATCCGGGGGACGCCGCGCCGCAACGCGTTGAAGTGCCGGCTGCCGGCCACGAGTTCGCGAACGACCAGCAGCGTCCAGCGTTCGTCCAGCAACTCCATGGCCTTGGCGACGGGGCAGAACTGCCCGTAGCTGGTCGGCATGGCCGTACTCCTTCCGCCGATGCCGTCGAGGGTAGGTGTTGCGAGCCCGCCCTCGGGAGCGCAATGCCGGTACAGAAGTTGTACTGCCCAGGTACAGACCGAGTACTGGGGGCGGGCCCGCGCCGGACCGGACGATCGTGTCGACGGCATACCGGCGTACGAAAGGCACGATCATGAGCATCCCGACCGTCCAGGCAACCGAGCAGACTCCCGGGCAGACTCCCGGGACGACCACCACGCAGCCCACCCTCGCCGAGCAGGCGCCCGTGCTGTTGTCCAGGATCGCCGGATATGTCGCGCACCGCACGGTGGTGATCGGCCTGCGGGCCGGGCTGCTGAGCGCCGTGGCCGACCGGCCCGGCATCGGCGCGGACGAACTCGCCGCCGGCCTGGGCCTGGACCCGTTCTACGTCTCGGTGTGGTGCCGGAGCGCGTTCGCGGCCGGGATCCTCGCCCGCAGCGGCGACGGCGACGGCGACGGCGGGTTCGAGCTCGAACCCCACCTGGACACCCTGCTCCTCGACACCTCCTCACCCGCCTACCTCGGCGACGTGTTCCTCGTCTGCGACGCACCGGAGATGTTCGGCCGGTTCGAGGAGAACCTCGCCAGTGGTCGGCGGATGTGGTGGGACGACACGACTCCGGACTGGATCAACGGGGTCGCCGGTGCCGGCACGCCGTTCTACACCCGGCTGATCCCGGCGGGGTTGGCGCACGTGCCCGGCCTGGCCGAACGGCTCACCGACGGCTGCCGCATCGTCGACACCGCGTGCGGGTCCGGTGTGGGACTGGTCCGGCTGGCGGCCACCTACCCGAACTGCACCGTGGTCGGCGTCGACGGTGACCGGCACTCGGTCGAGCTGGCCCGCGAGCGGATCCGCGCCGCGGGGCTGGAGGACCGCGTCCGGTTGGTGTGCAGTCCGCTGGAGGACATGGTCCTGGACGAGCGGGCCGGGCTGGTGGTCAACAACATCTCGATGCACGAGTGCCGGGACGCCGACCTGGTCACCCGAAACGTCGCCGCCGCGCTCGAACCCGGCGGCTGGTTCGTGATCTCGGACTTCCCGTTCCCGGACTCCGACGCCGGGCTGCGGAGCCCGCCCGGTCAGGTGATGTGTGGCATCCAGTTCTTCGAGGCGCAGATCGACGACCAGCTCGTACCCCGGTCGACGTACGACGAACTCCTTGCCCGGCACGGTTTCACCCACATCGGTTCGGTGCAGCTGACGCCGATGCACGCGCTCACCTACGGGCAGGTGCCTGCGGCTGGTTCGGGCGGGTGAGCTGTCGCGCGGCGCCGGCCAGGACCTGGTACGACCTCCACACGTTGGCCGGCGTCGCGTCCGGGTTTGCGGCCACGTCGAAGTGTTCGCCGTTGTCCGGTGCGAACACGGTCGGCGGGTCGTTCTCCGCCTCGGGGAAGGCCCGGGTCGGCGCCGGCGTGACGCGTCCGACGAGCCGCCAGTACAACCAGCCCGCGCAGGAGCTGTCCGCGGCGATCGCCTCCACCCACGAGCGCAGCGCCTCGGGCTGGTCCTCGTGCAGGGAACTGTAGGAGAACTCCTGCAAAACAATGGGTTTTCCGGCCTGGCGCGCTGTCTCACCGTGCCGGTGGATCAGCTCGACGACCTGGGCGGGAGTGAGGCCGTGGTAGTCCGGATAGGTGTGCCAGGTGCCGAAGTCGATGGTGGGGATCGCGAGCTCGCGGCCGGGATCGACGAAGCTGGATCGGTCGTAGAAGCCCTCGCCGCCCACGCACACCAGGTGGTTGGCGTCGATCGACTTCACGTACGCCGACATCCGCGAGATCCAGTCTTCCGACAGCGGCGTGCCGTCGGGTGTCAACCTGGTGTTGTCGGCCTCCGGCTCGTTCATCAGGTCCCAGGCGAAGACGGCCGGCTCGTCCTTGTAGGCCCGGCTGTTGTAGTCGGGCAGGAACCACCGGCACACCTGCTGGACTCCGCCGGCCCACTGCCAGAAGTCGATCAGCGCGATGTCGAGCTTGAGGCCGAGCCGCTCGGCCTTCCAGATCACGTAGTCCCAGCGGCCGAGGCCGTTCACTGCGCTGTCGTTGAATGCCCAGGTGCCGCGACCCGCGTCCCACGACATCAGGTAGGTGCCGTGCATGCCCATGTTCGAGGCGTCGGCGGTGCTCTGCCAGTTCCAGGTGGACGGCACCGACCCGTCGGGCGACCCGATCACCGAGTGCAGGATGGTCCGTACGACACTCGCGCCGGACCGCTTGGCGGTCTCGAGCACGTCGTCGACCTCGGCCCGCGTACCCCAGCCGAGGTAGTGGTTGTTGAAGCCGGCGACGGCGAACGGCCTGCCGTTGTGGGTGAAACGTGTTCCGTCCGTACCGACGAACGGGCTCTGCCGGGCGGCGCGCGCCGGCGACGCGCTGCCCAGCAGGGCGGCGGCCGGAACGGCGGCCGAGGCCTTCAACAGGGTGCGTCGGCGGGGGAACTCACTCGACGGCCCACGATGCGCTGGAGTCTTCGCTGGAGACACAGTCCCACACGGTCCGGTCCGGCACGGATCCCGTCAAGAGTGGGGGCGGCACGTCGGCCGATGGCGGCCGAAGACGTCCGATGGCGGCCGATGGCGGCCGATCCCGACCGGGTGCGCCGAGGCTGCTCGACAAGCGGCCGACGGCTCCGGTAGGTGGTGCGGAATGACAACGAGCAGCGACGTCGGCGGCGACTTCGAGGGAGACCTGGCCGAGCTGTCCCGCCGGCTGCGGGACGGAACGACCACGTCGGCGAAGCTCACCGCCGCGGCCCTGGAACGCGTCGAGGCCGCCAACCCGCACCTGAACGCCGTCGTCACCCTGCTCGCCGACGGTGCCATGCGGGACGCCGAGGCCGCCGACGCGGAACTACAGGCCGGGCACTGGCGGGGCCCGCTGCACGGGATCCCGTTCGGGGTGAAGGACATCTTCGACACCGCCGGAGTCCGGACCACCGTCGGCTCGGAGTTCTTCCGCGACCGGGTGCCGGACGAGGACGCCGACGTCGTACGCCGGGTCCGCGACGCCGGTGCGGTGGTGATCGGAAAGCTGCACACCCACGAGTTCGCGTTCGGGCCGAGCGGGGACGCCTCCTGCTTCGGTCCCGTACGCAATCCGCACGACCCCGGCAGGATGGCCGGCGGGTCCAGCGGCGGCTCGGCCGTCGCGGTGGCCACCGGCATGTGTGCCGCCGCGCTCGGCAGCGACTCCGGCGGCTCGGTCCGGATCCCGGCGGCGCTGTGCGGCGTGGTGGGGATGAAACCGACGTACGGCCGGATCAGCCGGTACGGCGCCTTCCCGCTGTCGTGGACCCTCGACCACATCGGCCCGCTCACCCGGACGGTCGGCGACAACGCCCGCGTCCTCGGGGTGCTGTGCGGGTACGACGACCGGGACCCGGACTCGCTACGGCGCGACGACGAGGACTTCACCCGCGAGCTGGACTTCGGCGTCCGCGGGCTCACGGTCGGCGTCCCCGACGGCTACTACTTCGACCACCTCGACCCCGAGGTCGACCGCCTGGTGCGGGCCGCGATCGGCACGCTGGCCGACCTCGGCGCGACCGTCCGGCCGGTCAGCCTCCCCGGCCTCCCGGGCCTTCCCGATCTCGCCGCGCTCCGGGACGCGCACCGGACCGTCATCAGCGTCGAGGCGTACGCGATCCACCGGGAGCGGCTGGACGCGAGCCCGGAACTGTTCGATCCGATCGTGCGGCAGCGGCTGCTCGACGGGAGCGCGATCGAGGGCTGGGAGTACGCCGAGGCGCTGCGGCTGCTGGGGGAGTCGCGGCGCACCTTCACCCGGCTCATGGCCGCGGGCGGGGTGAACGGGGTGGACGCCCTGGCCACGCCGAGTGTCGCGGTCACCGCCCCGCGGCTGGGCCAGGTCGACACCGACGCGGCGGGCGTCGAGGAGACGGTGCGCTGGGCGCTGACCCGGCTTGCCGTACCGACGAACGTGACCGGAACCCCCAGCCTGTCCGTACCCTGCGGCCTCTCCCGCGACGGCCTGCCGGTCGGCCTGCAGCTCAGCGGTCCGGCGTGGAGCGAGGCCCGCCTCTACCGGATCGGACGTGCCCTGGAGACCGGCCTCGGCCGGGCGCCCGGCAGTGGTTGATCCTGGGCTACTTGGGGCGACACTGTCCCCATGGTGACCGTTCGGCCGGACCCGTCGTACCAGCATCCGGCGTTCGAGGGCTGGGGCACCAGCCTGGTCTGGTTCGCCAACGCCACCGGCGACTACCCCGACGAGCTGCGGGAGACGCTGGTGCGGCTGGTCTTCGGTGAGGACGGGCTCCGCCTCACCATCGCCCGCTACAACATCGGCGGCGGCAACGCGCCCGACGTCCGCGACTACCTCCGCCCCGGCGGCGCCGTGCAGGGCTGGTGGCAGGCGCCGGAAGGCACCACCCGCGGGGACGTCGACTGGTGGTCGGCGGACGACCCGGCCGACTGGAACGTCGACGCCGACTCCACGCAGCGCTGGTGGGTGGACCGGATCAGGCCGTACGTCACGAAGTGGGAGACGTTCGCCAACTCCCCGCCGTGGTTCATGACCCGGTCCGGCTACGTGTCCGGCGGGTTCCTCCCCTGGAACGACCAGCTGAAGGCCACGAGCGTCGACGACTTCGCGCGCTACGTCGTTGGGGTCACCGAGCGCCTGGAGGCCGCGCACGGCATCAGGGTCGACAGCATCGACCCGTTCAACGAGCCGAACACGAACCACTGGGTCACCATCCTCGGCTTCGACGGGCGGCCGGTCGGCGTACGCCAGGAGGGCGCCCACCTCGGCCCAGAGCTCCAGCAGCGGGTCGTCCACGCGCTCGCGGACGCCCTGGCCGGCTCGGCCACCGAGGCCCGGATCGCGGCGATGGACGAGACCAATCCGTCGATCTTCGTACGCAACTGGACGAGCTATCCCGCCGACGTGAAGGCGGCGGTGGGCAGGATGAACGTGCACACGTACGCCACCGCCCGGCGTACCGCGGTCCGCGACCTGGCCAAGTCCGACGGCAAGCCACTGTGGATGTCGGAGGTCGAAGGCGACTGGGGCCACGGCCAGGACTTCGAGGACATGGAGCCCGGGCTGGGGCTGGCCCAGCACATCACCGACGACCTGCGGGAGCTCGAACCCTCGGCCTGGGTGTTCTGGCAGCCGGTCGAGGACTACGACAACATGACGCCCGGCGGCCAGGGAGACCTCGGCGGCAACTGGGGCGAGATCCAGGTGCCGTTCGACTGCACCGGCGAGGACACGTCGCGGACCTGCCCGGTGCATACCAACCAGAAGTTCAACACCGCCCGCAACTTCACCCACCACATCCGGCCGGGTGACCACCTGGTGAAGGTCGACGACGCCAACACGGTCGCGGCGATCCGCCCCGGCGCGCACACCATCACCCTCGTGCACACCAACCCGACGCCGGACCCGCGCGACCTGCTGCTCGACCTGTCGAAGTTCGCCACAGTGGGACCGGGCGCCACCGTCACCGCGATCGTCACCGACCGGTCCGGCGCCCTGCGGGCGAGCGCCCCGGTCCCGGTCGACGGCGTGGAGACGAACGTACGGGTGCCGGCGAGGTCGGTCACCACACTGGTCGTGACCGACGTGGCGGGGGTGGCCGAGGACGCGGCCACCTTCCGGGACGGGCACCGCTACCGGTTCGTCGGCGTCCAGTGCGGCAGGTCGCTGGCCGTCGATCGGTCGGGACGGGACGGCCTGGTCGTCCGGACCACCGACGTGGCGAGCGACGACCAACTGTGGACCGTGACCCGGCTGACCGGCGGCTGGACCAACCGCGAGCACCACCAGCTGCGCGCACACGACGGCCGGCAGGTGGCGGTACGGTCCGGGGCGCTCGTCCTCGAGCCGGCGCAGGAGACCCCGGACGAGGCGGCACGGTGGTACCTGTCCACGACCGGTGACGGCACCTACACGATGGCGAGTGTCGCCGGGCCGGGGAACATCGAGGTCACCGGCCAGGCGATGGCCGACGGCTCGGCAGTCGGTGTGTGGCCGCCCAACGCCGGACCCAACCAGCGGTGGCAGGTGACCGACGTGACCGACGTGACGGACGCGACGGACGTGCGGAATGTGACGGACGCCGGTGTCGGTCGTACGAACGCCGGTAGCGGCCAGCGACGAGGATTCCCTTCCGCCACAACGTGAATACCGTCGGTGCATGGCTGACGCGAACAAGGCGAACCTCACCGCGGAGCAGGTCGACCGCTACCACGAGCAGGGTTTCCTCGCCCTGGAGTCGTTCATCTCCGCCGACGAGGTGCAGCGGATGCGGGCCATCTACGACCGGCTCTTCGCCGACCGGGCGGGGCGTTCGGCCGGTGACCAGTTCGACCTCGCCGGTGCGGACGAGGACGACAGCGCGGCCCGGCTGCCGCAGATCCTGAAGCCGTCGCAGTACGCACCGGAGCTTCTGCGCAGCGAGACCGTCGCGCGGGTGCTGGCCGTCCTCGCGGCACTTCTCGGGCCGACCGCGACGATGGGCGGCGACCACGCCATCAACAAGCCGCCGCGCCACGGTGCGGAGACACCCTGGCACCAGGACGAGGCGTACTGGGATCCGGCGTACACCTACCGCTCGCTCAGTATCTGGATCCCGCTGCAGGAAGCCACCGTCGACAACGGCTGCATGCAGTTCGTTCCCGGCTCCCACCGTGGCGAGGTGTTGCCGCACCGCCCGATCGGCGGCGACCCGCGCGTGCACGGGCTGGAGGTGGTGCCCGGAACGATCGACGTGTCCGCCGCCGTGGCCTGCCCCCTCCCGCCGGGCGGCGCGACCATCCACACCAACCGGACCGTGCACTACGCGTCGGCCAACCACTCCGACGACCACCGGCGCGCCTACATCGTCGGCGGCGGCACACCACGCGAGCCGGTGGCGGTGCCCAGGGAGTACCCCTGGCGCGCCGGGCAGCAGACGACCGCCCGGGCGCAACGTGCCCAGGCCGCGACGCGGACGGAAGGATGACGATGCCGGCTCTCCCTGTGCGGGACACGTCGAGAGGGAACCTCTCCCGGCGGCGGCTGCTGGAACTCGTCGGCCTCGGTGCCGTGGGAACGGCAGCAGCGGCCGGCACGGCTGCCTGCGCCGCCGAGCCACGCGGCCAGGGCGGTGACGGGAAGTCCGGGAAGGCGCAGGAGTTCCACGGCGCCTGGCCCTACCAGGTGCCGCCGAAGGGCCACTTCAACCTGATGTCGGGCGTCACCGACGCGATCGGGCTGGGCATGTACCTCGACCTGATCTTCCTTCCGGGCGGGATGTGGTACTGGAAGGAACAGAAGTGGGAACCCCTGCTGGGGCAGAAGTGGGGGTTCGAGGAGAAGACCAGCACCTTCTTGTACACGATCAAGGACGGGCTCACCTGGAACGACGGTTCGCCGATCACCAGCCAGGACGTGCTGTCGACCTTCTGGTGCCGGCGGGTGATGCGGCAGTCGGAGTGGGAGTTCGTGACCAAGCTGGAGGCCGCGGACGAGCGCACCGTGGTGTTCACCATGAACAACCCGTCGACGGTGGTGGAGCGGTACGTCGTGCGAGCGGCGGTGTTCCCGCACGCGATGTACGGAGGTTTCGCCAAGCGGGCAACGGATCTCTTTTCCGGCGGCGGGAGCCTGGACGACGCGGACGGGAAGAAGCTCAACGAGGAGTTGCAGGCGTACCGGCCGAAGAACCCGGAGAAGGAGGTGCTCACCAGCGGCCCCTTCCGCTACGACTTCAATAGCATCACCAACGCCCAGCTCACGCTACGCAAGAACGACAAAGGATGGGGAGCGGACCGGATCAACTTCGACACGATCACGGTCTTCAACGGCGAGACGACCGACGTCACGCCGGTGGTGCTGGCGAAGAACGTCGACTACGCGACGCACGGCTTCCCGACCGCGACCGAGAAGGAGCTGCTCAGCAAGGGCTTTCGGATCATTCGCCCGCCGACCTACGCCGGCGGCGGGCTGTTCCTCAACCTGGACAAGCTTCCCGAGTTCCGCGACGTCCGTGCCCGGCAGGGTCTGGCGCACGCGATCGACCGCCGGCTGGCCGCCGAGGTCGGCGGCGACTCCTACAAGCCCGTACAGCTGATGGCCGGGTTCTCCGACATCCTGGTGCCCCAGTGGCTCTCCGACGCCGACCAGGCACGGCTGAACCACTACGAGCACGACCAGGACCAGGCGGCGTCGATCCTGACGGCCGCGGGCTGGACCAGGCGCGGAGGGAAATGGCTCACCCCGCAGGGGAAACCGGCCACCTACGAGATCAACTATCCCGCTGAGTACTTCGACTACGTGGCCGCGGCGCAGAGCATCACCCGGCAGCTCAAGAAGTTCGGCATCCAGCTCAACATGCGGGGTGTGACGTTCACCCAGCAGCCGATCGACCTGGACAAGGGGCGGTTCGAGTTCGCCATGCAGGGCTGGGGTGCGTCCAGTGCGCCGCATCCGCACTTCTCCTTCGTGGCCGCGTTCTTCACCCACAACATCCCGATCGCCGCCAACCAGGGCGGCAAGGGAATCGCGTTCCCGCTGACCCAGAACACCAAGGCGTTCGGGAAGGTCGACCTGGAGAAGGTGGTGCACGACGCCGGTGCCGGGCTGGACGAGAAGAAGCAGCGGCAGAACGTTGCGATCGCCGCGCGGGCGTTCAACGAACTGCTCCCGATCATCCCGATCGAGGAGCGCTACGGGAACAACCCTGCCCTGCAGGGCGTACGCGTGAAGGAGTGGCCTCCGGACAGTGACCCGATCATGCTGAACGCGCCGTACGCCGACAACTTCACCACCCTGCTGATGTTCAAGGGCAAGCTCCAGCCGGCCTGAGCACGTCGGGTGTACGGGTCGGGTGCTCGCACGGGGGAGCACCCGACCCCGGGTGGCGCGGGCGCGACGGATCCTGGCGGAGTTAGGCCTCGGCGGGCCGGGACCTCGGTGTGGCTCAACCTCGTTCTAGGGTGGACGTTTCACACCTGGGCAGGAAGGAAGTTGCCGCGCCGATGATCGAGCCGTTCACGATCGAGATTTCACAGTCGGCCCTGGACGATCTGCGCCGGCGGCTGGCGCGGACGCGCTGGCCCGAACCCGAACCGGTGGGCGACTGGTCGCAGGGTGTGCCGTTGCGGCAGTTGCAGGAGCTGTGTGCGTACTGGGCGGACGGCTACGACTGGCGCGCGACGGAACGCCGGCTCAACGCGATCCCGCAGTTCCGCACCGAGATCGACGGTGTGCAGATCCACTTCCTGCACGTGCGGTCGCCGCGCCCGGACGCGACGCCGCTGGTGCTCACTCACGGCTGGCCGGGCTCGTTCTGCGAGTTCGAGCAGGCGATCGGACCGCTCACCGATCCCGAGCGGCACGGCGGGGATCCCGCCGACGCCTTCGATGTCGTGGTGCCCTCGCTGCCCGGCTACGCGTTCAGTGGTACGCCGTCCACGACCGCCTGGGGCATCCACCGCATCGCCCGCGCCTGGTGTGAGCTGATGACCCGCCTCGGTTACGACCGCTTCGTCGCGGCCGGCAGTGACTGGGGCACCAGCATCTCGACCAGCATCGCCCTGCAGCGACCGGACCGGCTGCTCGGGCTGCACCTCGTGCCCCCGCTGGCCGCGCCCGACCGCGATGCGCCCGATCTCACCGACGCCGAGCGCTCGGCCCTGGACGACCTCGACGAGCGCACCCGAACGGGAAGCGGCTACTCCGCGATGCACAGCACCCGGCCGCAGACCGTGGGGTACGGCCTGGTCGACTCACCGTCCGGCCTGGCCGGGTGGATCGGGGAGAAGCTGTGGCTGTGGGCCGATCGGAGCAGCGGCGGCCTCACTCGTGACCAGATGCTCGACGACCTGAGCATCTACTGGTTCACCGGTACGGCGGCGTCCTCGGCCCGGCTGTACTGGGAGAGCATCGACGAGGTGGCCCCGTGGTTCACCTCCGCCACCGCCGACACCATCGCCGTCCCCACCGGGGCCAGCGTGTTTCCGGCGGAGGCGCCGCGCCCGTCCCGCCGCTGGGCCGAGCGCAGGTTCACCAACATCGTCCACTGGAGCGAACCGCCGCGCGGTGGGCACTTCGGGGCGTGGGAGCAGCCCGGGCTGTTCGTCGCGGACGTACGTGCCACCGCCCGCGCCCTGCGCCGCACGTCGTGAGGGTGTCCGGCGGTCCCGGCCCGGCGCAATCCGGTTGCCTGCCGCACCCGGCTCCCGGCAGGGTGGCCGGATGACTCTCACCATTCAGTGCGTCGTCGTCGATTCGGCGGACCCCGGCCGGCTGGCCACCTTCTGGGAGGCGGCCCTCGGCTGGCGGCGTACCCACGACACTCCCAACGAGGTTGCCCTGGAACCCCCCGCCGGCTCGATCTGGGACTGCGTGGCGCCGGATCTGCTGTTCGTACGGGTGCCGGACGAGAGGGCAGGCAAGAACAGGTTGCACCTCGACCTGCGCCCGGAGGGCCAGGCCGCCGAGGTGGCACGGCTGGAGTCGCTGGGTGCGTCCCGGGCTGAGGTAGGTCAGGACGCGGATGCCTCGTGGGTGGTGATGACCGACCCGGAGGGCAACGAGTTCTGCGTCCTCCGGCCTTTCACCGCCGAGCAGAGCGCCGAACTCGCCCGCATCCGCGCCGCCCGCACGTCCGCCGACGATTAGTGCCGCAACGACGCTCGGGTTCAGTCCCCGCGTAGAGCAGCCTGGGCGAGGATCCGGTCGGCGACGTCCATCGTCTTCACGGCATCCCGGAACGGCGAGCTCGTCAGCTCCCGTCCGGCCAGCAGCGAGTCGACGAACTCGCGGTTCTTCTGCCGGAACCCGCCGAAAACATGGAGCTCCTCGCTGCCGGCCACCGAGCGGGCGTCGTACTCCACCGGCTCGATCTCGCCGTCGGCGTACAACTGCGCACCGGTCTCCGGGTCGGCGTCGCAGGCGATGCTCGCAGCGTGCATCTGGACGCGGAACACCCGGCGCCCACTGGCCCAGTTGCACAGCATCACGCCGGTCGCGCCGGTGCTGAAGTGCAGCGTGGCGGTGATCCAGTTGATGTCGGGTACGCCGATCCGCCCGCAGCGACTCTCGATCCCTTCGACGTCCCCACCGCAGATCCAGCGCAACGTGTCGATGACGTGTACGCCGTCGTCGAGCATCCGGTCGCGCGGTGACCAGAACGGCCGCGGGTCGCACTTGTAGAACTCGCACACCGCGTGCACGATCGGCCCGCGTTCCAGGCACGCGTCCCGCAGCTTCGACAGCAGTGGGCTGGTACGCCGTTGGAAGCTCACCTGGGTGATCGCGCCGTGCTCCTCGGCGAGGGTCGCCAGCATCTGGGCCTGGTGGCGGCTGAGGCCGAGCGGCTTCTCCACATAGAGGTTGAGCCCCTGTTGCAGGCACCACACCCAGACGTCGTACATCAGGTGCGGCTGGCCGACCGCGTACACCCCGTCGGGCGCGGTCTCCTCCACCATCTGCCGGTAGTCGGCGTAGCGCCCCTCGATCCCGTAGCGGTCCGCGACGCTGTCCAGCCGTTGCCGGTCGAGGTCGCAGGCGCCGACGATGCCGACGTTCGGGAACGACGCCAGGGAAGGAAGATGCACTCGCTGGGTCATGGCGCCGAGTCCGATCAGCGCCACCTTCGTGTCACTCATGCCGTGCCTCGCCGCCTGACTGCCGGGCAGGGACTGGCAGGCCCAGTCCCTGACATGTAAGGGTTTCGGATGGCCATGCCGGCTGGAGGAGACCATCTGATGCGCACAGTGTTGTTCACCAAGCTGTTCGGGTCCCGCGGACTGGACGAGATCGGACCCACCGTGGCCGACCTCGGCTTCGACGGCGTCGACCTGCTGATCCGGCCGGGCTTCTCGGTGACCCCGGACGAGGCGGACCGGTTGCCGCGCGCCGTGGCCGACCTGCGGGCGCTCGGTCTCGACGTGCCGATGGCGACGACCGACCTCACCGACCCGGCGAACTTCCCCACCGCGAAGGTGTTCGGCGCGTGCGCGGAGGCCGGAGTCGGCCTGATCCGGCTGGGCTACTGGAACTACGACGGGTCCCGTCCGTACGACGGCATCCGAGACCAGGCGCGGCGCGACCTCGACGAGCTCGAACGCCTCGCCGCGTCGTACGGCGTCGGTCTGGCGATCCAGTTGCACGGCGGCACGATCCACTCCTCCGGAGCGCTCACCCGGGTGCTGCTGGAGGGCCGCGACCCGGCGGCGGTCAGTGCCTACCCCGACCCCGGGAACCAGGTGGTCCAGGACGGCCGGGAGGACTGGCGGCTGACGTTCGACGTGCTGCGGCCCTGGCTGCGGTGTGTCGGGGTGAAGAACGGCGGCTGGTTCGCGGGCGGCACCCTGGACAGCGGCGCGCGGGCCTGGCAGTCGGACTGGCTCGGCCTCGCCGACGGCATGGTGCCGTGGCCGGAGATCCTGGACCACCTGCGTACGACCGGATTCGACGGACTGCTGTCGTTCCACAGCCACTACGAACTGCCGTACGAGCAGGTGCTCGACCAGACCCGCACCGACCTGCGGTTCGTCCGGAGATGTCTGGAACGGGCCGAGGCGAGCTGACCGGCGTTCTCCCGGCGGGCGCAACCACCAGTTGACGCAACCGTACGGTTGCCATACAGTGGCAACCGTACGGTTGCCACTGACTGGAGGTTGCACATGAGCTTTCCCGATCACATCGAGCGGACCGTCGAGGTCGCTCACCCGCCGGCCAAGGTGTGGGCGGCCCTCACCACCGCCGAGGGTCTGGGTGCCTGGTTCGGCAATCAGGCGACGATCGACCTGCGTCCCGGCGGATCGGCGCAGATGACGTGGGACGGCGGACAGAAAGCCGACCTACGGGTAGAGCGGGTGGAGGAGCCGAAGGTGTTCGGCTATACCTGGCAGATCTCCGGACTTCCCGAGGACGATCCGCGTCGCACCTACGTCGAGTTCACGCTCGAACCCACCGCGGCGGGCACCCGGCTCACCGTGGTCGAGAGCGGCTTCGCCCAGCTGCCCGACGACGCCTACGACGCGGCGTACAAGGGCAACATCGAGGGCTGGGCGCACGAACTGGGCGAACTCGTCGACTACCTCGATGCGGCCTGAACCCGCCGACATCGAGGCCACCGCCGAGCAGGTGTTCGTCGCCCTGGCCGACCCGACCCGGCGCGCCATTCTGGCGGAGCTGGCCTCGGCGGGCCCGGCCACGGGGACGGACCTGGCCGACCGGCTGCCGATCACCAGGCAGGCGATCGCCAAACACCTTGCCCTGTTGACCGACGCGGGTCTGGTGACCGCCGAGGCGGGCGAACGCCGACGGGTGCGGTACCGCCTGCGTTCCGCGCCGATGCAGGTGGCCCAGCAGTTCCTGGCCGCCCTGGCCCGCGACTGGGACAGCCCGCTCGACGCCCTGAAGGACCACCTCGACCGAGGAGCCGGAGGACGCGAGGCGAAGTGAACACCGCAGGCCCGACCGGCCGCTGCCGTACGACATCGTGCGGCAGCGGTCAGTTCTCGCCGACGACCTGTCGGTCGGGGGAGGAGAACGAGACGACGAACACGGCGGTGTCCGGGCCGACGTTGCGGGCGTTGTGGGACACGCCCTGCGGGATGCTGATGGTGTCGCCGGCGCTCATCCGTACGGTCTCGTCGTCGAAGCTGTGCTCGATCGTGCCCCGCAGGACGTGCAGAACCTCGTCGCAGTTGGGGTGGTAGTGCCGGGGATTCTGCTGACCGGGGTCGATGTAACACCGGCCCACGGTCATCGTGGTGGAGTTGCCGAGCCGGCCGGACACCATCCAGACGAGGCGACCCCAGGGCGTCTGCTCGATCTCGTGGTCGGGGACGTTGGCGAGGGCGGTGGCGACGTCGGGCATCAGGATGCTCCGTTCTCGTTCGGCGACGACGGGCTCAGGGGAAGGGGAAGGTCGACGAAGGCTCCGGCGGGCACGGTCCGGTAGGCCTCGAACAGCCGCATGACGGCGAGCGAGTCCTCCAGAGTCCCCTTGGTGGGTGGGGTTCCGGACAGAACGCTGTCGCAGAAGTGCAGGATCTCCGGTACGTAACCGAGGTAGAAGAGGTTCTTGTTGTAGAGCTGGCCCAGCGAGAACTCCGGCTCCCACCGCAGCGGTGCGTGGTCCTCGTCGACGACGTAGGAGGACGAACGGCCGTAGCCGAGCCGCGCGCCCCTCCGGTAGTAGGTGAGCCGGACGCTGTTGTCCACAACGACGTTGGCGTCCTGCCCGACCACCTCGACCCGCTCGAGCGGACTGGTCACCGCGCTGCCGGCGGCCAGGTGCAGCGTCCCGATCGCGCCGGAGGCGAAGCGCAGCGACGCCGTGCTGGCGCCGGAGACCGGTTCCCACTGGTAGCCGAACCCCTGCACGTCGCCCATCAGGTAGTGCAGAACCGCGCCCGGGTGGTAGATGTGGTCCAGGAAACCACGCATCGCCGCCAGGTCGTGGCGTTTCTCGAACGCGGGAAGGCTTTGCGGGTAGCGAACGCTGATCGAGGTCACCTCGCCGAACTCCGGTGCGGAGATGATCTCCTTCGTACGTTCCATCGCGGGGGTGAAGATCTTCTTCAGGCCGGTCATCACGAACCTGCCCGCCGCCGCGGACTCCTTCTGCAGTTGGTGAATCTCGGCGACCGACGCGGCAGTGGGCTTCTCCATCCAGACGTGGGCGCCGGCCCGCATGCAGTCCAGGGCGAGGTCGGTCGCCTGGACCCGGCCGTCCTCGTCGTACGACGTGACGACGAAGACCGCGGCCGGCCGTTCACGTTCGAGCAGTTCGCGGTGGTCGGTGTAGGAACGCGGTGCCCCGAACAGCCGGGCGTAGTCCGCCGCTCGTTCACCGTCGAGGTCACACACCGCCCGCAGGTCGACCGGCGCGTACTGGAAGGACGGGTAGACGTTGCGGTAGGAGTGGCCGCCGGCTCCGATGAAGGCGATCGGGATCCGTTCGTCGTACTCGAACTGGTATGTGATGTGGTCCACCACTCCTACCGTTGCGCACCTCGTGCGCCCGCACCCCGCTTGTAGCCGGAACCGGCCGTCTCGAGTTCGGCGAACCATCTGCCGGCCTTCGACACCGACCAGCGCCGGTGAAGACCCGCGGCGGCGCAGATCGCGTCGACCGCGTCGGCACCCACCCAGGCCCACGGAAACCACGGCCCGGCGGACCCGGACGCATCCACCAGCCGTACCCGGTCCCGCTGCAGGCCGTACCCCGGCGGATGGGTCTCGACCAGCACGTTGCCGCCGGGTTCGAGCAGATCGGCGACGCGGCGGAGCAGCGCGGCGGGGTCCCCGCCGATCCCGATGTTCCCGTCCGCGAGCAGTACGTGCCCCCACCGGCGTTCACCCGGCAGCGGATCGAAGACACTCCGGCACAGGGCGGCCGCGCCCCTCGCGCGGGTCATCGCGACCGCCGTGGGTGAGGTGTCCACTCCGAGGGCGAGCACGCCACGCGCGGTAAGGCTCGCCGCCATCCTGCCCGGGCCGCACCCGACGTCGAGCGTCGGCCGCGAGCAGGGGTCGAGGAGGGCCGCGTCGCTCGCGCCCGCCGGTGCGAGCCAGCGGGCAAGGTCCACCGGCTCGCGGGCGCCACCGGATCGCTGCATGACGGTTTCGCCAACTGGGGCTCGCGTTCTGGGTCCGCGGTCGCGGACGTGATCTGGGTGCACGGCGTCGAAGATAGGGCGGGAACGGCTCGGATCGGCCCGGCCGGCGCATTACCGAACGATGACGTCGCGCCCGGGTCGTGGCCTGCTCGGACCCCCGGGCGCGATGATGGAGCCCATGGACCAGCGCCAGGACACCAGCGCCCGGCCGAACCCGGATGATTCGCCCGCGCACGCTTCCTGGTGCGTACTCGTGGTGGACGACGACGTCACGGTACGCGACGTCGTTCGCCGTTATCTGGAACGGGAAGGACAGCGGGTCCTGCTTGCCGGGGACGGCGAGACCGCGCTGGCGATCATCGCGGAGGAGTCCCCGGACCTGGTGGTGCTCGACCTGATGCTCCCCGGTGCCGACGGGATCGAGGTGTGCACGCGGATCCGGCGGGCGTCCACGCTGCCGGTGATCATGCTGACCGCACTGGGCGAGGAGCACGACCGGGTGCTCGGCCTGGAGGTCGGCGCCGACGACTACGTGACCAAGCCGTTCAGCCCGCGAGAGCTCACGTTGCGGGTGCTGTCGGTCCTGCGGCGTACCGAGGCGGCGCGGGCGACTCACCGGCCGCCCGACGTGGACCGGCCCCTCGTCGACGGTGACCTCGCGGTCGACCCGGCAGCCCGGCGGGCCGAGCTCGCCGGCCGCGAGATCGCCCTGACCATCCGCGAGTTCGACCTGCTGGTGTTCCTGATGCGCAACCCGAGTACGGCGTTCACGCGTACGCAGTTGCTGGAACGCGTGTGGGGCTGGAACTTCGGCGACCACTCCACGGTCACGGTGCACGTGCGGCGGCTGCGGGAGAAGATCGAACCCCTCCCCACCAAGCCCGCCCGGATCGTCACCGTCTGGGGAGTGGGTTACCGCTACGAGCCCCGGGAGTGACTGTCATGCCCGCATTGACAGCGGCAACAGCCGCCGATCCCGGTTTCCTCACCGAGGTGGTGCACGTCGCGCCGTACGCCGTGGCGTTCTCGCTGCCGGTAGCCCTCCTCGGATCCCTCGCCCTGCACCTGCTGCGGGGCCGTGGCCTGACCGCCTCCGCGACCGTGCTGGTGCTGACGCCGCTGGCCGCCACGCTGGCCGGGGTGCTCGGCGTGAGTGGCTTCATGTTCACGCCGATTCTCACCACCACGTTGGTGATCTGCCTGTTGGTCGCGGCGGTGACCGTGCCGTCCGGTCTGCTGCTCGGCCGATCCCTTGCCAGGCGCAGCGTCTGGGAACGCGACGCCCGCGCACGTGAGCGCGCCGCCGAGGCCGCCCGCCGCGAACTGGTCGCCTGGGTGAGCCACGACCTTCGTACGCCACTGGCGGGTATCCGCGCGATGTCGGAGGCGCTTGCCGACGGCGTGGTGTCGCGTCCCGGCGAGGTGCACGAGTACGCCCAGCGGATCACCGGCGAGGCGCAGCGGCTGAGCGGCATGGTCGACGACCTCTTCGAACTCTCCCGGATCGCCGCCGGCGCACTGCGGCTCACCCTGTCGGCGGTGGATCTCGCCGAGGTCGTGGACGAGGCGGTGGCCGCCGAACGTCCGGTCGCCGAGCGGGCGGGAGTCGTCCTCCGGTCACACGCGGCCGGTGGCCCCGCGGTGCTCGGCAGCTCACCCGAACTCGCCCGCGTCGTACGTAACCTGATCTCCAACGCCGTACGCCACACGCCGTCGGATGGCAGTGTCGTGGTCCAGGTGGGTCACGACGACGCGGAGGCCTGGGTCTTCGTCGACGACGGCTGCGGCGGCATCCCGGACGCGGACCTCACCCGGGTCTTCGAGGTGGCGTTCCGGGGCGCCCAGGCTCGCTCGCCCGAACCCGAGCCGTCCGAGCAGTTCACCGGCCGGCAGGGCGGAAGCGGCCTCGGGCTGGCCATCGCCCGGGGACTGGTCGAGGCGCACCACGGCCGGATCGAGGCGGCCAACCTCGGGCCGGGCTGCCGGTTCGAGGTGCGCCTGCCGCTGGCGGCCTGAGCCGCCGGGATCACCAACCCTCAACGGAGCGGGTCGGTCGCGAACGCGCGGACTCCGTCGGCGAACGAGGTACGGGCCTGAAACCCCAACGTGGCAACGGCTTTCGCAGGGTCGGCGACCACGTGCCGTACGTCGCCGGGCCGGGCTCCACCGACGATCCTCGGTGCCGGGCCGCCGCAGGCCTCGGCGAGAGTTCCGGCGAGGTCGGCGATGGTGTGCGGCTCACCGGAACACACGTTGACCGCCTCGAACCGGCCCGCGTGGGCGTCCGTGTCGGTGTCCGTGTCCGCCCCCGCCTCGACCGCAAGCGCGTTCGCGAGCGCGACGTCGCGCACATGCACGAAGTCGCGCCACTGCCGGCCGTCCTCGAGGACGGTGGGCGCCTCGCCCCGCTCGAGTGCGGAGCGGAACATCGCCGCCACACCGGAGTACGGCGTGTCGCGGGGCATCCGCGGACCGTAGACGTTGTGGTAGCGCAACGCCCAGACGCTGCCTCCGGACTGGCGGGCCCACGCGGACGCGTAGTTCTCCTGGGCGAGTTTGGACGCGGCGTAGGTGCTGCGCGGATCCGGTGCGGCGTCCTCCTGCACGAGCCCCGGCGCCAGCGGGGTCCCACAGGCGGGGCATCCCGGCTCGTACTTCCCGCTGTCAAGGTCGGATTGGCGCCGTGGTCCCGGTCGGGCCGGACCGTGCTCGGGGCAGCGATAGGCACCCTCGCCGTAGATCACCATCGACGAGGCGAGGACGAGCCGGCGAACTCCGTGTTCGTGCATCGCGGCGAGCAGGCAGGCGGTCGCGTAGTCGTTGTGCTCGGCGTACGCGGGCGCGTCGGACGGGTCCACACCGTGGCCGACCATCGCGGCCTGGTGGCAGACGGCGTCGACGCCCGGCAGCACGGAGTCGAGGACGTCGCGGTCCTGGATCCTTGCCCGGACGACCTGGTGCAGTTCGGCCGCGGAGAGCGGAGCCTGCGCCGCTTCGGCGCCGTGCGCCACGGGTAGGAGGGCGTCGACGACGAGGACGTCGTGTCCGCGTTCGGTGAGGAGTTCGGCGACGTGGGAGCCGATGAAACCGGCGCCGCCGGTGACCAGGACGCGCATGCCGACCACGCTAACGGTGATTCGCCGCCGCGGGTGGTCTCCGGTCGCTCCGCCGGATGCCCGTCACTGTTTCGTAAGCACGCTCGGCCTTCTGGGCCCGGCCGGTCGCTCGTAGCGTGGTCGAGGTGGTGATCGACGTCGTGTTGCCGAGCCTGAACGAGGCCGAGGCCCTGCCCTGGGTGCTCGACCGGATGCCGCCTGGTTTCCGGCCGATCGTGGTCGACAACGGGAGTACGGACCGGACCGTCGAGGTTGCCCGTGCCCACGGCGCCGAGGTGGTGCGGGAGCCGCAGCGGGGCTTCGGCGCGGCCTGTCACGCGGGCCTGCGGGCCGCGACCGCGGAAGTGGTGGCCTTTTGCGACGCGGACGGCTCCCTGGATCCCCGCCTCCTGCCCTCGGTGGCCGGTCCGGTGCTGGCCGGTGAAGCCGACCTCGTACTGGGAAGACGGCGAGCGACCGGCCGGCGTTCCTGGCCGGTGCACGCGCGACTCGGCAACGCGGTGCTGGCCCGGACGTTGCGCCGGCGCACGGGTGTCCGGGTGCGCGACATCGGGCCGATGCGGGCCGCCTCACGGGAAGCCCTGCTGGCGCTGGGGATCCGGGACCGGCGGTTCGGCTACCCGCTGGAGATGGTCGTCCGGGCGGCGGAGCAGGGGTGGCGGGTGGTCGAGGTCGACGTGGAGTACCGGCCGCGGGTCGGCGGACGGTCGAAGGTCACCGGAAGCGTGCGTGGAACGTTCCGTGCCGTCAAGGACATGCGCGCCGTGCTCGGGCAGGTCACCCGTGACCGATGACCCGAAGGCGTCCGCGGACGTGACGATCGTCGTCCTGGCGAAGGATCCGCGGCCGGGTCACGTCAAGACCCGGTTGACACCGCCGTGCACACCCGAGCAGGCGTCCCGGCTGGCGGCGGCGGCACTCGCGGACACCCTGGCGGTGGTGGGGCAGACACCCGCGCGAGGCCGCGTGCTCGCCCTGCGGGGCCGGCCCGGACCGTGGGTGCCGGCGGGTTTCGAGGTCGTGCCGCAGGTGCAGGGCTCGCTCAACGTGCGGATCGCGGCGGCACTGGCCTCGGTGGACGGCCCGGTACTGCTGGTCGGGATGGACACCCCGCAGCTCACGACGGACCTGCTGACGTGTGACTTCTCCCGTGCCGACGCCTACCTGGGCGCGGCCGAGGACGGCGGGTTCTGGGCGCTCGGGCTGGCCGACCCCGATCCCGCACCAGTGTTCGGCGTACCCATGTCCGTCTCCCACACCGGCGCGGTGCTCCGTCAACGGCTCCTTGCGTCCGGTCTGCGGGTCGCCGATCTGCCACCGCTGCGGGATGTGGACACCTGGGACGACGCCGTCGCGGTGGCCGCGCAGGCTCCGCACACCCGCTTCGCCCACACGATGGCGGGGCTGAACGCGTGATGCCCGATACGACGCGGACGAACCCGTTCCGGCCGACGTTCTGGCGGAGCCCGCTACGCGGACCGTGGCTGACGTCCGTGCTGGGACTGGTCCTGCTGGTGGGGCTGACCCTCGTGTTCGTCACCGGACTGTTGTCCTACGACGCGTACAACCCCTGGCTCGGTGGGAAGTTCAACGACCCGACACCGGGCAGGGGGATCCTCGGCTTCTACCTGTTCGAGTGGCCGACCCGGCCGGTGTGGCTCTATCGGCTGACGCAGGGCGTGCACGTGCTGGTGGGGCTCGCGCTGGTGCCCGTACTCCTGGCGAAGCTGTGGTCGGTGATCCCGAAGCTGTTCGCGTGGCCGCCGGTCGCCTCGCCCGCCCAGGCGATCGAACGACTCAGCCTGCTCCTCCTCGTCGGCGGTGGCTTCTTCGAGTTCGCGACCGGCATCGTCAACATCCAGTACTGGTACGTCTTTCCCACCGGCTTCTACGCCGCGCACTTTTACGGCGCCTGGGTGTTCGTGGCTGCTCTGGTCGTGCACGTGGCGTTCCGCACCCGGATCGTGGTGACCGCGCTGCGGTCCCGCAGCCTCCGCGGTGAACTGCGGACCGGCCTCGCCGACACCCACCCCGAGCCGCCGGACAGCCACGGCCTGGTGGCGCAGGCGCCGGCTCCGCCGACGATGACCCGGCGCGGCCTGCTCGCGCTGGTAGGCGGCGGCTCGCTGCTGATCCTGGCGATGTCGGCCGGGCAGACGATCGGCGGGCCGTTGCGAAGGCTCGCGCTGCTGGCCCCGCGCGGCGGCGTGCAGGGCACGGCGCCCGGCGACTTCCCGGTGAACAAGACCGCGGCCTACCGCGGCATCACCGTCGCAGAGACGGGCCCGGACTGGCGGCTGCTCCTCGTCGGGCGGCGCACGGTCCGGCTGTCGCGCGCGGACCTGCTCGCCCTTCCCCAGCACACCGAACGGCTGCCGATCGCCTGCGTGGAAGGGTGGTCGACCGTGCAGGACTGGACCGGCGTACGGCTACGTGACCTCGTCGGCCTTGCCGGTCTGAAGGATCCTGGCACACTCGCCGGCGCTCACGTCGAATCGCTGCAGCGCGGCGGCGGGTTCGGCTCGGCGAACCTCGCGGCGAACCAGCTCCTGGATCCGCGTTCCCTGCTGGCGCTCCGGGTCAACGGCGCCGACCTGTCCCTGGACCACGGCTTCCCGGCCCGCGTCATGGTCGCGAACGGTCCCGGCGTACACAACACGAAGTGGGTCTCGGCGATGACGTTCCACGGGACCTTCGAGGTGTGAGGCGATGAGGCGGATCGACCTCCGTGCACCGTGGCGCTGGTACGGCGCCGGACCCCTGCACCTGCTGGTGTTGGTGGCCTCCTTCGCGCTCGCCGGCTATGCCGCGATCCGGTTCGTGCCCGCCAACCCGGTCGGTGTGGCGGCGTGGTTCGTGGGCGCCGTGGTCTGCCACGACCTCGTACTGCTACCCCTCTACAGCCTGCTCGACCTCGGCGCGGCCGCGGTGCTCCGACGTCGGCCCGCGGCGTTGCCGTCCCGCTCGTCGGTCAACTACCTGCGGGTGCCGGCCGTCCTGTCCGGGTTGTTGTTTCTCGTGTTCGCTCCGCTGATCCTGCGGTTGCCACCGGGGTTCGAGTACATCACCGGCCGGCCGGTCACGCCGTACCTCTCGCACTGGCTGCTGGTCACCGCGGCGCTGTTCGCCGGCTCGGCGGTGCTGCTGGCCTGGCGGGCACGGCCTCGGTCACGAAGAGACCGCGGACTCACCAACTCGTCAGCACCAGATGCTGAACCGCCAGCGCCGTAAGCGCCTGCAGGGCGAGCCAGGCGCGGTGCGTACGCACCGGAAGCAGGGCACACGCGGCCACCAGCCACAGCGCGAACGGCAACCAGATCCGCTCCACCTCCGCCTTGCTGAGCCCGGACAGGGTGCTCGCCAGCACTGCGACCATTACTGCGAGCACCACCGCGCAGGTCCCTGTCTTGGCGCGCGGGAGGCTTCGCGTACGAACGGAATGTCCGGCCACCGCCAGCACCCGCCGCAGACCGGCCGGCACCGCCAGGCCCACGCACAGCAGCAGCGCCGCAAGGTCGGCCCACACCCAGTAGGAGTACGGACGCTCGCCACCCCAGCCCTGGTAGTAGCGCACGACCAGCCGGTCGTACCCCTCCCACCAGAAGAAGCCGGAGGCCGTGAACGCGACGACGACCGCCAGCACGCCCACGCCGGCGACCAGCAGCGGGCGCCAGCGCCGGCCAACGGCGAGCACCGCCAGCGCCACCAGGCCGAACACCGCCAGGCCGTACGAGAGGTACAGGGACAGCCCGAGCACCAGGCCGCCGCCGACGGCCGCGAGCACTCCGGGCACACCGCGAAGCCTGATCGCCGCGGCCAGCAGGGCGATGCCCCAGGCGGACACGGCCAGGAACATCGCATCAGCCGAGACGCCGATCCACAATGCCGTTGGTCCGAGGACCAGGAAGGGCAGGGCACGCCGGGCCAGGTCCTCGCCGTCCAGGAAGCGCAGGGTGACCGCGACCGCCACCGGCGCGGTGGAGCCGAGCACCATCACGGTGATCGCGGCCCAGGAGCCACCGGACAGGCCGATCCGGTCCAGCAGCACGAAGAAGCCCAGCGTGGCCGGCGGATGACCGGCCACGTGGGTGGTCCAGGAGTTGGGCTGCCCGCCGACGATCCGATCGGCGTACGTCCGCAACAGCTCCGGCCACGGCGGCGCGGCCGGGATCTCGCCGAGGTAGTCCTTCGGGAGCCGTTCGGCCAGCCTCGCCCAGCCGTCCACCAGAGCCAGGCTGAGGATCCACGCCAGCGACGTGGCCCAGGCCGCGGTCAGCGTCCAGCGCCAGCGCAGGCGGCCGGCAAGTGTGGGGCCGTAGCCGATCACGAGGGCGGCGACGGCACAGGTCAGCGGAGTCGTGGCCGCCACGCGTGGCTGCCAGAAACCGAGCAACGGTGCGGCCGGTGCGTGCAGGGGTACGCCGTGGGCGAGGAGCACCCGTCCCACCACGATGGCGGCCGCGAGCAGAACGACGCCGGCAGTCACGGCGAGCAGGTCCGCGCCGGTCCCGTCGCGCAGCCGCGAATCATCCACGGGGCAAGGCTACGCGGCCTTCTGGTGGTGTCCGGGCGCGAGTGTCCAGCCGAGGTTGACACGACGCCGGACGACGTGTGCACGTTAGTGTTCGAGGCTCGACAGACTGGGTGCGACAGGCCGGGCTCGACAGGCAGGGAAGGCCGGAAGGCGGAGGTGGTGGCGTGAGCGCCGAACCCGTGGGTGTCATCGGAGGGTCCGGGAACGACGAGCTCCCGGAGCTGCGGGACGCGAAGAAGCGGCAGATCGCCACCGTGCACGGGACCGTGGAGGTGACGACCGGGACGGTACGCGGGCGTGCGGTGGTGCACGTGTCCCGGCACGGGCATCGCCACGAGCGGCTGTCCAACCACGTCCAGCACCGGGCGAACATCGCCGCCCTGGTGGAGTGTGGTGCGACGGCAGTGATCGGGCTCACCGTCTGCGGAGCCGTCGACCCCGACCTGCGGCCCGGATCACTGGTGGTCTTCGACGACCTGCACTTCCCGTCCAACCGGCTGCCCGACGGCACACTGTGCACGTGGTACGAATCGGCGGGACATCCGCGGCGCAGCCACTGGGTGTTCGACCGGCCGTTCAGCGAGGACCTCCGGGCGACGTTGCTGGCGGCGGCGCCCGAGGCAGGTGTTCCGTTCGCGGGCAGTGGCACGTACGGCCACGTCGACGGGCCGAGGTTCAACACCCGCAGCGAGATCGCGCAGCTACGGACGGCGGGCGTGGCTGCGGTAAGCCAGACCGGCGGGCCGGAGACGGTGCTGTCGGGTGAGGTCAGGTTGCCGTACGCCCTGCTCGGCTACGTGACGGACTTCGCCAACGGGGTCGTCGAGGAGCCCGAGCCGGTGGCGGCGCTGCTCGGGCGGATGGCGCACAGCAAGCAGGTGTTCTCCGCCGTCCTCGCGTCGGCGCTGCCGAACGTGCACCGTCCGGAGCCCTCGGGTGTGATCGTGGAGATGTCCTGACGGCCCTACCCGGTGGTCATGACGTACTCGTCGCCGAGCTCGCCGTTGCGCCGGAAGCCCAGCCGGGTGTAGAGGCGCTCGGCGTTCCCGTTGGTCCTGTGTACCCGCAGCTCGACGGGTATCTCCCTGCCGCTGGCCTCCTCCAGCAGCGTGGTGATGATCGCGGTACCGATTCCCCTGCCCTGAAAGGCGGGATGGATCTGGATCCCGCCGATGAAGATCTTCTCGGGCGTACGCACGACGCGCAGCCGGCCGACGCCCTCGTCGCCGAGGCGGATCACGTTCGTCGTGCTGTTCTCCACCCGCCCGAGCACCTCGTCCCGGGTGTTGACCCGGTAGTCGTCGAGCCAGCTCTGTTTCTCTGCGGGCGTCATGTCCGGGTCGTCCGCGACGTACGTGGCGTAGACGATCTGACTGAGGAGTTCCACGTCGTCGAGTGTCGCGGGCCGCAGTGTCGGCCGCGATGTCTTGGTCGATTCGGTCGTCATGCCTCAACTTCGACCCGGCCCGCCATCCGGTCAACCGATTAACGGTTCGGCTCAGAACGGTGGCAGGTCGTCGTCAGCTGACCGTGTGCCTGCGGTGGCGGGTGCTGGTTCGTCAACCGGGTCGGTGAGGGCCGGCGCTGTGCCTTTGTACTGGCGGCCGAAGGGGTCGGTGAGGGTGTGTTCGCCGGGCCCGGTCTGCTTCAGTTTCCAGTCCCTCTCGGTTTTCGCCTTGTGGTGGCGTGGGCACAGTGGGGCGATGTTGTCGACGGAGGTTTCTCCGCCGTCGGCGTACTCGGTGTTGTGGTCCAGGTGACAGGTCGCGGCGGGTCTTCGGCAGGTGATCCATACGCAGCGCTGGTCGCGGGCATGGACGAGCTCTGCCTGCAGTCCGCGCAGGAACCTCGCCGGGATCGGATGCAGGTGCAGTAACCGTCCGGTGACCGGGTGGGTGACCCCGACGCTGAAGCGGGCTTCGGGGTTGTCGAGGTGGTTCGCCACGATCCGGCGAGCCACCTCGTTGATGATGGGCCCGACTCCGCCGAGTTCCCCGGGCTGGGTGGACAGGCCCATCAGGGTGGTCAGCGGCATGTTGAGTTGCACCTTGGCGCGCGTCTTGATCGGACCCCAGCTCGGCTGCGAAGAGGTCCACGGCGGTGGTGGTGGCGGTGTGGAGTTGTCTGTCGGCGGATCAGGCCGACCCCGCGGATCAGGCGGTTCAGGTGGATCAGGTGGATCGGGCTGTCCCGGCGGCTCGGCGTTGCGGGCTGCGGCCTGGTGGGCGGCGGCGTGGTGGGCGGCGGTGTCGTGGACCCGGACACCGTTCATCGCGGCCGCACCGCACACACTGCAGCTGCCGACTAGGGCGTGTCCTGCGGATCTTCATCGCAGGAGCAGGATGAGGCAGGCGATGAGGACTTCGGAGCGGTAGTAGGCGGCTCTTTTGGCGTAGCGGGTGGCCAGGCCGCGGAACTGCTTGAGGCGGTTGAAGCAGCGTTCGACCACGTTGCGGTCCCGGTAGATCTCGGCGTCGAACGCTGGTGGGCGCCCGCCGGCTTGGCCGCGTTGTTTGCGGCGTTGGATCTGGTCGGCCCGCTCGGGGATGGTGACCTTGATTCGCCTGCGCCGTAAGGCTTTGCGGGTAGAGGGATGGGAGTAGGCCTTGTCGGCCAGCACTCGCCCGACCTGCACCCGCACCCCGTCAATCCGCAGGTCGGAGATCTCATCCAGCAGCGGCAGCAGTTGAGGGTTGTCACCCGCCGGACCCGGGGTGAGGATCACGCTGACCGGCAGCCCGGCGCCGTCGACGGCCAGGTGCAGTTTGCTGGTCAGCCCGCCCCGGGACCTGCCCAGGGCTTCTCCGGGTATGGCGAGGTCTTCGATCCAGTTCGCGCAGCCCCCTTTTTCCGGGCCCCAGCAGCATGCTGGTGTGCCCGGATGTAGGTGGAGTCCACGCTGATCACCCACTCGACCTCACCGATCGAGTCGTCCTTGGTGACGACCTCGCTCATCAGCGTGTCCCAGGTGCCGTCCGCGGTCCATTTCCTTAACCGCTCATGGGCTGTCTTCCATGGCCCGTAGCGTTCTGGCAGGTCACGCCACGGCGCCCCGGTACGCAACTTCCACAAGATGGCGTTGACCACCTGCCGATGGTCACGCCACCTGCCACCAGGCGTTCCAGCGTCCGGCAACAACGGCTCAATCCGCGCCCACGCCCGGTCAGTAACCTCACCCCGTCCAACCACCCACACATCGTGACCGAACGATCACCGAAGATCCGCAGGACACGCCCTAGCGCCAGAGAACAGTTCCCACATTCACACCAGCTGTCGTGCAGGTCGTGGTCGGGGAACCGGTGAACGCCACAGTGTCCCTCCCCACCCTGCTCGGTCTCGGCCTCGTTCTCGCTGTGCGCCTGCGCGTTCTCGCTCTCCGGCTGCGTGTCGTCATGGGCTCGCGGCTCGTCTTGGACCTGCTCGGCGTCGGCCTGCTCCTGGGGAGTCTCGTCTTCTGCGGGCCGCCGCCCGGAGTCGTCCTGCCCAGAGTCGTCCTGCACCTCGTCTTGCGCGGCCTGGTCTTGCGCGGCTTGGCCCTGGGCGCCTTCGTCCCGCTCGGCCTGGTCGTGTGGCTCGTCGGCGTGCGTGGGGGCGGAACAATCGATGAGGTCGGCGGCGCCGCTGAGCAGGGAGAAGGCGACGTCCGCACGTAGCTGGCTCAGCTTGCGCGGGTCGCCGGCGGACTTCACGGCACGTGCGATCGCGTCGATGTACCCGTACGCCTCCGCGGCCTGGTCAGCGGACAGGCCTCGGATCGCGAGGTCGGCGACCCCGTCCACGGCGGGCCAGATCGCGACGTTCCGCCCTGTCCGCGCGGCGCGGTGGCGTTTGCCGGCAGCCTCGGGATCGGCCTTCACGACCTCCGCCTCCACCTTCGCCCGCAACAACCCGCCCCGAAGTTCCAGCACCTTCGGGAAGATCGCGTCCTCGATCGCATCCCACAGGTCGGGTTTCGCGTCGGTGATCCGGTCCACGATCGCCCGCACGTCGGGCAGCTCCAGCCCACCGGACGCCAGCGCCGCACGCACACGGGGCAGGCGGGGCAGGGTGAGGGCCAGCGCGAGGTACCAGCTGGTGTGGTAGCCCGACCATCGCAGCAGCGGTTCGAGGACGGCCTGGGTCATCGGGTCCATCTCGGGACTGCGCTGCGCCGGCTCGTCGGGCATACCGGGTTCGGCGTAGGCGAGTTCGTTCACCTCCGACAGGCACTCGGCCTCCGCCCAGCCGATCAACCGCCGCCACGCCCTGGCCCGCTCCTCCACCTCGAACCCGTTACACACCCCGCGATCCACCGAAGCGAGCAACACCGCAAGCCGCGGCCCACCCGGCACATCAGCGAACCCATCCGGCAGCACCCGGCGACGACCCGGGCCCTCGCCCAGGTCGTCGCCGAAGTATCCACCGCCGTCGCTCACGCGTTCGAGTCTACCGCACAAGATCGACTCATGTGCACAGGAAACCCTTTACCCACAAGCGGAATCGAAGAAAATACACTTCGGGTGTGAAGATCGGACTGGTGATTGCCTCTGCGTGGATCGCAAGGTTCCCGCCCCGCCATCGCGCTACCGGGGAGAGGTCGGAGCCCGGCGCCTTGAGGCATGTGCCACGCCAAGTTGACCATCGGCGGAGGAGAGAAACAAGACTTGTTCTTCGAGCTCGACCCTGCGCAGACTCGATGCCCGACGATCCTGGGAGAAGCAGTGGACGAGCATCCGTTGGAGTTCACCCTGTCCGAGAATCCCTGGGCTCCGACGAAGGTCGTCGCCGAGATCAACCAGAGGACGGGTGACAAGCTGGAGTTGACGGGGCTGTCGGACCAGGTCGGCGGCGTGAGCAGCGCGGCCTACGTACGGTGGCCGGACGGGCGAGCAGGTGTCGTCACCCGCCCGACCATCCCGCTCGCGTACATGCACCTCACTGCCGAGATCCTTCGGATGGTCCGCGCTCATGGCCTGCCCGTTCCACGGTATGACGTGATCCTGCAGTTGGCCGACGGCATGGTGACGGTCGTGCAGGAACGCCTTCCCGGCAAGCACGTGACGCGATTCAGTGCAGGCCTGATCGAGGAGATGGTGGCCACGAACGAGAGGTTCGCCGGGCTGCTGGCCGATCGGCCCGACGTCCCTCCGCCGCCACAGTTCCCCCGGCTCGTCGCGGGCGAGCATCCGTGGGAGGAAACGCTGGGCCGCTACGACGAACGAAGCCGGCGGATCCTCGAGCGGTTCCTGGAGATCGACGACGGCGAGCCGTTCGAGATGACCGGCGACGACGTCGTACACACCGACTTCTCGTTCGGCAACGTTCTCTTCGACGACCACGGCACGGTGTCCGCCGTCGTGGACTGGAACTTCGGCATCGCCCGCGGTGACCGGCGCTTCGCACTTCTCGACATGCGTGACAACCTCGTCATCGAACGGCGTTCCAGCGAAGGCTTTCAGGAGGCCGTCGACCGGCTCGACGAGATCCTCGCCGCGACGCTGGGTGAAGACCTCCTGCGCATCTACCGGATCCACCGCAGTGTCCACAGCGTTCACCGTTCGATCAGCAACGGGTTCCGGCCGGAGAAGATCGAGTACGACCTGGAAGCCGCGCAATGTCGCCTGGACGGAACGACACCGCCACCACACGTCTGGTAGGGCACAAGAAGCCGAGGTCCAAGCAGGCCGGCGCGTCGCCGCGGCCCGGCGCACAACTACGTCGACTCGCGGACGACCAGGTGGGGCTGGACGACGACCTGCCGCCGGCGCTCGCCGCTGGAAAGTGTGAAGCCCGCAGGTGGTCCTGGCCACCGCGGGCTTTCACACTGCGGCCGACCGGACCGGCCGGCCGCGGTAGTGCGAAGCTTCCGGGTGGTCCTGGCCACCCGCACTTTTCACACTTCGGTTGCCCGCGGCCCCTGGGTGTGGTCGAGCCGGCTCGTGCCGGCAGTCCCCTCGGGTCGCGTGATTCTTCCGCGGAAGAATCACGGGGAACCAGCTTGGCCCGGACCTCAGCGCGCAGCGGACACGGCTGCCGCGTCGATCTCGGCCAGCAGCTCCGCTCTGCGCTGCTCGGTGGTGAAGGCGGCCTCGATCGCGTTACGGGTCAGCCCAAGGAGCTGGTTGTGGGTGAGGCCGAGCGACGCGGCGGCGGCGTACTCCGCGCCGATCGTCGTACCCACCTGCACCGGATCGTCGGTGGCCAGCGTCACCTTCACTCCGGCGTCGATGAACCGGACCAGCGGATGTTCCGCCAGCGACTGGACCACACCGAACAGCACGTTGCAGGACAGCGCGCACTCAAGCGTGATGTCCTGGTCGATCAGGAGGTCGACGAGTGCGGGGTCCTTGATGGCGTGGATGCCGTGCCCGATCCGGGTCAGCCCGGGAGTGGCGGCAGCGGCAGCGATGTTGGCGGTGGAGAGCTCGCCGGCGTGCGCGGTGATGCCGAGGCCGGCGTCGGCGAAGCGCCCTGCCAGCCGATGTGCGACCGTCCAGTCCGCCTCCGAGTGGTACGGAAAACACATCAGGTCCACGCCGGCAAGGCCCTCACCCGCCAGGCGTACGCACCCGTCGACCTTGGCGGCCAGCTCGGAAGGCGGCTCCGCACCGGGCATCACGATCGCCAGTGGCTCGGCTCGCAGGGCCGGAAAGTCGACCTGCACCTGACGTTCGGCCCGGCGGAAGAGTTCCATGAACCCGTTCCGGAGTACGACGTCCCCACCGCAGCGCACCTCGATGTAGCTTCCGCCGGAACGTGCGTGCTCGGACAGCACGTCGGCGACGCGCGCGACGAACAGTTCGTCGTCGGCGTCGACCTCCAGCGGGACCGGGCGCATGGTGCCGACCTGGGCGAGCCGCTCCGGGCCGGGCGGGAACTCCGCCACCAGCCGCCGTCGCCACGCGGCCCAGTCGTACGGTGGCCTGCCCTCGCGTTGCGCGAGAACCCGGTCGAGGTGCGGCGTGGGTTCCTGGTGCACATGCAGGTCGGCCATCGGGAGGGCAGCTGTGGAGTGCTCAGGGGAAAGCGCCATGCCCGAACGCTAGGAGCGATCAGGTGCGTGTTCCACCTGTAGAACAAGCGTGTCCGCGCCCTGCAGGGCAGGCCTCTCGACCCAGCAGGGATGGCCGTGACACCACCTACCCGGTTCACCCATCGCTCGCGGCAGATCGCCTTCCGTCGTACCAGGAGTGGGCGGTACGCCTCGATAAGTCCTTGCCGTACGCCGGACCGGCTGTCAGGGTGGCCGGTGTCTCTCCCCCCGGATGCAGCGAAGGCCACGACCGCAGCGACCGCATCGACCACAACGGCCGCGACCGCCCAGCGCCCGCTCGTACGCGCGACCGGGCTGGTCAAGGAGTTCCGCCGGGCGAAGCGCGGTGCGGGCCGACTCGGCGCACTCCGGGCGTACGTCCGCGGCGACCACGAGGTGATCCGGGCCGTCGACGACGTGTCGTTCGACATCCACAGTGGTGAGCTGGTCGGCTACCTCGGGCCGAACGGCGCTGGTAAGTCGACCACGATCAAGATGCTCACCGGCATCCTCACCCCGACCTCCGGCACCGTGTCCGTCGCGGGCCGTGACCCGTCCCGTGAGCGGAGGGCGAACGCGCTCAACATCGGCGTGGTGTTCGGCCAGCGCAGCCAGCTGTGGTGGGACCTGCCGCTGCGGGAGTCGTTCCGCGCGATCCGCGACCTCTACGGCGTACCAACCCGGGAGGGCGACCGCAGACAGCACGAACTCGTCGAACTGCTCGACATGGACGAGTTCCTCGACGCGCCGGTTCGCCAACTGTCGTTGGGACAACGCATGCGCGGCGACCTCGCGGCGGCGATGCTCTACCAGCCGCGGCTGCTCTTCCTCGACGAGCCGACCGTCGGGCTGGACGTGGTGGCCAAGGAACGCATCCGGGAGTTCGTCGCGCAGGTGAACGCCGAACACGGCACGACCGTCGTCCTCACCACCCACGACCTGGAGGACGTGGAACGGCTGTGCCGGCGGATCGTCCTCATCGACCACGGAAGGGTGCTGTACGACGGCGCGCTCACCGAGCTGATGGCGCGCTACGGCCCCTACCGCGAGCTGGTCGTCACCCTGGCCGAGTCCGCGGACATCACGGTCGACGGCGCCGAACAGGTCTCCCGGGAAGGACCGATGGTGACCCTGCGGTTCCGTTCGGACCAGGTGAAGGCGCCGGAGATCATCGCGGCGGTCACGGCGGCGCACGCGGTCGTCGACCTGTCCGTCGTCGAACCCCGGCTGGAGGCGGTCATCAGCCGGATCTACACACAGCGCGCCCTGCCGCGGAGCGTCGCATGAGCAGCCTGCGACTCGACCCACGTCCTGCCCCACGGCACGGAACGCACTCCCGGCTTCGCGCCGTCTCGAGCCAGGTGCGGATCGGCATGCTCACACCGTGGGCCTACCGTACGTCGGTCCTGCTCGGCTACCCGGCCATCGCCGTCCAGATCGCGCTCTACAGCGTGGTGTGGCGGGCGATCTACGCCGGTCACGACGGCACGGTCGCCGGATCGGACGTGCGAACCGCGGTGGGGTACGCCGTCCTGGGCCTCACCGTCTCCGGAGTCCTGAACACCTCGCCGTACCAGTCGATCGCGTCCCGGGTGCGCGAAGGTCTGATCGGGGTGGACCTGACCCGGCCGATCGGCCTGCTGACCCAGAACCTCGCCTTCCAGACCGGCGCGGTCGTCGCCTCGTTGCCGACGGTCCTGGTCGGCCTCGGCACCGGCCTGGTCGTGGGCGGGCTCGCGCCGCCGACGAGCGCGGCGGCGGCCGGGTGGTTCGCGGTGAGCCTGCTGTTCGCGTTCGCCGTCTCGCAGCTGACCACGATGCTGATGGCGCTGACGTCGTTCTGGACGTTGGAGGTGGGCGGCATCAACATGACCTTCTTCGTGGTGCGGACGTTCATGTCGGGTGCGATCCTGCCGCTGTGGTTCATGCCGGGCTGGCTGCAGGCGGTCGCCGTGGCACTGCCGTTCCAGGCCTCGACGTACACCCCGCTGGCGATCTACTTCGGCCGTCCACCCGGCGGGGTGCCGATGGCGCTCGGCGTGCAGGCACTGTGGATCGTCGTGCTCGGCGGGCTCTGCTCGTGGGTGTGGTCACGGGCGCGGCACCGGGTGGTGGTGCAGGGTGGCTGACCTCACCAGGTCCCCGGCCCGCGCCGCCGAAGCCGGCGAAGCGATCCGGCCGCCTTCGACGCTGCGGCAGTTCGCCGTCCTGGTCCGGATCGGGCTGAAGGCGGCGACGCAGTACCGCGCGAACTTCGTGCTCACCTCCGTCGGGGCGATCTGCTACGAGGCGGTGTCGCTGGCGTTCGTCGGGGTGATCGTGCACGCGTTCGGCAGCATCGGCGGGTGGGGCTTCGTCGAGGTCGCCTTCGTGTACGGCATCCGCTCCACCGGGCACGCCCTGCACGGCCTGTTGTCCGGGCAGCTGTGGTCGACCGAGAGCGTGGTGCGGCGGGGCGAGTTCGACCGGTACCTGTTGCGGCCGGTCGACCCGCTGGTCCAGTTGCTGACCCGGCAGTTCCAGGTCACCGCCGTTGGCGACGTGGTGTTCGGGGTCGTCGTGTTGTCGGTGACGGCGGTGGCCGCGCCGGTGGACTGGACGGCCGGCCGGGTCGCGTTCCTGGTGGCGGCCGTGGTCGGCAGCGCGTTCGTGGAGTCGGCGGTGATGCTGGCGCTGGCCTCGGCGACGTTCCGGCTGCTGGACGCCTCCCCGCTGCTGAGCGTGGCCGACCGGGTGTTCGTGACGTTCGGGCCGTATCCGCTGAGTGTGCTGCCGCGGGCGGTCGGCTACCTGCTGACGTTCGTGCTGCCGTTGGCGTACGCGGCATTCTTCCCGGCCGCGATCCTGCTGGGACGGACCGATGAGCTGTTCGTCCCGACCTGGCTGGCGCTCGCGTCGCCGGCGGTGGGACTGCTGCTGTACGCCGGTGCGGTCCGGCTCTTCCACCGGCAGATCAGGCACTACTCCAGCCCCGGTCACTGAGGCGGGCCTTGGCCGGACACCGAAAAGTCTTGCGCCACGGGGGAGAAGGGGATCTACGATCGGGCAATGCCCGGCTACGAACCACTCTCGCTCGAGTCCGTGTGCAACGCAGGCGTCGACATCCTCGGCGCTCCGGAGCAGGAACCCCCGCTCGGCAAGGTGACCTTGCGCGGCCTGCCGTTCCTCGTAGGTTCCGAAACCCCCGCGAAGGACCGCTGCTTCGTGGCGCCCTCGCAGCCGGTGTCGGTCGACATCGGGCGCACGGCCCGGCACGTCATCGTCGCGCACCGGCTGCTGGAGCCCGGTGGTCCGGCCGGGCACGGCGTCGGCGGACACGTCGCCGACTACGTCTTCCACCTGGCCGGCGGGCGGACCGTCGAGGTGCCGATCCGGGAACGCTTCGAGATCCAGATCATCGGCCACGCCTGGGGACGCGACCCGTTCCTGGCGGTCAGCGACACCCACGACGCCAACTCGCCCCGGTTCGAGGGCCGCTGGGGGATGGCCGGCTTCCGGATGACCGAGCACAGCAAGGGCTGGGCGCAGACGTTCTACCTGTGGCAGTGGGAGAACCCCGAGCCGGACACCGTGATCGAACGCCTGGAGATCGTCCCGCGCGGCCTGCCGTTCCTCGTCGGCGGCGTCACCCTCGGCCACCTCGACGAGCATCCGTTCGTCCGTACGCCGGGACGGCCGGTCCGGCTGGTGGTCAAGGACTCCGACGTCGCGAAGCGGGACGGCGTACTCGACCTCGACGTCGACCGCGGCGTGGCCACCTACCCGCAGCCGATCCCGACCGGCAACGACCGTGCGGGTTTCGGCGCCGGTGACTGGCCGCCGGCCACCAGTCCCGCGCACGCCTCCGTCACCGCCCTCCCGTCGGCCACCCTCACCGTCGGCAGCAAGGGCGAGGAGCTCGGCCGGGTGCGGTGGGGTGACGTCGAACGCGACGGCCACGCCGAAGCCGACCGGGTGCGGGTCGAGCTCGTCGACCCGGGCCGCAACTGGGTGCACGTGAAGGTGCTCGACGACGCGACCGGACGCCCGGTGCCGTGCCGGGTGCACTTCCGTTCCCCGGAAGGGGTTCCGTACCAGCCGCACGGTCACCACAACCACGTCAACCAGAACATCGGCAGCTGGCACCTCGACGTGGGTGGCGACGTCATCCTCGGCCAGCGCACCTACGCCTACGTCGACGGCACCTGCCAGGGCTGGCTTCCGCGCGGTGAGGTGGTCGTCGACGTGGCCCGCGGGTTCGAGTACGAACCGTTGCGGGAGACCGTGCGCATCGAGAAGGGCCAGCGGGAGCTGACGCTGCGGATCCGGCGTACGTCCGACCTGGCGGCGCAGGGCTGGTGGTCCGGCGACTCCCACGTGCACTTCCTGTCCACCGCCGGCGCCCAGCTCGAACAGCAGGGCGAGGACCTGCGCGTGGTCAATCTCCTGCAGGCCCAGTGGGGCGCGCTGTTCACCAACACCGAGGACTTCACCGGCCGGGTGATCGGCGCCAACGGTGCGGACGGCAGGGGCGGCGGCGACTATCTCACGTACGTCGGCCAGGAGAACCGCCAGCACGTCCTCGGCCACATGCTGCTGTGGGGGTTGAAGGAACCCGTCATGCCGTGGTCCAGCGACGGCCCGGACGAGGCGGAGCTGGGCGGCGCCCTGGACGTGACGTTGAGCGACTGGGCCGACCGTACCCACGCGCAGGGCGGCACCGTCGTCGCCGCGCACTTCCCCAACCCCAACGGCGAGCCGGCCGTGCTGGTCACCACCGGGCGGGCGGACGCGGTGGAGATGCTCGCCCACGGCGACGACGCGCTGCTGGAGTACTACCGCTACCTCAACTCCGGTTACCGGATCCCGCTCGTCGGCGGTACGGACAAGATGTCGAGTTCGGTGCCGGTGGGGCTCTACCGCACCTACGCCCGGCTCGACCCGGACGAGGAGTTCACCTACGAGGGCTGGTGCCGCGCGGTGCGGCAGGGACGGACGTTCCTGTCCGGCGGCCCGCTGCTCACCTTCTCCGTGGACGGGCGGCAGGCCGGCGACACGGTCGAGCTGTCCGGGCCGGGCACGGTGACCGTCGAGGCCGCGGTGACCAGCATCTTCCCGCTGCACGGCCTGGAACTCGTCTGCAACGGCGAGGTGGTCGCCTCCGTCGCCGGGCGGGGCGAGCGCGCGCTGAACCTCACCGAGGAGGTCCGCGTCGACGGCCATTCCTGGCTCGCGCTGCGGGCACTCGGCAGCGACAACCACCTGGACGAGTGGGGCCGCCGGGTGTTCGCGCACACCTCGCCGGTGTTCGTCGCCTGTGGCGGGCCGTGGGGGATGGCCGACCCGGACGGACTGCACTACATCCGTACGGTCGTGGAGGGCGCCCGCGACTACGTACGCCACACCGCGATCCGCCGCCCGGACGACCTCACCACCCACCACCACGGCGAGGCGAACCACCTCGCCTGGCTCGAACGCCCCTTCGCCGAGGCACTGGAGGCGCTGGACCGCCGCGACCGCGAACGCCACCGGTGACAGACGTTCGGCCCGGTCGTCCCCCGTGGCCGACCGGGCCGGACGTCGCACACCTCTAGGGCGTGTCCTAGGCCACCGGGCGGGCCCGGTTGAGGGGTGCGGGGGTGATCGTGCGGTGCGCCCGCAGGTAGGCGACGAAACCCTCGTGGTCGCGGTCGTTGCGTACCGGGTCGGTGAAGCCCTCGAAGACCTTGTACCCGTCGCCGCCGATGAGGGTGTAGGCGAGGGCCGCGACCCGGTAGTCGCGTTTCAGGTCCAGCGGCTCGCCGCTGATGTGCACACCGGCCGGGTCGACGCGTTTCCCGACCGGCCTGGAGGTGTCGAAGGAGTAGAACACGTTGCGGGACACCGCGAACGGCGCGAACTTCACCGAGCCGTCGGCCTGCTCGACCCACTGGGCCTCCAGCGCCGCGTGCACCATGGTCCCCGGCATGGTCACTGTCAACACCGGGTTGCCGTAGCCGAACGCGCCCCAGGCCTCGCCGAAGAGGATGGTGCCGTCCGCGTCGGCGGCGTTGGAACCCTTTGCGTACAACAGGTCTCCGGTCAGCGCGACTGAACCCGAGACCGGCTTGGTGGCGACCAGGGCGAGGTCGGCCCGACCGGACCGGCTCTGCTGCGCGTCCCACAACGCGAAGTCCGCGGCCAGGTTGCCCATCGTGGACTCACCGGAGGCGTTCGGAACGCGGGTGAAGTCGCCGGTGGTTCTTGCCAGCGGCGTGGCCCAGCGCTTCGCGCCCTGCGCCGTCCAGTAGTCGGCGATGTCCTGCAGTTCCTCGTCCAGCGGCACGTCGCGGGTGTTGGCGTGGTTGGTCGAGGTGGTGAGCTCGCGGATCACCGCGCCGGTGTCCGGGTCCAGCTTGAGGTTGATCTCGTTGATCAGCGAGCCGTGGTTGCCGGCCTCCACCACCGGGCGCGGAACGCCGTTCGGGTCCGGCACCATCATGTTGAACCGGCAGTGCCAGTGGCCGGTGACGATGGCGGCGATGTCGGGAGAGGCCTTGGCCGCGAGCTGGAACACCGGGCCGGACGGGTTGCTGCCGGCGTTGTAGTCGTTGCCGGCGACGCCGCCGTCGTGGATGTTGATGACGATCGCGTTGACGCCGCGGGCCTTGAGCTCGGCAGCGAGCTTGTTCGCCTGGTCGAGGTCGGACAGCGACCGAAGACCTGGCTGGTACGACGTCGAACCGACCTCGGTGCCCACAACGGTGAGGTGGATGAACGCGATCGGCAGCTTGCGGCCGTTCCCGGCGTCGACCCACTCGATGTTGTACGGCGGGAGGATCGTCTTCCCGGAGTCCGCCCACACCATGTTCGCGGTGTAGAAGTCGAAGTTCGCGCCCCGGAACCGTTGCCCGGTGGAGTCGAGGAAGTCGTCGTCCCGGCCGGACACGGGGTAGGGCTCGCCGTTCATCATGTGGTCGACCAGGAAGCCGACGCTCTGGTCGAGTTCGTGGTTGCCGACGGTGCTGAAGTCCAGGCCCATCGCGTTGAGCGCCTCGATGGTGGGCTCGTTGGCGTGTGCGTCGACCTCGAACGGCCAGCCGGAGAAGTTGTCCCCGGAGGAGAAGAAGAGGGAGTTCCGCTTTCCCTCCCGCAGCCGCTTCAGGTGCGTGGCCATGTAGCCCACGCCGCCGACCGTCACCTTCACGCCACCGGCGCCGGTGATGACGCTGCCCTGACCGGGTGTCGTGGGCTGCAGGTAGCCGTGCAGGTCGGTGATGTTCAGCAGTTGGACGTCGACGTACTCGGGTGCGTCCTGCGCCGCGGCCGGTGTGGCATAGGCGATGTCGCCGACGGCGGTGGCGGTGGCGATCGCACCGGCGGCGGTGAGAAAGGTGCGACGTGGAATCCGTCTGTCCACTGGGAGCCTTCTTCCTGAAGCCGCACCGGACTTCCGGGCAGCACCGGAGATCATTTTTGCCTGGCTCCGACATTATTCGCACCGGGTGAACGCCGGTCAACGCATCGGTGACGGGTAAGGCGAACGGTCAGACGCTGCGAGCGGCCAGAACCGGAAGCGCGCCGCGGCCGGCGCCCACCAGGCGTTCGTCCAGCGCGTCCAGGGCGAGGCAGACGCTTCCCAGCGCCACGCAGTCCGCGCCCAGCGTGGACGCGCGTACCTCCGGGCCCTGCGGGAACAACCGGGTCAGCTCCTCGGTGAGCGGCTCCAGCAGCACGTCGGCCGCCTGGGAGAACGCGCCGCCCAGCACCACCACCTGCGGGTCCACGACGCCGACCGCGGTGGCGGCCGCGAGCGCCATCTCCCGCGCATACCGGCGAACGGCGGTCACCGCTGCCCGGCGGCCCTCCCGGGCAGCCGCGAACGCGTGCTCCGCACGGTCGGCGAGCGGCACGTCCGGCGGCACCGCGCGGCAGTGGTGGAGGTAGTCGATCGCCGGCTCCCAGCGCAGCATCGGCAGCGTCGACAGATCCGCGGCCGCTCCGTGGAAGCCGCGCCGCAGCGTCCCGTCGACGACCAGGGCCAGGCCGGTACGCCGGCCGGCGTGCAGCAGCACCAGATCGGCCACGTCGGTCGCCACGCCCAGGCGGTGCTCGGCCAGCGCGGCCAACTGGCTGTCGTTGTCCACCACGACCAGCCGCGCCGACCGGCGGAAGTGTGCGGCCAGGTCGGCCCCCGCCCAGTCCGGGATGGCGTTGACCCGGACGACCCTGCCCTCCCGGTCGACCAGTCCGGTGGTGCCCACGCCCACCGACCAGATCCGGGAGGTCGCGACACCGGCGCCGCGGGCGCAGTCGGCGATCGCGCGATCGGCGGCTGCCAGCCGGTCCGCCCTGCGGGTGTCCGGGCTCACCCGGCGGTGCGACGTCGCCAGGACCCGGCCGCCGAGGTCGGCGAGCACCGAACGGATCGAGTACGCACCGATGTCCAGCCCCACGACGTACCCCGCCTCGGCGCGGAAACGGTAGCTGCGCGCCGGCCGACCACGCCCGCGTACTTCCGCTCGCCCCTCGACCAGCCACCGCCGGTCCACCAGGCCGGCGAGCACGTCCTCCACCGCGGTCCGGCCGAGGCCGCTGCGTTCGACGATCTGCGCCGCCCGCAGCTCACCCGCGGCGCGGACGGCGGCCAGCACCGCGCGCTCGTTGAGCTGGCGGAGCCGGGACAGGTCACCCCCGTCGGCGGACTGCCCTCGCGCTGTTGCCATGGTCCGCGCAGCCTAACGCTCGTCCGCCCGTTGATCGGCCCGTGTTCATCGATGATCACCCCGGTTGCCACCGGAGGTTCACGTACTCGGTGCACAGTGGCCCCGCGACCGGCGACGGCAGGGAGACAGGTATGCGGAAGTGGCAGAACGTGGCGCTGGGAATGATGGCGGCGAGCGCGCTGGCGGTGGGCGTCTCACCCGGGACAGCATCGGCGGAAAACCCCCAGGACTCCCACGAGCGTGACTTCAGCTTCGCGGTGATCGGCGACATCCCGTACGGCGCGGCTCAGATCGCGGACTTCCCGAATGTCATCGACCAGATCAACGCCGACCGCGACGTTCGTATGGTCGACCATCTGGGCGACATCAAGGACGGCTCGTCGCTGTGCACCGACGACTACTTCGCGCTGATCAGGTCCGACTTCGACAGGTTCGCCGACCCGCTGGTCTACACCCCGGGCGACAACGAGTGGACCGACTGCCACCGGCCCAGCAACGGTTCGTACAACCCACTGGAACGTCTCACCGCCGTCCGCGGCACCTTCTTCTCACAGCCGGGTAGGACACTCGGCCGGCACCCCGTCGCGGTGAGGTCCCAGGCCGCGCAGGGGTATCCCGAGAACGTCCGCTACACCCGGGCCGGGGTCACCTTCGCCGCCGTTCACATCGTGGGCAGCGACAACAGCCTCGCGCCGTGGACGGGCAACACCGCGCCGACCGTGGAGCAACGCGCGGAGGTGCAGGGCCGCACCGCGGCCGACGTGCGGCTGATCCGGGACACCTTCGCGCAGGCGCACACGGAGAAGGCCAAGGCGGTGGTTCTGCTCACCCAGGCCGACATGTTCGACCCGGGTGCCACAGAGCCGGACCCCGCCGGATTCGGGGCCTTCACCCCGATCGTCGACGTGATCGCGGAGCAGGCGGCGGCCTTCCACGGGCCGGTCTACCTGTTCAACGGGGACAGCCACGTCTACAACTCCGACCAGCCCCTCGCGGCGGGGTCGCGCTGGCTTTCCTTCTACGGCGTCTCCGCTCCGGTCCCGAACCTCCGCCGCATCACCGTCGACGGCTCCACCGGAGTGAACGACTGGCTCAAGGTCACGGTCGACCACCACGACCCCCAGGTGCTGCGCTGGACCCGGGTACCGTTCGCGACCTGACCGCCGCGAACCTCCCACGTCCCGCCGCCGGCGGCGTCGGGCATGATCCTCGGGGGCCGTCCTCCTCGGGGCGGCCGGACGGAGCGAGGAGGACACCATGTGGGCAAGGTCTCTGGGAGAGGACGGCGCCGAGCTGCGTCCGCTCGAACCCTGGCGGGCGGAGGAGTTCCTGGCCCACATGGACCGGGGACGTGAGCTCGTCGGTGAGTACATCGGGCTGGCCGACGCCGTCGCCGACCTCGACTCCAGCCGCGCCTTCCTCCGGTCGTACGCCGACAAGGCCGCCACCGACACCGGCCGGATCTACGGCATCTGGCTCGACGGCAAACTGGTCGGCGGCGTGCTGTTCCGGACGATGGACGTCGCCCGCGGCAACGCCGAGGCGGGCTGCTGGCTGGAGCCGTCGGCGGTGGGCCGTGGGCTGGTGACCCGGGCAGCCCGGGTGATCATCGACTGGGCGGTGGAGGAGCGGGGCATCCACCGGGTGGAGTGGCGGGCGGCGACGGGAAACACCGCCAGCATCGCGGTCGCGCGCCGGCTCGGGATGACCAGGGAGGGTGTGCTCCGGGAGAGCTCCCCGCACCGAGGCACGCGGCACGACGTGGAGATCTGGTCCGTGCTCGCCCCGGAGTGGCGCGCGGCCGGGCAGGCCACCTAGACCCCGAGCGCCCCTGTGAGTCCACGCGCCCCGGCGTGAAGGCGGGCCGGCGCGGGGAAGCTCGCGGTATGTCGAGAGTCCGGTGGCCGTCCCTCACGACGGCACTGGCGGGTGGTGGACTGGCGGCGGTGGTCGCCGGAGGGCTGGTGCTGTCCGCGTGCGCCCCGGCGCCGACGGGTCCGCAGCCGACCGCGCCGGTGACCGGGAACGCCGCGCCGGGCGGGACCTCCGGCCCGAGCGGCACCGTGCCGGCCGACCGTACGTCAGCGTCGCCCACCCCCGCTCCCACCTGCCCGCCGCCCGAGCAGAAGGTGGTCCGCTCGGCGCCGGGCAAGGGCAAAACGGTCGCCCTCACCTTCGACGACGGGCCCGGCCCGGCGATGCTCGCCATCGCGAACGTCCTGCATGACAAGGGCGTCACCGCGACGTTCTTCGACACCGGTGCCCACGACGCGGCCGATCCGGCCACTGTCACGAAGGTGGCCTCGATGGGGTTCCTCCTCGGCAACCACACCTGGGACCACGAGTACCCGGCCGGGACCCCCTCGGGGTGGACCGTCGCCTATCTGCGCGACCAGTTGAGCCGTACGTCCGCGCAGCAGCGCCGGCTCACCGGCCGGCCGACCTGTTTCTTCCGCCCGCCGGGCGGCTACCTGACCAACGTCCTGAGGACCGCGGCCCGGGAGGGCATGTCGACCGTTCGGTGGTCGGTGGACGCACGGGACTGGTCCCAGCCGGGGTACGCCGATCCGGACGCGGTGACGCGGATCGTCGACCGGGCGACCTCGCCGGACCCCGACCACCGCCGGCACCCGATCGTGTTGATGCATGCCGCCAAGGCGTCCCACGAGGACGAGGCGAAGGTCTCCTCCTACCGCGGCAACACCGTCGCGGCCCTGCCCCGGATCGTCGACTGGTACACCGCACGTGGGTACCGGTTCGTCGACCTGCTCGGCCGGACGGCGAGCCAGGTCGGCGCGGGACAGGCCGGCACCCGGCCGTGAAGGTCCGGGCCAGACTGTCCGGCCGTCAGTCCGGGGTGAGCCGCGGCCACTCCAGCGTGGGTCCCCGCCCGGCCGCCGCCCGCTGCCGTCGCCGCCCACGGGGGGTCTGCAGGTGGCCGTTGTACCGCCGCCCCTGCACGACGTCCAGCGGAACGCGGACGAAGTCGGTGGGTTCGTCGTACGCCCACTGGCGGGGCAGCGCCTCGGCGACGAGCCCGATCTCGTAGGGCTGGGTCACGAGTTCGGCCGGTCCGCGGACGAGGACGCTCCACCCCACCCCGGTGTCGGCGTTGATGTCGTCGACCTCGAACACGACGACGGTGCGCTGTGAGGCGGCCCGGAACTTCGCGCCGTGCTCAGTGCGGAACACCACGCTCGCCCCGTCGAGGACGTAGTGCACCGGGTGGGCGTTCAGCAGCATCCGGTCCTGGAACACGAACCTCCCGATCTGCGTGCTGCCGAGGAGGTGCAGGCATTCGGCGAGTTCCAGAGGCGTCAGCTTCACCGCGTCGAACATCGTCGCCTTCGGTCGGTGTCAGTTCAAGTCAGTGCACGTCAATACGGGCCATACAGCCTTTACGTACCGGATCGACTGTCAAGCCGAACTTGTCATCTATGCGAAGGCAGGGGATCCCACCTGCCCCGACCGGGTGTTCGCCCCTGCACAGTTCTACGCTTCCGTCGCGGGAAAGACGAGTCCTGGCAGGGGTTCGGGTCAGATCACGCGGACCTCGACGGCAGCTTTGTGCCGGTTGGAGAGGTTCGGGCTTCCTGCTGCCTTCACTGCCTTCAGACGAGTTGCTCCTTGCCGTCCACGGCATCGATCCCGCCAGTGGTGAACGGCGCCGGGGCCAGTGCGGCGTAGGTCGCGCCCGTGCTCGTGGTGGCGGACTCCACCAGGCGGAAGCCGGTGGCGGGAGCCTGCGCGGTGAACAGGCGCTTGCCGGTCCCGACGGCGACCGGGAACGTCAGCAGGCGGTACTCGTCGACCAGGCCGGCCTCGTGCAGCGTACGGGCGAGTGCACAGCTGCCGTGGACCTGGAGCTCCCCGCCCGGACGTTCCTTCAGCCGGGCGATCCGCGCCACGGCGTCGCCGCCGGGGAGCACGGTGGTGTCGTTCCAGTCCGGTTGGGTGACGGTGCTCGAGACGAGGTACTTGGGCAGTCCGTTGAGCGCGGTGGCGGCGGGGTTGTCCGGGTCGGTGATCTGCTTCCAGAAGTCGCGCATCATCACGAACGTCGTCCGGCCCAGCAGGATCGCCTCGGCGCGGGCGAACCATCCGTCGACGATCCTGCCCATGTCCTGGTCGGCGTGGGGCACCAGCCAGCCGCCGCGGGTGAAGCCGCCGCTGGGGTCCTCCTCGACGCCTCCGGGGCCCTGCATGACGCCGTCGACGGTGAGGAACGTGTGCACTGTGAGCTTCATGGCGATCTCCTTCTTCGATGGAGGGGCCGGTCCCCTCAGCGACCCTTCGATCCGGGTCGCCCGGATTCGACATCCGTCCGGAGAAGCCTCGGGAAAAGTTCGATGCCGTTGTCGGCACCGACCTCTAGGGTGTGGCGCCATGACGCTCTCCACCGACGCCTGCCTGACTGCCATCGCCGAGCACTCCACCGGCTTCGCCGCCGCCGTACGCGACAACCTGGATGCCCGGGTCGAGCACTGTCCCGACTGGGACGTCGCCGATCTCGTGGAGCACCTGACCGAGGTGCACTGGTTCTGGCGGACCATCGCAGCCGAGCGGCTGGACGCGCCGCCGGAGGGGACCCGGCGACCGGCCCGCGCCGACCGGCCCGAGCTGGTCGCGACGTTCGAGCGGGGTGCCGCCGAGCTGGTCGACGTGCTCGGCAGGGCCGATCAGGACGCACCGGTGTGGACCTGGTTCCCCGGCCGCCGGGACATCGGCTTCATCACCCGCCACCAGGTGCAGGAGGCGGCGGTGCACCACTGGGACGCGGCGAACGCGGCCGGCGCCGCCTGGGCGGTGCGCCCGGAGGTGGCGGCGGACGCGATCGAGGAGTTCCTCACCTGCTCGCTGGCAGACGCCGACGACATCGCGCGGTTGGGGCGCACGCTGGCCGGGCCGCTCGTGCTCACCGCCACCGACCTCGACCGGTCGTGGACGGTGTCCCAGGCCGATCCCACCGCGGCGCTGACGTGGACTCCGGGCGCGGACGGCCCGGCCGCCGTCTCCGGCACGGTCGCCGACCTGATGCTGTGGATCTACGGCCGGGTGGCGCTCCCCACCGACCAGCCCGAGCGGGTCGCCGCGTTCCGCTCGCTGGCCTCCACCGACTGACGTACGACTCGTCGCGGGGACGCCCGGAACACGGCCAGTGGTCAGTACGGGCACATCGAGTAGTTCACCAGTGAGATCGGTGCGATGAATCTGTTGTCGCACCGCTCTCGTCGTGCGCTAAGACCGAGATATGGCTAACCTGTTCCGATCCGGAAAAGCGGACCTTTGGCCGAGCCCTTCCAGGGCAAAGGAGCAGGACCGATGAGTGACACGCCGACGTATGACAAATTGGTGGACGAACGCCTTGGGCGGGCACCGCACGAGTTCGACGGATACGACAGCTGGGACCAGTCCGAAGAAGCCCGTGCGGCATTTGATCGAGGCGCTGCCGAAGCGTTGCTCATCGAGCACGAAGCGTCCCCTCCCGAACGGGTTTTCGCCCGCCACGCAAGGGATGTCAGCGCTGTCCGGTCCGTCGTGGACAGGTGATGTCTCACTGTTCGATCCGGCCGCCGGTCACCTCGGAAGGTGCCCGGTCTCAATTCCCCGAAATATGCTGCAGGAAAGCGAGACGTAATGAGTCAAACACTGGTCGTACTTCTTTTTGCCGGCTTGTTCGCCGCCGCTCTGGCCCATTTCCTGCGTCGCGGAGCCAGCCGCATTGCACGAATTGCGGCGGCGGTTCTCTTCGGGCTCGGACTCCTGCTGGCGCTGATCCCGTCGCTGAGTCTCGGATAGGTATTCGAAGGTCCTTAGGTCTCAGTTCTCCCGACCCGGCGTGTTCGCCACACCGTCAGCCGCCGAGGCGACCACGCCGGTCGGGGGAGTCCCAGGGCGCAGGTTCTCCACGAGTGTCTCGACCAGGCCCGGCCGCTCGAGGTCGGGGACGACGCGATGCAACGTCGACAGCACCAGTGCCAGCGCGAGGCAGGTCGCCCCGGCGACACCGCTCACCCCACCGACGTACGCGCCGGCGAGTTGGCCCGGGTGGAGGTCGACCGGCGGGGTCAACCCGCCTCGGTCGGCGAGCCCGATGGCAAGCACGGCGACCACCAGGAACGCGCCGCCCACCAGGGCGAGGCCGGCCACGGTGCGGTGGTGAGGGTTGGAAGGCTCGCGAACGGGTTCGTGCCGTTGCCCGAGGATGAGCAGGTATCCCGCCGCGGCGGCCCAGATCCCGACGATGAGGAGCGCGGCCAGGGCGTCGCTCGGCCGGTGCCACCCCGCGGACAACGTCGCGATCCCGGTGAGCGAGACGTAGACCGCGCCGAGGATCGCGGCCAGGCCACGTAGCCGCGGCGGAAGGACCAGTACGGCGGCGACGGCGATGGACGCGGCCACCGTCACGTGCCCGCTCGGCATGCTGTTGGGGGCGCCGATGTTGGTGCCGGGAATCCCGAGGTCGGGCCGGTCGATCAGGTAGTCCTTGAGAACCTGACAGGTGAGGTTCGCGCCCGCGACCAGCACGGTGGCGACCAGCGCCAGCCGGATCCGGCGGCGGACGACGGCGATGAACGCGACGACGGCCGTCGCCACCACGAGGGACGCCAGCGAGACAGCGTCGAGTACGACGGTGACGAGTCCGTCGACCCGGTCCCGGCCCATGTCGCTCGCTCGGAGAACGCTCGCGTCCAGGACCTGACCGTGTGGTGTGCGGATGAAGATCCACCACACGAGTACGAGTACGGCCGCCTGTGCCAGCACGAGCACCAGCAGCCATCCGGCGACCAGACCCTTGACGAGGCGCTGCATCTGGTCAGCCTTCCGTTCGTTGTCGTGGAGGTGCCGAGCCCGCGGGCGCCCGGCGGTACGGGGGAACCGACAGGCCCACCACGGGCCCGGCACTTCTGCAGTAACGACGAACCCGGGCCCGGGTCACGCGTGTGGCCTGACCGCTATCGGCCATCTGGCGGCGGGAGCGTCGGCCGGGCGGGCCGGTTGCGGTCGCGCCGGCCCCTCGGCTGCCGGCTGGTTGGCAGGCTGGCGTACGCATGAATCGTCGACGTACGGCACGCCGGGCCCGCCCGAGGTCCGGCGGTGAGGGGGCGCGATGAACGACCGGCCGGTGTACTCCGCCGCGGTGATCGGATGCGGTGCCGGTGGGATGCTCAGCGTCCGCGCGCTCGCCGCCTCGGACCGGTTCCGGCTGGTGGGCGCGTGCGACCTGCGGCCCGACGTCCGGGACACGCTCGCAGCGGAACACCCCGGGATCCGCACTTACGCCGACTATCGCGAGCTGCTCGCCGACGCGGCCGCGGCCGCCGGGACCGGCGACGCGATCGACGTCGTGTGCGTGTCGACCTACGCCCCCACCCACGAGGAGATCGCGCTGGCTGCGCTGGCGACGCGTCCACGCGGCCTGCTGGTGGAGAAGCCGCTCGGCGACACGGCCGCGGCGGGCCGGCGGATCGTCGACGCGGTGCGCCGGAGCGGGACGCCGCTCGCCGTCCCACACGGGCTGGTCGCCCGGCCGACCTCGCTGGAGATCCTGCGCCGGGTGCGGGCCGGGGACATCGGCGAGGTCCGGCTGGTGGAGATCGAGTGCGCCGGCTGGGACATCATCAACGCCGGCATCCACTGGTTCCAGTACGCCGTCAACCTGCTCGGCGCCGACCCGTTCGCCGGCGTGCTCGCGACCTGCGACACCTCCAGCCGGACGTTCCGCGACGGTATGCGGGTGGAGACCGAGGCGGTGACGTACGCGTGGACGCGCGGCGGTGCCCGGGTCGTCCTGCACAGCGGCGACTATGTCGCGCAGAGCCGTCCCGGCAAGGACACGTTGTTCCGCGTTGTCGGCACCGACGGGCTGGTGGAGTTCTGGGGCTGGGAGAACGGCTACCGGATCGTCGCCGGCGCGGGACCCGCCGACGTCGGCCCGATCCCCGAGGCGGACCGCTCGCCGCACCAGGTGCACCTGGAGGAACTGGCCCGCCAGATCGACGAGGCAGAGCAGGATTACACGGTCGCGGACACCTCGCTGCGGGCGCTGGAGCTGTGCGAGGCGGCGTACCTCTCGCACCGGCACCGGTGTGTGGTGACGTTCCCGCTGTCGGAGTTCGTGCCGCCGGAGTTCGCACCGCCGCAGGTGCCGGACTGGGACCCGGGTACGCCGTATCCCGGCGAGGGCGGCGGTCGCGACGGCCGCCGGCTGGAGGCACGATGACCACCATGACTCCCACGAACACCACGAGAACCACCTTCGGCGTGGTCGGCAGCGGCTGGCGGACGGAGTTCTACCTCCGGATCGCCGCCGCGCTGCCGGACCATTTCGGCGTCGCGGGCGTCGTCGCCCGCCGAGCCGAACGCGCGAAGGAGCTCCGGGAACGCTTCGGCGTACCGACGTTCGACTCGGTGGACGCGTTGCTGGACGACGGAAGGCCGGACTTCGTGGTCACGTCGGTGTCGTGGGCGGCCAACCCCGGCCTCGTGGTGGAACTGAGCGAACGCGGCGTTCCGGTGCTGAGCGAGACGCCGCCGGCGCCCGACCTGGACGGGATGCGGGCGCTGTGGGACGCGGTCGGGGACACCGCGATCGTGGAGGTCGCCGAGCAGTATCCGTTCCTTCCGGAGTACGCCGCGCGGGTGGCCGTGTGCCGTTCGGGCCTGCTCGGCACGGTGACCTCGGCGCACCTGTCGGCCACCCAGACCTACCACGCGATCGCGGTGCTGCGTACGTTGCTGGACGTCGGTTTCGCCGACGCGGAGGTGGCCGGAACCGCCTTCACCAACCGGCTCCAGCGCGGTCCCGACCGCGACGGCTGGCCCGTGCGGGACGAGCTCGCGGACGCCGGCCAGGTGATCGCGACGCTGGACTTCGGGGGCCGGCTCGGCGTCTACGACTTCACCGACGGGCAGTGGTTCCACCCGATTCTCGGCAACCGGATCGTCGTCCGCGGTGAACGCGGCGAGGTGATCGACGACCGGCTGACCTACCTGCCGCAGGCCGACCCGGACGCGCCGGTGCAGACGTCGTTCACGCGTCAGCAGACCGGACTCGGCGGCGACCTGGAGGGATTCCACCTGCGGGCGCTGTATGCCGGGGACCGTCGGGTGTACGCCAACCCGTACGCGCCGGCGCGGCTGCCCGACGAGGAGATCGCGATCGCCACCTGCCTGACCCGGATGGCCGCACGGATCGGTGCCGGAGGGCAGCCGGCTGGTGGTTACTCACTCGCGGACGCGTGCCAGGACCACTATCTCGGCCTGGTCGTCGCGGAGGCCGTGGCGTCGGGGACGCGGATCCGCACCACCCGCCAGCCCTGGGCGCACGACTGACCGGCGTACGCCCGGCAGCCTCCGCCGGCCGGGATTCTTCCGCGGAAGAATCCCGGCGCCCTGTGATGTGGCCGGTCGTTCGGCGGAGGGTGAAAGCAGCGGGTGGCCAGAGCCCCCGTCGGTCTTCACGCTCCGCGAAGAGAGAACGAGCCGAGCGGCAAGCGTGAAACCTGACGGGTGTCCTGCCCACCCGGGCTTCCACACTGCCTCGTGGCACACCTGTGGCGCGCGATTCTTCCGCGGAGGAACGGCGCTCGTGTTCGGCTCGCGGGAGGGGCACCTCGAACCGGTTCGCGGACGTGGCGATGACCGGGTGCGGTCAGCGGAGGGTGGTTCGTTGACGGCGTCGCGAGAGGGCTCCTAGCCTCCGGCCAATGTGAAATCGATTTCTGGCCGCTGAAGCGGGAACGGGAGCCGGGGCTATGCGACGCAGGACACTTCTCACCACGGCCGCGCTGGCGGGTCCGCTGGCCGCGGTCGCCGGCCCGCAGGTGGCCAACGCCGAGGGCCCAGACGGCGGTCCCGGCGGACCCGGCGGCCAGCCGACGCCGAAGGCCTTGGGCGCCGCCGCCCCGATGCTGGCTCCCGGCCCGAGCGTGCCCGGCCCGACCCTCGCGGACCTGGTCGCCAAGCTGACCGGCCCCGGCTCCGTCAACGACACAGACACCCGCTACCAGGTGATGGGGACCGACCTCGGCGCGATGTGGGACAACGGCTCTGGCCAGGTGCTGATGGCGTTCGGCGACACCTTCGGTGAGGGCCAGGTCGGCGGCGGGCAGTTCGGGCAGGACTGGCGTTCCAACGTCCTCGCCCGATCCTCCGACCACGACCTGTCCGACGGGATGACGTTCGACGACATGGTGGTCGACCGGCCCGGGCACGCCAAGGAACTGCTGGCCTCGAAGAAGGTCGACAACGACGAGATCACCGTCATCCCGAACTCCGGTGTCAGCGTCGGGAAGCGGCAGTTCCTGCACTACTTCTCCCAGAACAACTGGGGGCCGTGGAACACCAACTACGGCGGCATCGCGTACTCCGACGACAACGGGCAGAACTGGACCAAGAGCAACGTCCGCTGGCAGAACTCCGCTCCGCTGTGGGGACGGGGCTTCCAGTTGGGTTCGCTGGTACGCCACGACGGGTTCGTCTACCTGTTCGGCACCGGCAGCGGCCGGCTGTACGACATCCACCTGGCCCGCGTGCCCGAGGCCCGAATGCTGGAGCTGAGCGCCTGGAGGTACTGGAACGCGCGCGGCTGGAGCGCCCGGGAGGCCGACGCCGTTCCCGTGGTCGCGGCACCGTCGGGAGAGATGTCCGTTCTGTACAACGAACATCTCGGTCGCTGGCTGATGATGTACCTCGACGAGTACCGCGCGGCCATCGTGATGCGCGAGGCGCCGGACATCACCGGCCCATGGAGCGGTGCGCGGGTGGTCGTCCGTGGCGGCGAGGGCGGGGAGTACCCCGCGCTGTACGCGCCGTTCATGCACCCGTGGTCGGCGGCCTCCGGTGACCGGGACCTGTACTTCGCGATGTCGCAGTGGGGTCCGTACAACGTCTTCCTCATGCGCACCACGCTCGACCGGGCAGTGGACACCGCCAACCTGCTCAGCGACCCCGGTTTCGAGGAACAGCCCGACCGGCAGGTGCGGGTGCCGTGGTTCGTCTGCGGCCAGGGCGGCATCGACCGGGACGGCGGCCAGTCGTACGCCGGGAAGAACAACGGGTACGTGCGCGCGGCGCAGGGCTGGAACGCCCTCACCCAGGCGGTCGTATTGCGGCCGAATCGCCGGCACCGGCTCACCGCCTGGGTGCGGACCTCCGCCCGCGACGTGCCGGACGGGGCGCTGGGCGTGCGCGCTAGGAGCGGGGAACTCGCCCGGACGTCGTTCGGGCACCTGGGCGGCTACACGAAGGTGAGCGTGGACTTCGACCCCGGCGACAACGCCGACGTCGAGGTCTTCGCCGGCTTCTGGGGCGCGGGTGCCGACGCCTGGGTGCAGGTCGACGAGGTGTCGCTCGTGGCACTGTAGGAAATATATAAGCGCTGTTATAGTTTCGGGCATGGTCCCTCCACCGCCCGCGGGTGACCGCGCCCGAAAGCCTGCCCGGAAGGCCGCTCAGCCTGCCCCCAGCTCGGTGCAGCAGCGTCCGGATCCCACCGAGGTGAGCCACTGGCGGCCGCTGTACGCGCTGCTGGCCGCGATGGACGACGAGATCGCCGCGCTCTACACCGAGCGCGGCGTGACCGGGATCCGGCCGCGGTTCACCAGACCACTGATCCGGCTCGGCCGTGAGGGCCCGATGACGATCCGGGCGCTCGCCGACGCGCTCGACCGCACCCACTCCGCGATGAGCCAGACGGTGGCGGTGCTGCGCCGGGAAGGGTTCGTCCGCAGTACGCCGGGCGCCGACGCGCGCACCCGCGAGGTGGCGGTGACGGCGCGCGCCCGTGAGGTGCTGCCGTTCCTGGAGGCGGAGTGGCGGGCCACCGAGCAGGCGGTCGCCGACCTCGAGGCCGAGATTCCGTACCCGCTGAGCCAGGTGGTCCACGACCTGGAGGCCGCGCTGGCCCGGCGGCCGTTCAAGGACCGGATCGCCGCGCACCTGGACACCGCGGCCCTGGGCGAGGGCGCCGACGAGGACGGCGCGCGGTGAGCTTCCTCGACGGGTTCCTCGACACCCGGCCGCTGCGGTCCAGCCCGGCGTTCCGGCGACTGTGGGTGGGCACCACCCTGTCCGGGCTGGGTGGGCAGCTGACCATGGTGGCGGTGCTCTACCAGGTGTGGGAGCTGACCGGCAGCCCGGCGGCGGTCGGGGCGCTCGGCCTCGTCCGGGCGGTGCCGATGGTGGTGTTCGGGCTGGTCGGCGGGTCGCTGGCGGACGCGGTCGACCGCCGTCGCCTCGTGCTGCTCACGACCGTCGGGCAGTTGGGCGTCGCGGTGATGCTGGCGGTGCAGGCCTTCACCGAGTTGCGTTCGTACGCCGTCCTGCTGGTCCTCGTGGCGGTACAGAGCGTGGGCGGCGCGCTGGGTGCGCCGGCGCGGCGTACGTTCGTGCCGCGGCTGCTGCCCGCCGAACAGGTGACCGCCGGGGTGGCGTTGTCCCATGTCAGCTTCCAGTTCGCCATGCTCGGCGGCCCGGCGCTGGGTGGCCTGGTCATCGCGCACGCCGGAATCGGGGTCTGCTACCTGGTGGACTCGATCACCTTCCTCGCCGCGCTGTACGGCGTGCGCGGGCTCCCGGCGATGCGGCCGGTGGGCCTGCCCGCTCGCCCGGGCATCCGTACGGTCTGGGAGGGCTGGCGGTTCATCGCGACCAGACCGGCGTTGGGTGGTGCGTTCCTCACCGACGTCTTCGCCACCGTGCTGGCCATGCCGATCGCGTTGTTCCCGGTGGTGAACGCCGAGCGGTTCGGGGGCCGCCCGGAGACGCTGGGGCTGTTCTTCACCGCGATCGCGGTGGGCGGTGTGGTTGCGGGTGCGGTGTCCGGGCGGGTCGCGCGGTCGGGCCGGCCCGGTGTGGTGATGCTGGTGACCGCGGGGGTGTGGGGCGTGGGCCTGGCGGGATTCGGGCTTGCGCCGTACCTCTGGCTCGCACTCGGCTGCCTGGCGGTGGCCGGCGCGGCGGACACCTTCTCGGTGATCTCGCGCGGATCGATCGTCCAGCTGGCGACGCCGGACTCCCATCGCGGGCGGGTCAGCGCCGTCGAGCTCATCGTCGGCGCCTCTGGGCCCGACGTCGGCAACTTCCGGGCCGGCCTCGTGGGCGACGTGACCTCGGCGACCTTCGCCCTCGTGGCCGGCGGGGTGATGTGTGTGGCCGGTGTGGCCGGGGTCGCCGCCACCAACCGGAGCCTGCGGAGGTTCTCCCCGACGGCCGACGTGGCCGGGGAGCCTGAAGAGTCCGGCGAGCCCGGGGAGGGGTTGCGCACGGCGGTGTGACTCCGCCATGCTGCTCCGAAACTACTTCGATCTCGAACTTGTTCGACGGACTGGTCCGTGGTCGTGGCGAACGGAGTCCCGCATGGCAAGGCGATTCCCGCGGTGGGCGACGGCTTCTCTGGTCGCGTTGACGGTGGGCCTCGGCGCGGCGCCGCCGGCCCAGGCGGCCACCCGGCACGGTCCGCCGCGGCTGCCGGACACCTACGTCGTGTCCGAGGAGCCCGGCGTGGTGCCGGAGGGCGTCGCGGTGCACCGCGACGGCCGTATGTACGTGTCGTCGGACGCCACCGGCGGGCTGTTCGCGGGCGACGTGCGGATGCCGGCGATGCATCCGTTCGCCGTCGGCACGGTCGACCGGCCGAGTTCGCGCGGCGTGCACACCGAGAGGTCGGGGCGGGTGTGGTCGGTCGGCGCCGGCACGCTGACCGTCCACTCGCGCAATGGCCGGCTGCTGGCCACCCGCGGCGCGCCTGACGGACCGCTCGGGGCGGCCGACCTGAACGACCTCGCCCTCACGCGGGACGCGGTGTACGTCACCGACTGGGCCAACCCGATCGTCTACCGCGCAGCCATCCGGCACGGTCGGCCCGGACCGCTGCAACCCTGGGTTGACATCCGTTCGGCGTTCCCGCAGTTCCCCGCGCAGTACTGGCTGCTGAACGGCATCGTGGCCGACGCGGCCGGTGACACGGTGCTGGTCGCCTCGAACGGCACCGAGGCGGTCTGGCGGATCGACGTCGCCACCCGCGCCGTCGAGCAGGTCGACCTCGGCGGGCACAGCTTCGGCGCCGACGGCATGGTGCTGGCCGGCCGACGGTTGTACGCGGTGCTCAACTACGGCGCGCCGAACGGCGTCTACGTCGCCGACCTCGATCCCGAGCTGCGGTCGGGAACCGTCACCCACCAGATCCTCACCGACGCGGACGGACAGGCGTTCGACCTGCCCACCACCCTCGCCCGCTACCGGTGCCGGCTGTACGTGGTGAACAGCCAGGGCGACCACCGGCCCGGGCAGCCGCCGTACACGGTGAGCGCCGTGGCCGACCCCGCGTGCGGTGAGTGAGCGCCGGCCCGGACGGCCTCGCGTACTGGACCAGCGCGGCGGCAACGTCGTCCTCGACCTGTTCGTCCTCCAGCAACATCTCGGTGGTCTGCTGACGGCCGCGCTGGAGCCGACCGGCGTCACCCCCGCGCAATACGCGGTCTACGGCCAGCTCGGGCAACGCGAGCAGACCCCGAGTGAGCTCGGCCGGACGCTCGGGCTGCCGTTGCCCACGCTGTCCGGTTATCTCGCGGCGATGGAACGGCGCGGCGACATCGCCCGCACCCGCAGCGACCGCGACGGGCGTTCCCATGTGGTTGCGCTGACCGACGACGGCCGGGCGCGGCTGGAGGAGTGCCGGCCGAGGATGCGGCGGGTGGTGGCCGCGCTGACCGCCGAGCTCGGCGGCCGGGACGAGGCCGAGGGAGTGCGGGACGTGCTCGCCGGCCTGGATGACGCGGTCCGAGCAGTCGCCACGTCCTGAGCGGCACAAGCTGCGCTGAGCTGCGTTCTAGAAGACGTCGAACTCGTTGCCTTCGGGGTCCTGCAGTTGAACGGCGTAGTGCCCCATGTCCGGCGCGTCGTTGATCCGCGCCACGCTCGCGCCGGCCTCGACCAGTCGCTCCACCTTGGCGGTGACCCGCTGCCTGCGGACCGCCAACGGAACGTCGCGCCCACCGCCGACCTTCAGGTCGAGGTGGATGCGGTTCTTGGTGGCTTTGGGCTCGGGCACCTTCTGGAACCACATCCGGGGTCCGTGCCCCGCGGGATCGACGATCGACTCCGGGGTGTCACCCGCTCCCGGCGGCAGCTCCTCCTCGGGCACGCCCATGGCTGCCCAGTACTCCCGCCAGGTGGCGTGGCTGCCCGGCGGCGGCTCGGGTATGTATCCCAGCGCCTCGCTCCAGAACGCCACCATCCGGCGCGGGTCGGCACAGTCGATCGTCAGTAGCAACGCCATCTCCATGGCCGGAGCATGCCAGGCACCTCCGACATGCCTGCTTCCGCGACCGGACCTACCTCAGGACGCTGGTGACGCCGCCCCACAGGTGGGCGCGGAACGTCTCGTCCTCGTACGCCACCGGCGCGTGCCCGAGCGAGGTGTACCACGCCTTCGCCCGGCCGACCTGCGTACGCCAGCAGATCGGGTGGTCGGGACCCATCCCGGAGGAGCCGACGTCGTAGTCGTCCTCGTTCACGGTCGCCAGCACCTCGACGGTCCCCCGCGGGTTGGTGTCGAACGCGTACCACTCGTCGTGCCACGACCACGGCGTGGGCAACGGCTTGGTGGCGGGGTCGTCGGTGCGCTCGGCCTGGATGCGCGCGGTCTGCAGCTCGCGTGGGTGGGAGGTGAAACGCGCGCCTACCAGCCGGTCGTACAGGGGCCAGTCCTGTTCGGCCGCGGAGGCCAGGTGAACCCCGGCGTATCCGCCGCCCTCCGCGGTGAACTCCTCGTACGCCTGCCGCTGGTCGGCGTCCAGCAGGCCGGTCCCGGAGCTCTGCAGCCACACCACCGCGGCGTACCTCCTCAGGTTGGCGGAGGTGAACGCGTCACCGGACTCGGTGTGGTCGAGGTCGACCGACGCCTCCGCGGCCAGGTCGCGCAGCGCGGCGACCCCTTCCTCGATGGACTCGTGCCGGTAGCCGGTCGTACGCGAGAACACCAACAGCCTGGTCATGTCCGCGACCCTACGGTCTGCGCAGCCTCACCCGGCTCGTCGGCGTCACACTTCGGAACCTCGGTGGCCGGGTTGGCCAGAGCGATGCCTAGGGTCGAGGTCATGGCAGAGCTGGAGATCGACGCCCTGGTGTTCGACGTACTCGGCACGCTCGTGGACGAGCCCGCGGGTCTTCGCGCCGGCATCCGTGAGCTCGCCCCGTCCCTGGAGGACTCCGGGGTCGAGCAGCTCCTGTCGCTGTGGCAGCAGCACATCGAGCGCGAGCAGCGGCGCGTGCTCGACGGCGACCGGGAGTACGTCACCACCGAGGTCCTCGACGACGAGGCCGCCCGGCTGGTCGCCGACGCCGCCGGCGGTGCCGACGACCCGGCCGCGGTGGCAAGGCTGGCCCGGTCGGGACGCCGGCTTCCGCCGTGGCCCGACACCGTGGCCGGGCTCTCCGCGCTCGCCGAACGGTTTCCGCTGATCGGGCTGTCCAACGCCAGCCGTACGGCGTTGCTGGAGCTCGACGCCCACGCGGGACTGAGGTGGCACCAGGCGCTGTCCGCCGAGGACGCCCGCACCTACAAGCCGGACCCGGCGGTCTACCAGCTGGCGGTCACCGTCTCCGGGCGGCCGCCGGAGCGGCTGCTGATGGTCGCCGCGCACGCCTGGGACCTACGCGGTGCGCAGCAACTCGGCCTGCGCACCGCCTACGTCGCCCGGCCCGTCGGTGACCCGCCCGCGCCGTCGGACGAGTTCGACCTGCACGCCGACGGCCTGGCCGACCTGGCACGACAGCTCGACCGGTGTCTGGGCTAGCGCATCAGGCCGCGTCCCGAGGGGTTGTCCTAGGCGAAGCCGCCGTTGCTCAGCAGGAGCTGGCCGTTGATCCACTGGCCGCGCGGCGAACACAGGAAGTCGACGAGGTTCGCGGTGTCCTGCGGCGTGCCGAGGCGGCCGAGCGGCGTCTGCCGGATGCCGCTCACCCGGATCTCGTCGCTCATCCAGCCGGTGTCCACCGGGCCGGGATTGACGACGTTGGCGCTGACGCCGAGGTGGGCGAACTCGTGGGCGGCGGCGAGCGTGATCCGGTCGAGCGCTCCCTTGCTCGCGCCGTAGGGCAGGTTGCCGACGGTGTGGTCGCTGGTCAGGCTGACGATCCGGCCGGTGCCGTGCTCGCCGGTGAAGCGCCGGCCGTACTCGCGGATCAGCAGCCAGGTGGCGCGCGCGTTGACCGCGAAGTGCCGGTCGAAGCTCTCGACGGTGGTGTCGAGCAACCCGGAGTCGACGGACTCGCAGTGGCACATCACCAGGGCGGTGACGCCGCCGAGCCGGCGTTCGGCCTCGTCGAACACCGCCGTCGGAGCCTCCGGATCGGACAGGTCCGCCTCGATGGCAGCCGTGGCCGCGCCGCGCCCCGCGAGATCGTCGGTGATCGCCTGCGTCGCGCCGGTCTCGACGCCCCAGGACATGCGCTGGTCGTAGGGGGTCCAGTACGTGAACGCGATGTCCCAGCCCGAGTCGGCGAGCCGGCGGGCGATGCCCGCGCCGATGCCGACGGTCCGGCCGACCCCGGTGACCAGAGCCAGCGGCCGGTTCACCCCGGGACCGTCGGGTTCGGTGGACGCGTGGGTCGTTCGTTCGCTGTGGCTCATCCCGCAGGATTGTGGTGGACCGGCCGACGACAGGGCAACCGCGTTTCGCCGGTGAGGTCCGGCAGCCGCCGGGGTGTGGGTGACGTACCGCTGGATCAGCTCCCGGCGATGTTGACCATCCACGGGGTGCCGAACCGGTCGATGCACATGCCGAACTCGTCGCCCCACATCTGCTTCTCCAGCGGGACGGCCACCTGACCTCCGTCGGACAGCTGCTTCCAGCAGGCGCGCAGGGTGTCGGCGTCGTCTCCGCTCAGGCTCACCGTCATGTTGTTGCCCGGCCGGTACTCCTCACCCGGCGGGTTGTCCGCGCCCATGAGGGTGAAGCCGTCGTCCGTCTCCAGCATGGCGTGCATGATCTTGTCCGAGCCCGGCATGTCCGGCGTACCGAACTCGCCGAACGTGCTCATGGCGAGATTGCCACCGAAGACGCGCTGGTAGAACTCCATCGCTTCCCGGGCGTTGCCGGGGAAACTGACGTAGGGGTTGAGTCGAGAGGCCATGGGATCCTCCTTGATTCCGGCCTTCTTCACGGCATGCGCCCAGCTCTGCGGGACGGCGTTCGCAGACTAGCGGCCACCACCCCCAACGACGGTGAACCCGCGAAGGCGTCGCGCGGGCCGTCACCCAGCGGCGCGGTTCACCCAGCGGCGCGGTTCACCCGGCGGCGCGGTCCAGCCTGCTCACGAGGTCGGCGAGGGTGGCGTGGTCGAGCCCGAGACCGGGGAAGGACGCCAGCGTGCTCATCGGCATCGTGCCCACCACCCGGACGAGCCCCGGGTCGAGCAGGATCGGCAGGTCGAGGCCCTGCAGGAGCTCGGACCCCTGCGGGTCGGCCAGCCACTCGGCGAGGGTGGAGTCGCCGGCCAGCGGCAGTGCGAGTGACGGGGCGTCCAGCCGGATCGTGGCGGCCGCGCGCAGGTCGCGCGAGGACGTGCCGACCGCGATCTCGAAGTCGCCCGCCTCGACCACCCAGTCGTGGTGCCGAATCGACCAGTACGCGAAGGCCCGCCGGTCCAGCGTCACCGTGGCCGTGCGGCTCTCGCCGGGCTCCAGCGCGACCTTGGCGAAGCCCTTCAGCTCCTGCACCGGCCGGGCGACCGAGCACTCGGTGTCGCGTACGTAGACCTGGACGACCTCCGCGCCGGTGAGTGGCCCGGTGTTCGTCACGGTCACCGACACCTCGACCGCCAGGTCGTCACCGGCCACCGAGCCGGCGGTGCGCACGGTCAGGTCGCCGAGGTCGAACGTGGTGTACGACAGCCCGTGCCCGAACGGGTAGCTGACCTCCTGCGAGGCCCGGTCGTGCGCGCGGTAGCCGACGAACACGCCCTCGCCGTAGCGCACGACGCCGCTGTCGCCGGGGAAGTTGAGGTACGACGAGTTGTCCTCCAGGCGTACGGGAATCGTCTCGGCCAGCTTCCCGGACGGGTTGGCCCGGCCGGTGAGCAGATCGGCGACGGCGCCACCCGCGGCCTGCCCGGACAGCCAGCTCTCCAGGATCGCGTCGGCTTCGCCGTCCCAGGTGGAGGTGCGGACCGCGGACCCGTTGGACAGCACCACGATCAGCGGCTGGTCGGTCGCCTCCCGCAGCGCTGCCAGCAGCGCCAGTTGGCCGGCCGGCAGGTCCAGGTGCGTACGGTCGAAGCCCTCGGACTCCTCCGCGGCCGGCAGGCCGAGGAACACCACCACCCGGGCGGCGGTGCGGGCGACCCGCACGGCCTCCGCCCGCAGCCGCTCCTCCCCGGCAGCGTCACCCGCCAGGTCGTAGCCCGCGGCGAAGACGACCTCGGCGTCCGGCCCGAGCCGGTCGCGCAACTCCTCCACCGGCACGTCCACCCGGGTCGGGTTGACCTCGGAGCTGCCCCCGCCCTGGAAGCGTGGCGTGCGGGCGAGCTCGCCGACGACCGCGACCGTGGCCCCCGATTCCGTACGCAACGGCAGCGCTCCGCGTTCGTTCTTCAGCAGGACCGCGGACTCCAGCGCGGCGAGCTGGGCCACCCGGTGGTGTTCGTTCTCGTCGAAGGTGACCGGCTCGCCGTTCGCGTACCCCGCGGACGTCGACCGGTCCACCAGGGTCAGCACCCGGGCCACCGCGCCGTCGAGTACGGACTCCGCCAGCCGTCCGTCGCGTACCGCGGCGACCACGGAGGCCGGGCTGAGCTCGAGGTTCGGCGGCATCTCCAGATCCAGCCCGGCCGCCAGCGCGCGAACCCGGTCGCGCACCGCGCCCCAGTCGGAGACGACCAGCCCGGTGAACCCCCACTCCTCCCGCAGCACCGTGGTCAGCAGCCAGTGGTGCTCGGAGGCGTAGGTCCCGTTGACCTTGTTGTACGCACACATCACCGTCCACGGCTGCTCGGTGCGCACGATGTGCTCGAAGGCCGGCAGGTAGATCTCGCGCAGCGTGCGCTCGTCCACCTCGGCGCTCACCCGGAGCCGGTCGTCCTCCTGGTTGTTGGCGGCGAAGTGCTTGACCGACGTGCCGACGCCCTGGCTCTGCACGCCGCGGACGAGGGCCGCGCCGAGCCGCCCGGCGAGGAAGGGGTCCTCGGAGTAGTACTCGAAGTTGCGCCCGCACAACGGGGACCGTTTGATGTTGACGCCGGGGCCGAGGACGACGGACACGCCCCACCGGCGCGCCTCGGTGCCGAGCGCCCGGCCGACGGTCTCGATCAGCGTGGTGTTCCAGGAACTGGCGATGCCTGCCGCCGGCGGGAAGCAGGTCGCCGGGACGCTGCCGGTCAGGCCGACGTGGTCGGCTTCCGACAGTTGGGTACGCAGGCCGTGCGGGCCGTCGGAGACCATGATCGCCGGGATCCCGAGGCGTTCCACCGGCGTGGTGTGCCAGAAGTCCGAACCGCTGACCAGGGCGGCCTTCTCCTCCAGGGTGAGCTCGCCGACCGCGGGCGGCGCGCCCGGCGCGGGCGGGAGGGAACCGTACGACTCGGACATGGTGCCTCCCTGGGGGCCGTGGGCTGGGGCCGTCGTGCTGGCACTGTAACCCCGCCCACCCCCGCCGGCCCCGCGTCTCCTCGGCCGGTTGCCTCAGGTACCGGCGAGGAGCTCCACGACGGGGGCGAAGTCCTCGATGGAGTGCTGGGCGATCGTCACGTAGGAGATGCCGAGCTGCTCCCGGCGCCGGAGCAGGGTGTCGGCGATCTCCCGCGGGGTGCCGCGGAGCCTGCTGAAGGAGTCGGCCGGCAGGTCGCGGACCAGTGCGCGCATCGCCTCGGGCACGTCACCGTCGCCGACGACGAGGACGTTGGCCGCCAGCTCCAGCTCGTCCAGCCGGCTGCCGACGAGGGCGCGGAGTTCGGCGACCTTGGCCGCGAGGGCGTCCTCGTTCACGTGGTGGGGAAGAGGCAGCGCGAGCGTGTCGGCCTCGGCGGCGGCGAGTTCGACCAGCGGGGGCGCGATGCCGGCGAGCAGGATCCGCGGTGCCGGCCGCCCGCTGGTGGCGAACTGCCGGCGCACGGCGGTGATCGTCTCGGCGACCTGCCCCACCCGCTCGGCCGCGCCGCCGAACTTCCGGCCGAGTCGCTCCGCCTCGCCGGCGGCCTGCGGTCGGCCGGCGCCGAGACCGAGCTCGAAGCGGTGGTCGGACAACAGGTCGAGGGTGGCGGTCTCGTGCGCGACCGCGGCGGGCGCGTGCAGGGGCGCGGCCAGAACGTGCGTGCCGAGGCGGAGGGTCGAGGTGGCCGCGGCGGCCGCGCTCAGGCCGACGAACGGCGCCGGCACCCAGAGCCCGTCGGGCATCAGCATGGTGGCGTAGCCGAGCCGTTCGATGCGTTGGGCGATGGCGAGCCAGGACGAGCCGTCGGGAGTGAACGCGACGGCGGCACCGAAGCGGAACGTGCGTGTGGTCATGGTGAACCTTCCGAAGATCGTACGAGAACAGTATCATACGAAATTCAGAATAACCCCAGGTGTCGCGGAAGGTATGGTCGGCGGATGCGATCCGAGGAGATCACCGCGGCCGCCGCGGGCACCTGGAAGCTCGGCGACGTCACCGTCAACCGGATGGGCTTCGGCTCGATGCGGATCACCGCCGACCCCGACCGCGACCGTGCCCTCGCCGTGCTGCGCCGGGCGGCCGAGCTGGGCGTGAACCACTTCGACACCGCCGCGTTCTACGTGTCACCGGGCGGCACGCTCGGCGTCGGCACCGGACCGGCGAGGTACGCCACGGAGCTGATCCGGGACGCGCTCTCGCCGTACTCCGGCGACTTGGTGGTGGCCACCAAGGTCGGCCCCGGCATCGACCCGGACAAGGGCTTCTACCAGGCGACCACGTCGGCGCAGCTGCGCAGCCAGGTCGAGGAGAACCTCCGCCGGCTCGGCCGCGACCACCTCGACCTGGTGAACCTCCGCATCATCAAGAAGGCCGGGCACGACTCGATCGCGGAGCGGTTCGGCGCGCTGGCGCGGCTGCGTGACGAGGGGCTGATCCGGCACCTCGGCCTGTCGAACGTACGTCAGGACCACCTTGACGAGGCGCAGGCCATCGCACCCGTGGTCTGCGTACAGAACCCCTACGGCCTGGACTACAAGCGCGAGGAGGACGAGCTCGTCCGCACCTGCGAGGAGCGGGGGATCGCGTACGTGCCGTTCTTCGCCATCGCCGGCGCCGAACGCGAGGCGGGCGCGACGTCCGACCACAGCGCGGCGGTGCGGGCCGTCGCCCGCGCGCACGGTGTCACTCCGCATCAGGTACGCCTGGCCTGGACCCTGCACCAGGGTCCGCACGTGCTGGCGATCCCGGGCACCGGCGACCCGTCGCATCTGGCCGACAACGTGGCCGCCGGCGCGCTGCGGTTCACCGCCGACGAGCTCGCCGTCCTCGGCTGACTCCGGGCTGACTTCGAGCGGCCTATGGATCGGCCGGTTCGTCGAGTACGTCGCTCGGATCGACGGCGAGATCTCCCCAGGCGACGGCGACCAGCCGGCCCCGATGTGGCCGCGTCGTCACGGTCTCGGTGTTGGCGAGCGGATGTGCCAGCGTCCAGCGAGGGGTGACGTTGGCGAGGACGGCAGGCAGGGTACAGCGGTACAACCCGCCGTGACCGACCAGGACAGTCGTACCCTCCCGGGTTGTCAGCCCGGTTGTCAGCTCGTCGACCAGGGACCGGAACCGCGCCCGGATCTCGTGCAGGTTCTCGCCGCCGCCCACCCGGCGGTCGCCCTCGCCGCGCGCAAGCCAGGCGAGCAGGACCTCGTCGTATTCGCGCCAGTGCGCGGGTTCGCCGCTTCCCTCGTAGCAGCCGACGTCGAACTCGCGGAGGGCGTCGGAGACGACGACGGGCGCACCGAGTGCGTCACCCACAATGTGCGCGGTCTGCACGGCCCGCAGCAACGGACTCGTGTAGATGCCGATCGTTGTCCGGCCCGCCAGCCGATGGGCGAGCGCCGTCGCCTGCTCGCGGCCGCGGTCTGTCAGCGGGGGACTCGGCTCGTGGTTGGCGAACACGTTCAGCAGGTTCGCGTGACTCTCCCCGTGGCGGGCGAAGATCAGCTGCTTCATCGATCCATACTGCTCACATGCCGTCGACCCGGACACCGCCGAGCGAGAGCGCGGTGATCGTGGCGGTGCGCGAGGCGGAGCCGGTGGTGGGTCACCTCCGGTCCCGGCTGGACCCGTCCGCGGCGTGGGGCGTCCCCGCGCACGTGACGGTCCTCTACCCGTTCGTCCCGCCGGAGCTGATCGACGCTGCGGTGCTGGCCAGGGCGGGCGAGGCGATCCGCACGGTCGCGTCCTTCCGGGCCACCTTCGCCCGCGTCGAGTGGTTCGGCGACCAGGTGGTGTGGCTGGCTCCGGAACCGGCCCGGGCGTTCGCCGAGCTGACCGCCGCGGTGTGCGAACGCTTCCCGGAGTTTCCGCCGTACGGCGGTGCGTTCGCCGAGGTGGTGCCTCATCTCACCGTCGGCGACGGTGCGCCGGCAGCCGAACTCCGCCAGGCAGCCGAACACGTGCGCGGCCACCTCCCGATCAGCACGGAGGTGGCCGCGGCACAGGTCATCTGCGGGTCGCCGGAGCCGGGGTCGTGGCAGTCGTGGCGCCCCGTCGCCGAGCTTCCTCTCGGCCGGCCCTGAGGCAACCGTTCGCTTGGGTGAGGTTGCCGTTGGCACGAGTTTGAGTCCCGCTGCCTGCGGAATGACGAGGGCGACACGTGCTGTGGCGGCAGATCCGGGGGGATTGTGGGATGCGCACACGTCGCCTGCTGCTCGTGGCCGTCGTCGTACTCGCCCTGTTCGTCGTCGGGAAATCCGTCATGGCGAGCCAACCAGCCGGCGGGGGCGACTCCCACGACGCGGCCCGGCCGGCGACCCCCGGCCCGCAGCTCGCCCGGAGCGGAGTCATTAAGCCGGCCGTTCCAGTTGTGGCGGACACCGGCGCGGCGAAGGCTGCTCCGGATCCGCCTTCGCCCTCGGCGGATCCGCAGACGCAGAAGTATCGCCGCACACATTCCGGCGACGCCGACGACGAAGGACGGCAGAAGGGGTCGACCCCGACTGCCGTTGCACGACCGGTCACGAGGCCGGACGTGTCCGACGAACTCGGCCCTCCGCTTCCGGGGCCCCCCGGGCTGCCTGTGCGCACGGTGTCCCGGCCGGTAGGTGAACATCGTGGCGAGGGCCCGCGAGGTCCGGACAGGCTGTCGGTCTTTCGTAACACGACGGTTCCCGTCACCACGGGCCGAACCGGTGCCGCCTCCGAGCCCAGCACGGACCAGTCCGGACGGAACATCTTCGCCACCGGCAACTACCACGCGGAGTTCTCCCGGGACAGCGGAGCGACGTGGACCGGCCTGGACCCGTTCACGTTGTTCGGTCCGGGTTTCTGCTGCGACCAGGTCACCGCCTACGACCCCGGGCGCAACCGTCAGTACTGGATTCTGCAGTACCTTCCGAGCCTGCTCGGTGGGCCCGGCTTCGACCACCTGACGCTGGCCAACTCCGCGGGCGGCGACTTCGTCCACTGGTGCCCGTACGTCATCACCCCGAGAACCTTCGGACGGCCGAAGGACGAGAGCTTCGACTTCAACGACCTGGTAGTCGGAACCCGTTACCTCTATCTGACCTCGCGCTTCATCCGGGTGCAGGACCGTGGCTACACGGTGGTGCCGCTCGCGATGGTGGCCCGGATATCGCTGAACGACCTGGCCAGGTGCCGGCCCGCCCACTACGACGTGGTCCTGCGGACCGATCTGCGGCTGCCGCGGGTGGCGCAGGGCATCACCGATGTCGCCTACGCCGCATCGACCAGCCCGGCCGTCGGTCAGGGGCGGAACCTGCGCATGCTCGTCTGGCCCGAGAACACCCGTGTCGTGCGGACCGTGGACCGGCGGGTGCCGCCGTACATCCACATCTCACCGGCGAGCGGCGCCGTCGACCCGAACTGTGCGAGCGAGGACGGCAAGGTCAACAACTGGTGCGAGTTCGTCGACAGCGACGTGCTCGGCGCCGCCCGCGGCAACGGATATCTGTGGTTCTCCTGGAGTGCTCGGCAGTACGGCGCCAGGCGTCCGTTCCCCTACACGAGGATCACCAAGCTTCGCGAGTCCGATCTTCGCGTGCTCGACAACCGTGACGTCTACAGCAAGGACGTCGCTCACGTGTATGCCTCGCTCGCACCGGACGGCCGTGGCCACGTCGGCCTGGTCGACAGCTTCGGAGGCGGTACCGGCAGACGTCATGTCTTCCCCGGCGGGATGGTCGGGGTCTTCGACGACCTCAGCCCGAGAATCCCTTCGGTGAACTATTTCCTCCGCGGTCACGGCGGCGGGTGCACGTTCGAGGAGGGCTCGTCGTCGGGCCGCTGGGGCGACTACCTCTCCATCCGCGGCTGGCCCACGGGCGACGGTGTGTGGAACGCCACGACGTACGTACGCGACGACAACTCACCGAACTTCTGCCCTGATCGCCGCGCACGTGTGACCATCAAGAACGTCGCCTTCGGCCGCGAACGCGACCGCGGCAACTACGAGCGGTTCGCCAACTCCTGATTGACACCCGCACGGGCCGGGCCGCACAGAACCGCTGGTGCGGCCCCGGCCGTGGGGTGTGAGCTGGCCTGGGAAGAACTTCGGTCAGGTCAGCTTGCGGTAGTCGGTGGGCGACCAGCCGAGCATCGCCTCGATCCGGACCATGCCCGACTGCTCCAGCAGGGTGACCGGGTTGGCGCCGTCGAACCGGTAGAGGCCGGTGCCGGCGTCGCGGAACCGTGCGTACGACTGGTCGGCGTACCACTGCATCGCCTGGCGGTACGCGGGGTCCGGCCGAAGCGTGGACAGCTGCAGCAGGTTGGCGAAGAAGATCGCGTGGAAGCGGGCCGGCTGGGTGAAGTAGCGCTCGTTCTCGGCGTAGAACGCGAGCGCCTTCGTGGCGGTGTCGGCGGCCTGGTCGAGGTAGGCGCGGTTGCCGGTCGCGCGGTAGAGCAGGGCACCGGCACCGATCATGACGCCCTGGTTGTAGGACCACTGCGTCTTCTGGATGTTGCCGGCGAGGTCGACGTGGTCCCAGTACAGGCCGTTCGGGGCCAGCATGTAGGTGCGTGTCCAGTCGTACATCCGGGTGGACCACTCGAGGTAGCGCGGCTGCTTGGTGGCGAGGTAGAGGTGCAGGCCGACCTCGGCGCCGGGAGCGTTGGAGACGGTGTTGCGGTCCTGGCTCCAGGGCGCCTGGGTCCAGAACACCCCGCCGGGGCACGGGTGCGTCGGGTCGTCGTCCCAGCCGAACACCACCAGGTCGAAGATCTGAGCCGCGCGGCGCAGCGAGGGCGCGTGCCCGCCGGCCGTCATCAGGTGCCGCTGCAGGTCGGCCAGGCCGATCCACTCGTTGTCGTCGTAGAACTTGTCACCGCCCTGGCCGAGCGGCGGGCGCAGGTAGGAGTCGTAGCCGGGCGGGTCGGTCTGGTCGTTCCAGTACTTCTCCACCGCGGCGAACCGGTCCCGCACGTCGGCGGCGTACCGGGCGCCCACTCCCGGAAGGCCGGCCATGTCCTGGGTCGCCACCATCGCCTGGGAGAACGGCCAGACGTAGGAGTACGCGTTGCCGCCCGCGTGCGGGTACTCCTCCAGGTAGAGCGAGTTCGTGGGGTCGTAGAAGTACTTCTGCAGGGCGGTGTAGCTGGCCTGGGCGCGCCGGGCGTACCGGCTCAGGGTCGCCGTCGAAATCGTGTCGGCGTACGCAGGGGTGGACACCGCGCCGACCGCCGCGGTCGTGGCCGCGGCCACTCCGCCGAGCAGGACGGCCCGTCGCGACGGGGCGCTGAAATGCTGGGTCACGGGAAACCTCCGAGTCGATGTGCCGCCTGGCACGGGACTCAAAGTGCACCGGATATACCAACAAGTCAACGGCTGCTTTCGTCCGTATGCGGTCATCGCTGCTCTGCCACCAATCCCCTTGTGTGGTGGAGGATTGTGACCGAACGGGCACCGGATCGGATTGGTATGTCGGTGGCCCACAAATGGTATGTGAACGAAGTCTGGAGAGCCGGTGCCCGAGCACTTCCTGTACGAGCGCCTCTACGACTTCGTGCTGGAGGAGATCGCCGAGAGCCGGCTGCGTCCCGGCGACCGGGTGCCGTCGGAGACCGAGCTGGCCGAGCGGTTCGGCGTCAGCCGGATCACCTCCAAGCGGGCGCTGCGGATGCTCGCCGACGCCGGCGTGGTCGAACGTCAGCGCGGCAGGGGGTCGTTCGTGTCCGTCGACGCGCGAGGTGTGAAGGCCGTACGCGTGGCGGAGACCCCGGCGGCGCCGGCCGTTCGTGAACGCGCCGGAGGAACGGGATGCCTGGCGCTGCTGCTGCCCGACGCGTCCGAGACGTACGGCCTGGACCTGATGTGTGCCATCGAGGAGCGCGCCGCCGAGCACGGTTACCACCTCGTCGTACGGCGAACCCGCGACAGCCAGCAGGTCGAGGAGGAGGCGATCCGCGCGCTCGGCGGCGGCACCGTGGACGGAATGCTCGTCTTCCCGGTGCACGGGGAGTTCTACAACGCGAGTCTCGTCCGGCTCGTCCTGGACGGCTCCCCGCTGGTGCTGGTGGACCGCTACCTGCCCGGCATCCCGGCGTGCGCGGTGTGCACCGACAACGCGGCCGCGTGCCGGGTGCTGACGGAGTACGTCCTGGACCGGGGGCACACCGAGGTCGCGTTCGTGTCGCCACCGGTCGAGAACACCACCAGCATCGAGGAACGCATCCAGGGTTACCGATCCGCGTTGCGCGAGCGCGGTGTCCCGGCCGCCGGCGAGCGCTGTTTCACCGGCCTGCAGAGCACCCTGCCCGAGCCCGGCTCGGACAGCGAGGCGGGCTCGGACCGGGCCGCGATCCGCGCGTTCCTCGACCGCGAACCGGCCGTCACGGGGTTCGTCGTCTGTGAGTACAACCTCGCGGTCCTGTTGCGGGAGGTGCTGGCGGAGGTGGGCCGGTGGGATCCGGCCCGCTACCTGGTCGCCTGTTTCGACTCGCCCTGGTCGCGGGCGGCCGCGGCCTCGTTCCCGCACATCAGGCAGGGCCAGCAGGAGATGGGGCGGCGAGCCGTCGACCTCCTGGTCGCCCAGCTGAACGGTGAGGACGTTCCCCGCCGCTCCACCGTCCCGTTCGAGCTCGTGGTTCCATAACGGCCTGGGCCGAATCTGTACACATCGCTTGAAGTCCGGTGTGACAACCCGGAGCATCGATTCGTCACCAACGCTTCCCTGGGGGAGAACGGATGCACGACGAACGCTCCACGCACCCTGACCGGCGGACCCTGCTGAAGGCGATGGGGGCGGGCGCGCTCGCCGCCACCGCGCCGATCGCCGGAGCCGTCCCGGCCGCGGCCGCCACCGCCACCGGCGCGACACCGGTGAGCCGGACGGCGACGGGGGCGGCCGGTACGGCACCCGCGATCACCCCGGACGAACTCGCCCATCTGCCGCTGGTCGGTGGCAGGGAGTTCCCGATCGGCCTGTGGTGGCCGCCGCCTCCGCTGCAGACCACGCTCCCGCGCTACCGGGAGATCAAGGACGCGGGATTCACCTACACCCACAGCAACAACTACCTCTGGGCCGACGCCTACATCCAGAAGTACGCGATGAGCATCGCCGACCAGGTGGGTCTCACTGTCGTCGTCGACGACCCGACCGTGCGGTGGATGCGCAACGACTTCCGCATCTCCACCGAGGGTGGCGACTTCACGCTCACCCCGGAGCAGGCGAAGACGAAGCTGAAGCAGGTGCTGGACACCTACCGTCCGCGCAGCTTCTGGGAGATCCGGGACGGCGGCTGCTGCAGAACGGCGGCACCGGCAACGGCAGCACAGGGCTGTCCCGCGACGGTGCGGACTGGACGGACTACACGTTCGCGTTCGACGTCGCGCCCCGGCAGACCGGTGGCGGCGGGAAGTACGCCCAGGCAGGGTGGGCGTTCCGCGCGCGGGACGAGGGCAACGCCTACGTCTGGCTGTTGTCCAACTCCGGCTACACCACACCGGCAGCACCCGGCTACCTGGTCAAGGTGCTGTTCGTGAACGGCAGCCCTGCCTGGGTTCGCCCCGTACCACTCACGTTCGCGGTCACCGACGGCACGTGGTACCACGTGGAGACGAAGGTCGCCGGCGGCACCATCACGACCTCGATCAACGGCACCGTGGTCGACACCACGACCGACGCCACGTACGCCCGCGGCCGGGTCGGCTTCCGCGAGGCCGGTCCGGAGTCGGCGCTGTTCGACAACGTGAAGGTCACCACTGCCGATGGCAAGGTGGTGTTGACAGACGACTTCTCCGGCAACCTCGAAGCCTGGAAAGCGCCGAACGCGGGCGGCTCACCGGCGTTCGCCGGACTCGACATCTACGACGAGCCCTCGCCGGACAGGTTCGAGACCCTCGCCCACCTGGTGCGGATCATGAGGGAGCTCGACCCGAACGCCCTTCCGTACATCAACCTGCTGCCCTCCAACGACCAGAACTACGTGCGGCAGTTCGTCGATGTCGTCAAGCCGGTGTTGCTCTCCTACGACCGCTACCCGCTGATGGCCGACGGCACCGACGACCCGGGCTACTTCCTCAACTGGAAGATCGTCCGCGAGGAGGGCCTGCGGGCCGGTCTGCCGACGTGGATCTTCATCCAGACCGGCGCGTACGGCAACCGCCGTCAGCCCACCGCGGCCGAGTTGCTGTGGCAGGTCAACGTCAGCCTCGCCTACGGCGCGAAGGGCATCCAGTACTTCACCTACTGGACGCCGGACCCGGCACGCGGCGAGGGCTTCCAGCCGGCGCTGATCACCGTCGACGGCAAGCGCACCGACCGGTACGACGCGGCGAAGAACATCAACGTGTACTGGCTCGCCCCGGTCGGGCGCGAGCTCAAGCCGCTGGTGTCGGAGTCGGTGACCCACGCCCACGACGACCCGCTGCCGGCCGGCGCGACCGCGTGGACGCCGGACGAGGTGGTGACGTCGGTGACCGGCGACGCGGTTGTCCTGGGGAGGTTCGTCGACGCCGAGCGGTCCGGCACCCGCTGGCTGCTGATCGCCAACCGTTCGCACTCCGAGCGGTGTGTGAGCCAGGTCGAGCTCGACCCGGCGACGGTTGGGAAGGTCGCGAGGTTCGACCCCAGGACCGGGACGTACGTCAGCCAGGATCGGCTGCGGCTGACCGCGAACCTGGACGCCGGCGCGGCGGTTCTCTACCGGCTCCAGCCCGCTGCCCGGTAACCAGCGCTCAGGCTTCGTGGAAGGGGAGCACGCCGGTGCGTTCGTGCCAGTGCCGCCCGGCCCGCAGGTGAGCGACGTAGGCGCGCTGCAGGGTGGAGTCCTGCGGGAGTTCGGCGAGCAGGTCGGCGGTGATCTCTTTCCCGGGCGCGGAGCGTTCGAAGACGTAGCCGAGCACCACGTGGTCGGCGTCGCCCACATCGGTCGCGGGGAGGAACGGCAACAGGTCGAACCGTTGCTGGAAGCGCACGATGTTCGAGGCCTCGGGGAGGTACTCGGCCAGCTGCGGGTCGAGCAGCCAGGACCGGCAGGTGAAGAACGCCACCGGCTCCTCGGGGAAGTAGCGCCCGAAGAACTCCCGGGCCTGCGCCATCGACCGGTCACACTCGTCGGCGTCCAGCCGCCCGGTGGCCGGGATGTGCACCGCGACGGCGTACCCGCAGGCGCCGTTGCCGAACGACACCGCCCCGCGGTTGAAGTCCAGCCGACCGAAGGAGAACTGCGCCCCACGCAGGTGGACCTGCGGCGTCCACGTGCCGAACAGGCTCAGCCCACTGTGCCCGGTGAAGGTGCGATGCGCTCGCATGCCCTGGCCGACACCCAGGCTCGCCCAGCTCACCTCCTCGGGGATGCCGCGTTCGGCGTGGTAGGCAAGCACCTTCGGCAGCGCGGCGAGATACAGCCAGACGTACAGGTGCGCACCGACCGGTCCGGTGCTCGCGGGCAGGGCCGGCCACCCGGACAGGCCCTCGATCGGCAGGCACTCGCCGAGGACCGACACCTGGTGGCGGTACATCCGGTCGAGCACCCACCACAGGGCCCGGTGCCGCTCCGGGTCGGGGCGGGCCGCCAAGGTGTCCGCCCGGTCGCGCGGGTCGGCGCCGAGCCGGGTCAGCAGGCGGTCGGCGGTCTCGTCGTCGGGCAGCACCGGGCCGCCGGCACCGGGCAGCGAGCCCGCGTGTTCGGACAGCCACCGGACCGCCTCCGGGGACAGGCCGAGTTCGTCCCGCACGGTGGCGAGGTCCGGGCTGATGACCGGTGTCGAGGTCACGTGTCCTCCCTTGGTCCGGGGTAGGCGGCCTGGTGGTACGTCGGGCAGTGCGCCCGGCGTGCCGGACACGCTACCGTGCCAGGGAGTCCAGCGAAATTCTCGGCGTACGCCGAGAACGCATTGCGGCGTGCCCCTCGGGCAGTGAGGGAGAAACCCTTGCCGGACAAGGCGAAAGTGCTTCTCGACCCGCACTTCCGGACGATGACGGAGATCTTCTCCGCCGCCGACCGCGAGCGCCTGCACGACACCGCCGAGGTGGTGTGGGGGCGCGACGACCCGATGCCGCCCGAGGACGCCCGCGAGGCGCTGGCCGAGGCGACGGCGGTGGTGTGTTCGGAGTGGCGTTACGGGCCGCTGCCCGACGACACTCCCGACCTGCGCGCGGTGATCAGTGTGTCCGGCGCGTTCCCGAACCAGCTGGACTACCAGGCCTGCCGGGAGCGGGGGATCCGCGTACTGTCCGCGGCGCCGGCGTTCGGGCGGCAGGTGGCCGAGCTGGCGCTGGGCCTCGCGCTCGCGTCCTGCCGGGAGATCGCCGCCGGAGACGCCGCGATGCGGGCCGGTGAGGAGCGGTGGCTGCACGCCGGCAACGCGTCCACGTTCATGCTGTACGACCAGCCGGTCGGGTTCGTCGGGTACGGCGCGCTCGCGCGGAGTTTGCAGCCGTTGCTGGCGCCCTTCGGCGTACGGATCAGTGTGTACGACCCGTGGCTGGGCGACGGGTTCCTGCGACGTCAGGGCGTGCGGCCGGTGTCCTTGCCGGAGTTGCTGGAGACGTCGCGGTTCGTCTTCGTGCTGGCCGCGCCGAGCAGTGAGAACCACGCCCTGCTGTCGCGGGAGCTGCTCGAACGCGTGCGGCCGGACGCCGTCGTGGTGCTGGTCAGCCGGGCGCACGTGGTCGACTTCGACGCGCTGACCGAGTTCGTGCTGGCGGGGCGGTTCCGCGCGGCCGTCGACGTGTTCCCGGACGAGCCGCTCGCGGCCGCCCACCCGATCCGCGGGGCGCGCGGGGCGGTGCTGTCCGCGCACCGCGCCGGGTCGGTCCGCGAGGGCATGTGGGACATCGGGCAGATGGTGGTCGACGACCTGGAGGCGATCGTCGCCGGCCTGCCGCCACGCCGGCTGCTGGCCGCGGAGCCCGAGCTCGTCGGCCGGGTGGTCAGGCCCTGAGCACCGGCCATGAACGCCGGCCATGAGCGCCGGCCACGGCCCGAAGCCGGGTCAGGGCCGGAAGCGGTAGCCCCGGCCGGGTTCGGTGATCAGGTGCCGCGGCGCGGCCGGCTGGCGTTCGAGCTTGCGCCGCAGCTGCGCCATGTAGACGCGGAGGTAGTTGGTCTCGGTGGCGTACTCCGGACCCCACACCTCCTGCAGCAGCTGGCGCTGGCCGATCAGCCGGTCGGGGGCGCGCACCAGCGTCTCCAGCAGGTGCCACTCGGTCGGGGTGAGGCGTACCTCCTGGCCGTCGCGGATCACCCGCTTGGCGGCCAGGTCCACGGTGAACGCCTCGGTCGTCACCACCGGCTCCCCGTCCGGTGCGGGCTGCCCCCGGCGGACCGCGGCCCGCAGCCGGGCCAGCAGCTCGTCCATGCCGAATGGTTTCGTCACGTAGTCGTCGGCGCCGGCGTCCAGCGCGGCGACCTTCTCGGTGGAGGAGTGCCGCGCGGACAGGACGAGGATCGGCACCTGCGTCCAGCCGCGCAGGCCGCGGATCACGTCGACGCCGTCCATGTCCGGCAGGCCGAGGTCGAGGACGACCAGCTGCGGGTGACGCCGGGCCGCGACGTCCAGCGCCGCGCGACCCTCGGCCACCACGTCCACGTCGTACTCCCGCGCCCGCAGGTTGATCGCGAGCGCGCGCGCCAGCTGGGGGTCGTCCTCGACGACCAGCAGCCGAACCTTGGCGCTGCTCACGGTGCCGTCCTGTCGTTCCTGTCGGCGTCGGCGGCGTCTTCTGTGGCCCTGGCGCAGGCGGGCAGGGTCAGCACCATCGTGAGCCCGCCGGCCGGGGTGTCCTCCGCGTACAGCGTGCCACCGTTGGCCTCGGCGAACCCGCGCGCCACCGCCAGCCCCAGCCCGACACCGGTGCCGGCGGGTGCGTCACCGAGCCGCTGGAAGGGTTCGAAGATGTGGTCCTTGGCCTCGTCGGGTACGCCGGGCCCGCGGTCGGCTACCCGGATCTCCACCTGGCCGCGCAGGGCGCTGGCGGTCAGCAGGACGGGCTCCCCGGTCGGGTTGTGGCGTACGGCGTTCTCGACGATGTTGGCGACCGCGCGCTCGACCAGCCCGGTGTCCACCCGTACGGCCGGAAGGTCCTCCGGCAAGGCCACCTTGACAGAGTACCGTGGTACGCCGATCAGCGCGGCCGGGACCACCTCGTCCAGGCTCACGTCGCGCAGCATCGGGCGGACCGCCTCTGCCTGGATCCGGCTCATGTCGAGCAGGTTCGCGACCAGCCGGTCCAGCCGGTCGGCGGACTCCTCGATGCCGGCGAGGAGCTCGGCCTGGTCCTCCTCCGACAGTTCGACGTCGGTCTGGCGCAGGCTGCTCACCGCGGCCTTCACCGCCGCCAGCGGGGTACGCAGGTCGTGGGAGACGGCGGCGAGCAGCGCGGTCCGGATCCGGTTGCCCTCGGCCAGCTTGCCGGCCCGGCCGGCCTGTTCGGAAAGGCGCCGGCGTTCCAGGACGACGGCGAGGTACTCGGCGAACGCCTCCAGCACCCGGCGGTCCGAGGCAGGCAGCACCCGCCCGGTCAGGGCCAGCACCAGCGAGTCGGTCACCGCCGCGTCCGCGTCCGCCTGCCCCGGGTCGCGGGCGGGTTCGCTGCCCACGCTGCCCAGCACCTTCCACTGGTCGTCGGCGCCGACTGTGCTGTCGGCGCCGTCAGCGCCATCGGCGGGCCCGCGTTCGAGCAGTGCGGCCGAGGTCATCCCGAACGTCTCCCGCGCCTGCCCCAGCAGGGATTCCAGCGCGTCCGAGCCCCGCAACGCGTTGCCGGCAAGGGTGGACAGCGTCGCCGCCTCGGCCCTGGCCCGGACCGCCTGACTCGCCCGCCGGGCGGCCAGGTCCACGACGATCGCGACCGCGACCGCGATGACCACGAAGATGACCAGCGCGACGACGTTCTGCGTCTCGTTGATGGTGAGGGTGTGCAGCGGCGGGGTGAAGAAGTAGTTCAGCAGCAGCGACCCCATCACCGCCGCCACCGCCGCGGGCGCGATCCCGCCGACAAGGGCGTTGGCCACCGCGAGGGCGAGGAAGCACAGCACCTCGATGGTCAACGTGTGCGCGTCCCGGGTCGCAGCCAGCAGCAGGGTCAGCACCGGCGGCCCGACCAGCGCCAGGATCCAGCTGCCGACGATCCGCCGCCTGCTCAGTGGCGTACGCGGCGTCTGCAACCGGCCCTTGCCGATCTGCTCGTGGGTGACCAGGTGGACGTCGATGTCGCCCGACCTCGGGGTCAGCAACGTCGCCACGTCGGGCCGGAACAGGTGCTGGAAACGGTTACGTCTGCTGCTGCCGAGCACGAGCTGGGTGGCGTTCACTCCGGAGGCGAAGTCGAGCAGCGCGGTGGGCACGTCGTCGCCGACCACCTGGTGGTACGTGCCGCCCAGGCTCTCCACCAGGGTGCGCAGCCGGCCGAGAGTCTGTGGTGACGCGGCGGCCAGGCCGTCGCCGGTGACGACGTGCACGGCGAGCAGCTCGCCGCCGGCGCCGCGCGCGGCGATCCGCGCCGCCCGCCGGAGCACCGTCTCACCCTCGGGCCCACCGGTGAGCGCGACCACGACGCGTTCGCGGGCCGGCCACGCGGCGGTGATGTCGTGCGCGGCGCGGTAGCGGGACAGCCCCTCGTCCACCCGGTCGGCCAGCCACAGCAGCGCGAGCTCCCGCAGCGCGGTGAGGTTGCCGGCGCGGAAGTAGTTGGCGAGGGCCGCGTCGATCTTCTCCGGCGGGTAGACGTTGCCGTGCGCGAGGCGGCGGCGCAGCGATTCCGGTGCCATGTCCCGCAGCTCGATCTGGTCCGCGCGCCGGACCACCTCGTCCGGGATCGTCTCCCGCTGCTTCACTCCGGTGATCGCCTCGACCACGTCGTTGAGGGACTCCAGGTGCTGGATGTTGACCGTGGTGATCACGTCGATGCCCGCGTCCAGCAGTTCCTCGACGTCCTGCCAGCGCTTGGCGTTGCGGGAGCCGGGGACGTTGGTGTGCGCGATCTCGTCCACCAGCACCTGCTCGGGCCGGCGGTGGAGGATCGCGTCCACGTCCATCTCGGTGAACGTCCCGCCGCGGTACTCGACCGTGCGCCGCGGCACGACCTCCAGCCCGGCGACGAGCTGCTCGGTCAGGATCCGCCCGTGGCACTCGACGTAGCCGACCACCACGTCCGTGCCACGGTCGGCACGCCGGTGTCCCTCACCGAGCATGGCGTACGTCTTGCCCACCCCGGGCGCCGCGCCGAGGTAGACCCTGAACTTTCCCCGCGCCATCGGCTACCGCGTTGCCTGCTGGTCGTGCTGGACGAGCGCACGCAAGGCGAGGTTGACGCCCACCACGTTGACGCCGGGTTCGCCGAGGAAGCCCAGCGAGGGCCGATCGGTGTTCTGGTCCACCAGCTTGTGCACCTGGCTCGGCGTGAGCCCGTTGGCGCGGGCCACCCGGTCCAGCTGGATTCGTGCGTACGCCGGGGAGATGTGCGGGTCGAGGCCGCTGGCACTGGCGGTCACCGCGTCCGGGGGCACCGCCGAGAGGGCGACGCCGTTCTCCTTCGCCACCTGGGCCCTGCGTTCGCGGACCAGCTTCACCAGCGCGGGGTTGGTGGGGCCGAGGTTGGAGCCGTAGCTGTTCATCGCGTCGTACGGAGTGTCCCCGGTGGCCGACGGGCGGGAGTGGAACCAGCGCGGTCCGGTGAACTCCTGCCCGATCAGGCGGGAGCCGACGACCTGGCCGTCGCGGTGGACGAGCGAGCCGGCCGCCTGGTCGCGGAAACCGACCTGTCCGACACCCCACACGGCCAGCGGATAGAGCACGCCGGTGATCACGGTCAGCACGAGCAGCGCCCGAAGTGCGGGGCCCAACTGACGGATGGTTGCGTCCACGGGGTCACCCAATCCCTGGTATGAGTGAGATGAGCATGTCGATCGCCTTGATCCCGATGAACGGCACCACGATTCCGCCGAGGCCGTAGACCCACAGGTTACGACGCAACATGGCCGAGGCGGAGGTGGGCCGGTAGCGCACACCCCGCAGCGCCAGCGGGATCAGGACCACGATGATCAGCGCGTTGAAGATCACCGCCGAGAGGATCGCGGACTCCGGGGTGGACAGGCCCATGATGTTGAGCGCCTGCAGGCCCGGGTAGACCGCGGCGAACATCGCCGGGATGATCGCGAAGTACTTCGCCACGTCGTTGGCGATGGAGAACGTCGTCAGCGCACCCCGGGTGATCAGCAGCTGCTTGCCGATCTCGACGATCTCGATGAGCTTGGTCGGGTTGGAGTCGAGGTCGACCATGTTGCCGGCCTCCTTGGCGGCCGGCGTACCCGTGTTCATCGCCACCCCGACGTCCGCCGCGGCCAGCGCGGGCGCGTCGTTGGTGCCGTCGCCGGTCATCGCGACGAGCTTGCCGCCCTCCTGCTCGCGGCGGATCAGCGCCATCTTGTCCTCGGGCGTGGCCTCGGCGAGGAAGTCGTCCACGCCTGCTTCCGCAGCGATCGCCCTGGCGGTGAGCGGGTTGTCGCCGGTGATCATCACCGTACGGATTCCCATCGCGCGCAGGTCGTCGAAGCGCTCGCGCAAGCCCGCCTTGACGACATCCTTGAGGTGGACGACACCGAGGACGCGGGTACGGGTGTTGTCGCCGGTGCAGTCATCGCCGTTCGGACGGCGTTCGGCGACCAGCAGTGGCGTACCGCCCTGCAGGGCGATCTCGTCCACCGCCTCCGCAGTGTCCGGAGGGATCGCGCCGCCCTCCTGCTGCACCCACCGGAGTACGGCGCTGGCAGCACCCTTGCGGATCTGGTGGCCGTCGGGCTCGTCGACTCCGGACATCCGGGTCTCGGCGGTGAACGGCAGCACCGTTGCCCCACTGAGTTCCCGGCCGCGCAGCCCGAACCGTTCCTTGGCCAGTACGACGACCGACCTGCCCTCGGGTGTCTCGTCCGCGAGGCTGGCGAGCTGGGCGGCGTTGGCGAGCTCGTCCCGCCCGGCGCCGCCGACCGGCACGAAGTCGACGGCCTGCCGGGCGCCCAGGGTGATCGTGCCGGTCTTGTCCAACAAGAGCGTGGACACGTCACCCGCGGCCTCGACCGCCCGTCCGGACATCGCCAGCACGTTGCGCTGGACCAGCCGGTCCATGCCGGCGATGCCGATCGCGCTGAGCAGCGCACCGATCGTGGTGGGGATCAGGCAGACCAGCAGGGCGACCAGCACCAGGATCGACTGCTGCTGGCCCGAGTAGCCGGCCATCGGCTGCAGCGTCACGACCGCGAGCAGGAAGATGATCGTCAGGCTGGCAAGGAGGATCGTCAGCGCCACCTCGTTCGGCGTCTTCTGCCGGTCCGCGCCCTCGACCAGTGCGATCATCCGGTCGATGAACGTCTCGCCGGGCTCGCTGGTGATCCGGACCATGATGCGGTCCGACAGCACCTTCGTGCCACCGGTGACGGCGCTGCGGTCGCCGCCGGACTCGCGGATCACCGGCGCGGACTCACCGGTGATGGCCGACTCGTCCACGCTGGCGATGCCGTCGATCACCTCGCCGTCGCCGGGGATCACGTCGCCGGCCTCACACACGACCAGGTCGCCGACGTGCAGGGACGTGCCGGGTACGCGTTCCTCGGTCGTCCGGTCGGCTCCGAGCCTGCGGGCAAGGGTTTCCGTACGCGCCCGTCGGAGCGTGTCGGCCTGGGCCTTGCCACGCCCCTCGGCGACGGCCTCGGCGAGATTGGCGAACAGCACGGTGAGCCACAGCCAGCCGACGATCAGCCAGCCGAAAAGGCTGGAGTCGAAGATCGTCAGCACGGTGCTCAGCACGGCGCCCACCTCGACGACGAACATCACCGGCGACCTGACCATCGTGCGCGGGTCGAGCTTGGCGAACGCCTGCGGCAGCGACCTCAGCAACTGTGCGGGGTCGAACGCGCCACCGGCGACGCGCTGGTGCTCACCGGAGCGATCGTCAAGGCGTGCTTGCGGGTGCGCGGCCGCCGTGTCGTGGGGGTGGTTGGAGTCGTGGGTGTCGTGGGTGGAGATGCTCATGACAGGCCTTCCGCAAGCGGGCCGAGGGCAAGGGCGGGGAAGAAGGTCAGGCCGGTGACGATCAGGGTGACGCCGGTGAGCAGGCCGACGAACAACGGCGAGTTGGTCCGCAGCGTTCCGGCCGACTCGGGCACCGGCTTCTGCCGGGCCAGCGAGCCTGCCAGCGCCAGCACGAACACGATCGGGACGAACCGGCCGAACAACATGCACAGCCCGAGGGCGACGTCGTAGAACGGTGTGCCCGCGGTGAGTCCCGCGAACGCCGAACCGTTGTTGTTCGACGCGGAGGCGAACGCGTACAACACCTCCGACAATCCGTGCGCGCCCGGGTTGAGGATCGACGAGCGGCCGGTGTTCAGCGCCAGCGCGAGTCCGGTGCCGATCAGGACGCACAACGGGGTGGCCAGGATGTAGAGCGCGACCAGCTTCATCTCCCGGGCGCGGATCTTCTTGCCGAGGTACTCAGGCGTACGCCCGACCATCAGTCCGGCGACGAACACCGACATGACCGCCAGCACCAGCAACCCGTACAGCCCGGAACCGACGCCGCCGGGGGCGACCTCGCCGAGCACCATGGACAGGATGGTGATCCCGCCGCCGAACGCGGTGAAGGAGTCGTGCATGGAGTTGACCGAGCCGGTCGACGTCAGGGTCGTCGACACCGCGAACACCGGTGAGGACGAGACACCGAACCTGGTCTCCTTGCCCTCCATCGCACCGCCCGCGAGCTGCAGCGCCGCACCCGGGTGGGCGAACTCCGCGGCATAGCAGGCGACGACGAAGCCGAGCCAGATCAGGCCCATCACCGCGACGAGCGTGTAACCCTGCCTGAGGTTTCCGACCATCCGGCCGAACGTCGCCGGCAGCGAGAACGGAATCACCGTGAGCAGGAAGATGATCAGCAGGTTGGTGAAGCCGGTCGGGTTCTCGAACGGGTGCGCGGAGTTGGCGTTGAACGGCCCGCCGCCGTTGGTGCCGAGGTCCTTGATCGCTTCCTGGGAGGCGACCGCGCCGCCCGGCAGGTGCTGGGCCGACCCGGCGAGGGTGTGCACGGTCGTCGGGTCGCCGAAGTTCTGGATCACCCCCCCGGCCAGCAGGATGATCGCGGCGACGAACGCGATCGGCAGCAGGATCCGCAGGGTGCCGCGGACGAGGTCGACCCAGAAGTTGCCGAGGTCACCCGTACTCCGTCGGACGAGCCCGCGAATCAGCGCGACGGCCACCGCCATGCCGACGGCCGCGGATGCGAAGTTCTGCACGGTGAGGCCGGCCATCTGGGTGAGGTAGCTCATCGTGGACTCACCGGAGTACCACTGCCAGTTGGTGTTGGTGACGAACGAGATCGCGGTGTTGAACGCGCCGTCCGGCGGCACCGGCTTCATGCCCACCGACAGCGGAAGCCAGGCCTGCAGCCGCTGCATCGCGTACAGGAAAAGCACGGAGACGAAGGAGAACGCCAGCACGCTCGCGGCGTACCCCGTCCACCGCTGGTCGGTGTCGGGGTCGATCCGCATCGCGCGGTAGACGAGGCGTTCGACCTTCAGGTGACGGTCGCTCTGGTAGACCCGCGCCATGTAGTCGCCGAGCGGGCGGTGCACGACGGCGTACGCGGCAACGAGCGTCGCCACGAGGAGGACGGCGGTGAGGCCCGGTGACATCTAGAACTTCTCCGGTTTCACGAGGGCGAGCAGGAGATAGACGATCAGCGCGACCGCAAGAACCAGGCCGACGAGGTTCGCGACGTTCACAGCTTCGCCGCCGCCTTGAGGACGCCGACGACAACGCAGAACGCGATGATCGTCAGGCCGACGAACAACAGGTCACTCACGGGGTGCCTCTCGTTGCCGATCTTTCGACGGGTGACCGGACGACCCGAAACCCACTCAAGTGGACGGTCGTCCTCCGTCGACTGGTCCTTAACGGCGTCCATACGGGATCGCGGCCGATCTTGACGCGTTCTTGACGGCCCTCGTGCGGAGTCAGCCCACGTGGACGTGCGGGCGCCGGGCCGGATCGGGCTCGGCCTCGCGCAGAACCTCCCGGGTGACCGGGGCGACCTCGCCCACGCCGATGAGGAGGAACCTCGCCAGGTTGGTGAGCGGGTTGCCCTCGGTCCACTCGAAATGGATGTGCGGGCGCATTCCGGTGCGGTCGCGGATGTCCAGCAGCAGGGCGGCCAGCGCGTTGGGCACCGTGGAGCTTTCCATCCGCAGTACGCGGTACTTGCCGTGCAGGACCAATCCGTGCACGTTCAGACTGGACTCGAACTCCGACGGGTCGCGGACGAGGACCTCGGCGAAGATGATGTCGTCCTCGACCGGGACGTCGGCGTCCGCACGAATCTGGCGGAGCTTCTCGCGGTACTCCGCCACGTCACCCGCGCCGGGCTCGTTCGCGACCAGCCGCACCCTGCGCCGGGCGCAGTCACGGACGAACCGCTGAGCCGTCTCGTCCAGGGTGACCTCGGTGACCCGCAACTCGAAGGCGCGGTAGGAGCGGGACAGCAACGAGACGGCGATGATGGCGGCGATGAAGCAGGCGCCGATCTTCACCCCGTCGGGGCGTTCGGCGATGTTGGCCAGAGTCGTGTAGACGAAGACCGCCGCGATCACGCCGAACGCCGTGGTCCAGTGGTGTTCGCGTGCGCGGCGGGCGGCGATGGTCACCGCCACGGCGGCGGAGGTGATCAGCACGAGCACGCCGGTCGCGTACGCCCCACCCTGTGCGTTGACGTCCGCCTGGAAGATCCAGGTGATGAGGAACGCCACTCCGGTCAGCACCAGCACCATCGGGCGGGCAGCCTGCGCCCAGTGCGGTGCCATGCCGTACCTCGGCAGGTATCGCGGCAGGAGGTTCAGCAGTCCGGCCATCGCCGACGCCCCGGCGAACCACAGGATCGCCACCGTGGACAGGTCGTACACGCTGCCGAACCCGCTGCCGAGGTACTCGTGCGCGACGTAGGCCAGTGCCCGTCCATAGGCGGGCTGTCCGGGCTGGAAGGCCTTCGCCGGAATGAGCAACGTGGTGACGATACTGCTGGTGATCAGGAAGACGCTCATGATCAGCGCGGCGGTGGTGAGGAGCTTCCGCGTGCCCCGGATCCGGCCGGTCGGCCGCTCCTCGGTGTCGTCGGGATCGCCCTTGATGTGCGGCATCACCGCCACACCGGTCTCGAAGCCTGACAGGCCCAGTGCCAGCCTGGGAAAAACCAGCAGTGCAAGGGCGATCATCAAGAACACGTCGCCGTGCTGGGTGGTCAGTGCCCGGCTCCAGTCGGCGACGACGTGCGGTGCGGTGACCACGTGCCACAGTCCGACGGTGACGACGACGGCGTTCAGGGTGAGGAAGACCGCGACCAGGGCGACCGCCACCCCGATCGCCTCCTTGAACCCCTTCAGGAACACCGCCCCGAGAACGGCAAGAAACACCAGGGTGATGCCGACCTGGTGGGTGTCGAACACCGCGGGCACGTGCGGGTTGTTGATGACGTGCGCGGTGGCGTCGGCGGCGGACAGCGTCATGGTGATGACGAAGTCGGTGGCCGCGAATCCCAGCAGCCCGAGCACGAACAGCTTGCCTCTCCAGAACGGCAGCAGGCGTTCGAGCATCGCGATCGACCCCATGCCGTGCGGGCTCTCCCGCGCCACCCGGCGGTAGACCGGCAGCGCACCGAAGAGGGTGACCAGCACCAGTACGACCGTGGCCAGCGGCGAGAGCAGGCCGGCCGCCAGGGCCGCGATCCCGGGCTGGTATCCGAGCGTGGAGAAGTAGTCCAGCCCGGTCAGGCACATCACCTTCCACCAGGGACTGCGTGGATGGGAGTGGTCCGGTTCGCTGAACGCCGCCAGCCGCCGGGACCGGCGGGGCATCCCCTCCAACAGCCACTGGCGCAAACCTCGCGAAACCGACCGGCCGCCGGTGTTGCTGGGTTCGGCCACGGTGTGCTCCCGTCCCACCGCCGTCGAGCGGACGTCGAGGGGGTTTCTCCTTCACAGTAGGAGAGACGGGCCTGCCGCGAGACGCGATCGCGTCATCCCACGGTCATCGGGCGCGAATGCGCGCGGGCCGGGCGAACCGGACGCGGCAGTCCCTTCGGGGCACGGCCCTTCAGGCGATGCCGGTGACCGCGCCGGCCTCGTCGGTGACGTAGAGACCCTTGGACAGGTCCACCAGGACGAGGAGGTTGCCGAACGGGTCGGCGGCGACGACGACCCGGCCCACCGGAATGTCGGACGGTCCGCTGACGATCCGCCCGCCCGCCACGCGGACGGCCTCCGCCGCCTCGTCGACGGAGCCCACCAGCCAGTTGGGGGCGTACGTCTGCTCGGTGGTGAGGACGAGTTCGGTGTCGCTGTCCGGGAGCCGCAGCCCTGCCTGCCCGACGGCGTCGTTACGCCACACCAGGGCGTGGCCGAGACGCTCGCGGTAGAAGGCGAGCCCGCTGTCCAGGTCGGGCACCGGGACCGTAACAGCGTCAACCTTGCGCAGCACGGGCTCCGTCATGCCGGAGAGCCTACGGCCAGGCAAGGCCTCTCCTGTGCAGGCAGCGCTTGCTCTTCACCTCTCGCAGACCGAACCGTCACCGTCGCGGTCCCGGTACCAGTCGTACTCGGGATCCACGCCCTGCTGATATGGGCCGAAGCCAGCGGCGTTGGCCGCCTTGCAGGTGTCGAATCGGGGATCGGTCCCAGAACTGCCGTCGGAGGAGTCGTCCGAGGTATTCCCACTGTCAGGCGAGTCATCGGAGGACTCTAACTCGTCGGAGCCGGTCGAGTCGCTGGCGCTCCAGGAGTCGTTTTTCCCTACCGAGCCGTCGGAACTCGCTCCGGATTGGTGCGGCAGCGTTTCGCAGGCGACTCCATCGTTGTCCCTATCCAAGCCGCTGGGATCGGAGGGGTCCTGGTCGTAGACCGCCTGGGACTCTTCCTGGGTGGAGAAGTCGCTGCAGTTCAGGTCGTCGGAGTAGTCAGCACCTGCGTTCGCGTCGGCCTCCGCGCCAATCGCCGCGTCCTCGGGCGTCGACTCATCCGCGGGAGTCTCGGTCGGCGTGGGTGTGGCGGTCGCGGTCGCAGTCGGGTCGAGGGAACCAGCCGCATCGCCGGACGCGTCGGGCCCGTCCGACCCGCCGCAGTGAGATATGAGAACGAAGGCAATAAAGCCGATGAGAATGAGGCAGCCCCGCCCTCCTCCACTGTTGGAACGCGCCGACGCACGTGTACGAGACAAGAGATCCCCCCGGACCAGTCATGATGAGCCACCCGTACGCCGTGAGGCCGCGGCATACGGGTGGCAAGGTCGTTGACTAACCCGCAAAGACAGTCTCAGGTTGCGTCAGCGCGAATGTCGGTTCTGCAATGTGGCGTTGTCAGTCGGCGGTGGCGGTCAGGACCAGGCGGCCGTAGTCGCCGTACAACCCGCCCACCTGGACGTAGTACGTCGTTCCGGCGGTCGTCCCCAGGTCGACGCGAGCCTGCAGGGTGGTCGGCGGCAGCGGGAAGCCGGGGCCGTCCTCGTCGTTGCAGGCAACGGGTTCGAGCCCGTCGTCGGTGGCGGTGTAGACGGCGAGCACGGTGTCGAAGTCGCTGCCGGCGGTGTCGAGGTGAAGGATCCCGCCGGTGCCCTGCACGGCGTACCACAGGGTGCGGGACACCGGCCCAGCCGCGCACGGCATGTCCGCCTCGGCCTCCTCGACGGCTCCGCGGGTGGAGGTGTGGACCGTCGTACCCGGCCTCAGGGCGGCCGCCGTCGCGAAGGTGTCGTTGCCCGGTGCGGGGCCGCCCGGCTTGGGTCCCTCCGCAGCGCTGATCTTCTCGCGGGTGAGGATCTCCAGGTGCTCGCAGGTGGCGTCGACCGAACCCCAGGGCAGATCCGCCTGTGCGGTCACCGCGTACGGCGTGACCTTCTGCACCACGCGGGCCTTGGACGTACGCAGAACGCTGGTGGTGGTCTCGCCCGTGGGTCGCGCGGTCACCGAGACCGGGACGTTCGCGATCACCTCGGCGGTCTCGGAGTCGCGCAGCGGAAGCGTCGCCACGAACTCGTCCACCGGTTCGACCGGGCCGAACAGGTTGTACTGCCGGCCGTCGTGCTCGACGTCCACGGAGAGGAAGTACTCACCCTCCGCGGGGCCGAACAACCCGACCACCGCGTTGCCCTCACAGCGCACCGAGTCGAACAGTTGCCGCTCCGACCGCACCGTCGCTGCCGGGGAGTTGGAGCGGTACGTGACGAGCGTGGACGTCCCCGTGCAGTCGAGGGACGCGATCGTGTAGCGGGGCAGGACGAGCGTCGGCCGCACGGCCAGCGTGGACGCGACGGTGTGCGACTTCACGTGCTGGTTGCCGTTGTCGTTACGCCCGTCGGTTTCCACCTGGGCGGTGACCGTCGTGGTCGCCGTGAACGCACCGCTGCCGGCGGGCTCACCCTCGGCGTCGTAGACGTCCAGCTCGTACGAGGGTGAGCCGTCGTTCCAGCTGCCGATGCCGTACGCGTTCAGGACAGGAGCGTCGTCCGGGCCGACCGCCGCGTACGCGAAGTCGCCGAAGTCGGAGGAGGCGCCCGCGGTGACGAACACCGCTTCGCCGGTCGTGGTGGTCCCCGAGCACTGCAGCCCTGCGTGGAAGGAGGTCTGCGTGGTGGGTGGCGCCGCGCTCGCCGACGTGCTCGCCATCCCGCCGGCAAGAATGGCGAACGCGGCAACGCCTGCGACTCTGCCGAACCTCTTCATCTGTCCCCCCGGCTACGGAACTCGCGACCGCACCGGGCGACGCCTGCCGCCGTCCGGTGGCGAAGATCGTAAAGGCAGACAGCGGGTGTGTGTAATGGTTTCGCAAAAACCGGTCAGAGTACGTAGCCGGCGATCAGCTGACCCAGTTGCCGGATGTCGGAGCTCCCCTTGAACTCCAGGCGTACCTTGCCCAGGCCGCTGAACCAGAGGTCGAGTTCGGCGTCCAGGTCGAACGTCCCCGAGGTCTCGACCGAGAACGCCTGAATCTTGTTGTACGGAAGAGAGGTGAAGTCCCTCTTCTTACCCGTCAGCCCCTGAACGTTGACGGCGATCAGACGCTTGTCCGTGAAGACCACGAAGTCGCGCATCGCCTTGAAGGAGCTGACCACCTGCTCCCCCGGAATGAGAAGCGGCGCCACCAGCGGTGCGAGGTCAGTGGTCGGGCACGGGTTGAGTTTGAAGACGGACCCGTTGGCGAAGTCGATCATCGCGCCACGATAGCGCCGCTGGGAGTCGCCGGGTTCAGAGCGTGAACGACAGGACGGTCACCGAGTGGGGCGGGAAGTCGAACTCGCCGGACGGCACGTCCACCCGGCCGCGATCGCGGACGCACACGTTGCCAGGGTTGCTCAGGCTGTTGCCGGCGAGCACGTCGTCGACGTCGGCACCGAGGTCACGGACGTCCGCGGTGGGCGGCAGTGCCTCGGCCCTTGCATCGAGGATGATCCGCGCCCTGATCGGAGCTGAGCGGTGCCGGTTGATCACCGCGACCCGTAGGAAGCGCCGGTCCTCGGTGAGGGTCGCGCTCACATCGAGATACGCGACGACGGCCGGACGTGTGGTGTGCAGGCCGCCGCGCTCGCGTTCGTCGCCCTGGCGTACGGCCGCGGTCCTGGCCGGGCCGTCGACCTGGGTCGCGAGCGCGCGGGAGCCCAGTGAGTTCTGGTAGAGGTCCCAGACGTGGTAGGACGCCGACTTCACCGCGCCGCCGGGACGGGCGACGACCAGACCGTTGGCGTTGACCAGGTTGACGGTGTTCGCCATCGTCGGGGGTACGGGCAGGTCGGAGCCACGGTGCAGGGCATGGAACACCCCGGCGTAGAACAACGCGTCCGCCAGGGTGCGGGGGCTCCAGCGGTTGACGCGGAGCTTCGCCGGCGACCCGCCGGCCGCCGCGACGTCCCGCGGAACGACCCCGCCGTCGTCGGAGGGCAACGGCTCGGGCCAGCCCGCGGGCTCCAGGTGCCGGATGTTCCACTCGTCCAGGGCCAGTGCCAACGGACGGTTGACACCCGCCTTCGCGGCCAGGTCGGAGACGAGGTGGGAGTAGTCCTGGATGCGTTGTTCGAAGTACGTCGGTTGCGCCACCACCGCGTCGTAGTCGTCGTCACCGGACGCGGGCGAGAACAGATGCGTGCTCGCGCCGTACAGGTGAAGCGACACGTAGTCGACCAGGTTGCCCGCCTGCTCCAGCAACGGGCGCGTCCACTCCTCCTGCTGCCACGGGATCCCGACCGCGACGAGCTTGATGTCGGGGTCGACCAGGCGCATGAACCGCGCGTGCTCGCGGGCCGCGGCGGCGTACTCGTCCGCCGTCCGGTGGCCGTACTGCCACGGTCCGTAGACCTCGTTACCGATTCCCCAGTAGCGGACGCCGTACGGCTCAGCTCGGCCGTTCTCCGCGCGCCGGCGGGTGTAGGCGGTGTCGGCTTGGCTGTTGGCGTACTCCACCCAGCGCACCGCCTCGTCGACGTCGCGGCAGTTGTGCACGAGGTACGGCTCGGTGCCGACCTCGGCGCACCAGGCAAGGAACTCGTCGGTGCCGAAGCGGTTGGTCTCCAGCCCGCCCCAGGCCAGCTCCAGCCTACGGGGCCGTGAGTCGCGTGGGCCGATGCCGTCCTCCCAGCGGTACGGCGACGCGAAGTTGCCACCCGGCCAGCGAACGATCGGCAGGCCGAGCTCCTGGCACAGTGTCAACACGTCCTTGCGCAGGCCGCTTCGAGCGCCGGGGCCGTCGTAGGACAACGGGGATCCCTCGTCGAAGACGCCGCCCTCGATGTTGCCGAAGAACGAGGACTCGAGGAAGTGGCCGTAGATCTGCGGGTCGATGCGGCCCACCTCGCGGCTCCGGTCGATCAGGATGGTCGCGGTCGGCTGGGTCACGAGTGCTCTCCCGGGTCTGTGGTACGACGACGTGCAATCTTCCCGTTAGATGGGTGATGTCGCCCGGCTAACGGACAGGACGCACCTCCGCGCGGTCGTCGGCGAGGGCGTCAAGTGCTGCTTGCGATGCGGGATCGGCGGCGCGGTAGAAGATGAGCCGCTGACTCGGGTCCTGCAGCGGTGTCAGCACCTGGTACTCGATGGTCAGCGGCCCGACCCGGGGATGCAGCAGCGACTTGTGCCCTCGCCCGTTGACGCGTACGTCCCGCAGCGCCCACAGCCGGGCGAACACCTCGTCCTGCGACGTGAGCTCGTCCACCAGCGTGGCAAGATCCGTGTCGTCGGGACGGGTGGCCCAGGCGGCGCGCAGGTCGGCGATGCCCTCGCGGATCACGCGTTCCCGGTCGACGTAGAACTCCTGCATGCCCGGATGCAGGATGCAGATCCACAGCACGTTGCGATGCTCGGGCGGCAGCGCGCCGAAGTCCACCATCAGGCCGGCCATTTCGGCGTTCCAGGCGAGGATGTCCAGCCGGTGGTTGAGCAACATCGCCGGCAGCGGCGACAGGTCGTGCACCAGCTGGGCAAGGGCCGCATCGACGTGAGCCTCCTTCCGCGTGCCGGGACCGCGTTCGGGCGTGCGGTGTGCGGTCCGCTGGTGCGCCAGGTCGAACAGATAGGCCCGCTCGTCCCCGTCCAGCCGCAGCGCGCCCGCCAGCGCGTCCAGTACCTCCGCGGACGGCCGCAGACCCCGCCCCTGCTCCAGGCGTACGACATAGTCGACGCTGACGCCGGCCAGCTCCGCCACCTCTTCACGGCGCAGCCCCGGCGTGCGGCGGGCCCGGCGACTGTCCGGGAGACCGACGGCCTCAGGCGACAGGCGTTCGCGACGGGTGCGCAGGAACGCCGCCAGCTCGGCTGTGGTGTCGATCGTCGTGGCCACCTTCGCGATTCTAGGCCGGGGAAGCGCGAAGGTAGGAAAGCCAGTCCCAGGAAGACCTTTCCCTTACCCGGCCCCAGCCGGCAGGCCGAAGGTGTACGCGTAGGAGTTCGTACGACCTTCCTGGAGTCACACGTGACCACCTCCCTCTCCCGCGACCTCTCGCTCGACAGCTACCGACTGCTGGGCCGTTCGGGCCTGCGGGTCTCGCCCATGGCACTGGGCACGATGACGTTCGGCTCGGACTGGGGCTGGGGTGCGGACAAGGACGAGGCGCGCCGCATCTTCGACGCCTACGTCGACCGCGGCGGCAACTTCGTCGACACCGCCAACCAGTACACCAACGGCACCGCGGAGGAGTTCGTCGGCGAGTTCGCGGGCGGGCGGCGCGACCAGCTCGTGATCGCCACGAAGTACACCCTGATCGCCAGGCCCGGCGACCCGAACTCCGGCGGCAACCACCGCAAGAGCATGGTCCAGTCGGTCGAGCGCAGCCTGCGCCGGATGGGCACCGACTACCTCGACCTGCTCTACCTGCACGCCTGGGACGGCACGACCCCGGTCGAGGAGGTCATGCGTGCGATGGACGACCTCGTACGCGCCGGCAAGGTGCTCTACGCCGGCATCTCCGACACGCCCGCCTGGCAGGTGGCCCGGATGCAGACCCTCGCCGACCTGCGCGGATGGTCGCCGCTGGTCGCGCTGCAGATCGAGTACAGCCTGCTGCAGCGGACCGTGGAACGCGACCTGATCCCGATGGCCCACGAGCTCGGCCTCGGCGTCGTCCCGTGGTCGCCGCTGGGCAGTGGAGTGCTGACCGGGAAGTACTCGCGCGCGGACCTGCCGTCCGCGGACGGCCAGGTCTCCGCCGGCGCCGTCGGAACCCGCCGGGACGTCGCCATCGGCAATGGCAGCCTCACCGAACGCGCGCTGGAGATCGCCGACGTCGTACGCGACGTGGCCGCCGAGGTGGGTCACTCACCCGCCCAGGTGGCGATCGCCTGGACGCTGCTCAACCCCGCGGTCACCGCACCGATCGCCGGCGTACGGACGATGGCGCAGCTGGAGGACAACCTAGGTGCGCTGGACGTGCGGTTCACTCCCGAGCAGGTGGCCCGGCTGGAGGCCGCGAGCGCGGTCGAGCTCGGGTTCCCGCACGACTTCCTGGCGCAGCCGATGACGCGGGGCGTGATGTTCGGCGATCTCCAGCTGACCCCTCGCGGGTGATCAACGCCGAAGCCTGGGAGTTCTCACAAGTGGTAAGGTACGTTACCAGTTATGAGAACGTCCCAGCTGCTTCCGTTGCTGCGCTCGCAGGCTCAGGGCAGCCTCCTGGCGCAGCTGTACCTTCACCCTGAGACGGAATACAGCCTGACCGATCTCGCCCGAGCATTACGGGTGAGCGTGAAGACGATCCACCACGAAGCGGACAGGCTGTCCGAAGCAGGCTTGATCAAGTCCCGGCGGCGGGGCAACCTCCGGCTGGTCTCCGCTGACACCGGTCATCGACTGGTTGCCCCGCTCACCGACCTCCTGGTGGCGACCTACGGGCCGCTACCAGTGATGTCGGACCTGCTCAGCCCGATCGCCGGCGTCGAGCAGGCGTTCATCTACGGCTCCTGGGCCGCACGGCACACCGGCGAAGCGGGACCCGTACCGGCAGACCTCGATGTGCTGGTGGTCGGCAACGCCGACCTCGACGAACTCGACGAGGCCGCTCGGCAAGCACGGCAGCAGCTTCGGTTCGAGGTCAACGTCCATCGAGTCGGACGCGCCGAGTGGGAGTCGCCTTCCGACGATCCCTTCCTTGCTCACTTACGATCTCGTCCCTTGGTCGAAGTCGAGTTGGCTCGTTGAGTAGTCCGGCGGGTCAGGCGTAACCCGTCTGGCGGCGGGCTTCCTCGATGATCCGGACCTGGCGCCGCACGCTCTCCGGCGTGACGAACAGGTCCGCGCCCGCACGCAGGGTCGCCTCCAGCCGGTCGTAGTAGCGCAGTGCGGCCGACCGGGTGCCGCGGCCTAGCGTGCGGACCTCCTCCTGCCAGTCGATCGCCTCGCCGCTGCCGTACCTTCGGCCCGCCGCCGGACCCTCGTCCAGGTGCGGCGCGTTGGCGGCGGCCTCGTCGAACCACCGGGTCGTGAATGTCTGCCCGTCGCCGACCAGCGCGCCGGTGGTGCCGGTGATCTGCCAGTCCGGCTGGGGAATCGCCATGCACATGCTGGACTCGACCTCGGCGAGCGGGAGGTTCGGTCCGCGCAAGGTCAGCTTGACATGATCCTCGGCGTCGCCCCGGCCGACCGTGTGCCGCAGGTCCGCGAACACCTCCGCCGGTTCCTCGTCCAACAGCAACAGGACCTGGTCGAGCACGTGCGGAGTGGTGTTGGACAGTTCGCCGCCGCCGTACTTGCGCAGCGTCTGCCAGTCGGCCCGCCGCTGGAAGCGGTGGACGGTACGCCGGAGCAGGATCGGCTTCCCCAGCAGGCCGGAAGCCAGTACCTGCCGTACGAAGTCGAAGTCCACGTCCAGCCGCCGCGGCAGGTAGCAGGTGAGCACCCGGTCGGCCCGGTCGGCGGCGGCGATCAGTTCGTCCATCTCCGCCACCGACGCGGCCATCGGCTTCTCCACGACGACGTGGCTGCCGGCCTCGAGGGCGGCGAGGGTGAGCGGGACGTGGGTGTGGGACGGCGTGGCCACGACGACGATGTCCAGGCCCTCGGTGCCGATCACACCCTCCGGCTCGGTGTGGGCCGCGCAGCCGAAGCGCTCCTCGGCCTCTCGGCGTCGCTCCGGCACCGGGTCGGCGACCGCTGCCACCTCGAATCCCTCGTGGTCGGCGATGGCGTCGGCGTGGATGTTCCACCCGCTCCTGCCCAGCCCGATGATCCCGACCCGAAGCGGTGCGTCCGCCATGCCAGTCCCTCCGTCGTGCCAGTCGTGCCAGTCGTGCCAGTCGTGCCAGTCGCGCCCGTCGCGTTCGACCGAGTACGGCCGGTGTCGTCCCGGCCGTCGCGGGTCAGCCTGCCGCGCGGAGTGGGTACGGGCCAAGCCGGCGGCCTGTGACGGCCAGTGACCCGGTGCGGACCGCGCGGCGGGAGACCAGGGTCACAGTCGATTAAGTTGTGCACAATTTGATCGGGCAATACCGTGGGGCAGGTGACCAAGCTGGAACTGCGCCACCAGGTGTGCTTCGCGCTCTACGCGGCGTCCCGCGCCGTCACCGACGTCTACCGGCCGATCCTGGAGGAGCTGGGGCTGACGTACCCGCAGTACCTCGTGCTGCTGGTGCTCTGGGAGCGGGACCCGGATCCCGCGACGGTCAAGGACCTGGGGGCCGCTCTGGAGCTGGACTCCGGCACGCTCTCGCCACTGCTCAAGCGGCTGGCCGCCGCGGGACTGGTCACCCGGTCCCGCTCGGTCCGGGACGAGCGGGTGGTCGAGGTGGCACTCACCGCCGCCGGTCGGGCCCTGCGCGACCGGGTCGGCGAGGTGCCCCGGCAGGTCGCCGAGGCGACCGGACTGTCCGAGGACGAACTGCTGTCGCTGCGGCACACGCTGACCAGGATCACCGACGCCGTCCACCACCAGCAGGCCGGTGTCCACCAAGACCAGCAAGACCAGCAACAACGGCAACAACAGAAGGAGAACTGACGACATGCAGGTCCTCTACACGGCCCAGGCACTTGCCACGGGTGACGGGCGGGACGGACACGTCACCACCTCCGACGGCTCGATCGACCTCGATCTCGCCGTCCCGAAGGAGATGGGCGGGGCCGGCGGAGCCGCCAACCCCGAACTGCTCTTCGCGGCCGGGTACTCGGCCTGCTTCCACTCCGCACTTCGGGCCGTGGCCCGCAAGGCCAAGGCCGACGTCACCGGCTCCACCGTTCAGGCGCGGGTCGGCATCGGCGCCACCGGCGCCGGTGGCTACGGGCTGACCGTCGAGCTCGCCGTCGACCTGCCCGAGGTCGACCCGGCCACCGCCACGCAACTGGTCGAGCAGGCCCACCAGGTCTGCCCGTACTCCGCCGCGACCCGGGGCAACATCGACGTCACGCTGACTGTGGGGGAGACCCGATGACCCAGGGACGAGAGATCCACCTGGCCAGCCGCCCGACCGGCTGGCCGACGCCGGAGAACTTCACGCTGGTCGAGGCGACGGTGCCCGACCCCGGTCCGGGGCAGGTCCTGGTCCGCAACGTGGTCATGTCGGTCGACCCGTACATGCGCGGCAGGATGAACGACGTCAAGTCCTACGTACCGCCGTTCCAGGTCGGCGCGCCGCTGGACGGCGGTGCGATCGGCGAGGTGGTCGCCTCCCAGGCCGACGGCCTGCGCCCCGGTGACCTGGTGCTGCACGGGCTCGGCTGGCGGGAGTACGCCGTGGTCGACGCCGCCGCGGCCCGCAAGGTCGACCCGGACCTGGCGCCGCTGTCGACGTACCTCGGAGTGCTGGGGATGACCGGCCTCACGGCGTACGCCGGACTGCTGGAGGTGGCGGCGTTCCGTCCCGGCGAGACGGTCTTCGTCTCGGCGGCGGCCGGCGCGGTGGGCAACCTGGTCGGTCAGATCGCCAAGCTCAAGGGTGCCGCCCGGGTGATCGGCAGCGCCGGCTCCGCGGCCAAGGTGCGACGGCTGGAGGAGGTCGGCTTCGACGCCGCCTTCGACTACCACGACGGGCCGGTGGCCGAGTCGCTGAAGGCGGCCGCGCCGGACGGCATCGACGTCTACTTCGACAACGTGGGCGGTGATCACCTGGAGGCGGCGCTCGGCTCGCTGCGCACCCACGGGCGGGTCGCGGTCTGCGGAATGATCAGCCAGTACAACAGCACCGAGCCGCCGGCCGCCCCGCGCAACCTGGGGTTGCTGATAGCCCAGCGTCTGACCGTCCGCGGCTTCCTGGTCGCCGACCACGCCGACCTGCAGGACCAGTTCGTCGGGGAGATGGCCGGCTGGCTGCGCGAGGACCGGGTCAAGTACGACGAGACGTTCGCCGACGGCATCGAGAACGCGCCGGACGCCTTCCTCGGCGTGCTGCGCGGCGACAACCTCGGCAAGATGCTGGTCCGGCTCGGCTGAGCCGCCCGCCCACGTAGCCTGGCCCGATGGCAGCGGAGAAGCGGTTCGATCGGGTCGCGCTGGTGGTGAACTCGGGTTCACGCAGCGGAGCCGCGGCGTTCGAGGACGCTCGCGGCCGGCTGCGTGACCTCGGGGTGCCGCTCGGTGAGTGCTACTCGGTCACCGACGGCGCCCGGCTGTCCGAGGTCGTCGCCGAGGTCGCGGACCACCACGACCTGGTGGTGGTCGGTGGCGGCGACGGCACCTTGAGTACGGCCGTCGACCACCTCGCGCCCCGCCGGACCGCTCTCGGCGTGCTTCCGCTGGGCACGGCGAACGACTTCGCCCGTACTCTCCGCATTCCGTTCGACCTCGCCGGTGCCTGCGAGACGATCGCGCACGGCAAGCTGGTCGACGTCGACCTGGGCCGGATCGGCGACAACCACTTCGTCAACGTCGCCTCGATCGGGCTGTCCGTCGGCGTCACCCAGGCGCTCACGTCGAGGATGAAGCGCCGGCTGGGACCGCTGGCGTACCCGCTCGCGGCGAGTCGCGCCTACCGTGCCCACCGGCCGTTCCGGGCCCGGCTGGAGTTCCCGGACGGCGACCACCCGCCGATGGACCTCGCCGACCTGCTGCAGGTGGCGGTCGGCAACGGCCGGCACTACGGCGGCGGCAACGTCGTCTCACCCACCGCGGGCATCGACGACGACACCCTGGACGTGTACGCCATCCCGAGGGGCAACCTGCACGACCATCTCAGCATCGCGCGGCTGCTGCGGAGCGGGCACTTCGTCCGGCACCGGAACGTCGTGCACGTGACCACCCGCCGGCTGAACCTGCACGCGGAGCCGGAGCAGGCGGTGAACGTCGACGGTGAGGTGGTGGCGACCACCCCGCAGGAGTTCGGCGTGCAGCGCAACGCGCTGGTCGTGCTCGTACCCCAGGAGTCCGACGCCGCGCGACTGGACACCGACCACCACTGACGCCGGGCCGGCAAGGCGGAGTTGACGCGAGTGCCGGCAAGGCGGAGTTGACACCCCGGACGCCGGGCTCGCCGGAGCTACTGGACGCAGAAGACGTTGCCCTCGGGGTCGGTCATGACCACGTGGTCGGTCCCCGGCTCCGACACCACCCGCAGCACCTTCGCGCCGCGCTCCTGCAGCCGGGCCACCTCGTCGTCGCGGCGCCCGGGCTCGGCGTGCACGTCGAGGTGGAGTTTGTTCTTGCCCGGCGTCGGGTCGGGCACCGCCTGGAACAGCAGCCGCCGGCCCAGACCCACCCCGGTCGAGCCGTCCACCGGGTCGTCGGGATGGCGTACGGCAGCGGCATGCAACCACGCCTTGCGGCCGTCCACCTCGGTGTACTGCGCCTCGGTGACGACGCCCGCGCCGAGCAGTCGGTCGATCAGCGCGGAGTGGTCCTCCACGTCGTAGCCGAGGGCGAACCCCCAGAAGTCGGCCAGCCGCAGCGGGTCCACACAGTCGACGACGAGTTTCCAGTGCAGGGGCATGAGTTCCTCCAGTTCGGACGACACCGTTTATAGTGGTTACGTGTCTGTACCCGCAACCGGTCTGCCCATGCACTCCCGGGACGGCGCCCGGTGGATCTTCGACCCGGGCGCCCTGTGCCTGGAGTTCCTGGTCACCGGCGGGCCCGGACCGCTGGCGAGGTGGGAGACGCTCGACCGGCCGGAGGGGCTGCGCACCTGGCTGGCGGACTCCCGGCTGCACCTCGACCCCGCCCAGGTGGACGTCACGGTCGCGGCGCTGGCGTCGGCCCGCCGGGTCCGCGACGCGCTGTGGCGCGTCGTCCACGACGCGGCTCACGGGACCACCCACGAGGCGGACGACGACGCGGGCGAGGAGGCGGAGCTGACGCCCACCCCCGAAGACCTGGCCGAGGTCAACCGCGCCGCCGCCCGCCCGCCCCTCGTGCCGCGGATCGCCGCCGACGGGACGCACGAGTGGACGCTCCCGGCGGACGCCGAGCAGGTGGTCTCGACCGTCGCCCGGGACGCGATCGACCTGCTGACCGGCCCGTACGCCGACCGGATCCGCGAGTGCGACGCGCACAACTGCCAACTGGTCTTCGTGGACACCTCGCGACCCGGCCGTCGGCGGTGGTGCTCGATGGAACGCTGCGGCAACCGCCACAAGCTCCGCGCGCTGCGGGCCCGCCGCGACCACTCCTGAGCATGTCGGTCCCCGCCCCGGGTAGGAGCGCCCTACACGAAGCGACGGTGGCGCGGGAGTAGGGGACGAGATGACCAGACATGCCAGCGTGTGGTTCGCCGGAGCGGAGGGGCCCACCTATCCGGCCCTGGACACCGACCTGGACGTCGACGTCGCGGTGGTCGGCGGCGGCCTGGTCGGGCTCACCACCGCCCTGCTCGCCCAGCGCGCGGGGCTGCAGACCGTCGTACTCGAAGCCCGCCGGATCGCCTCCGCGTCCTCCGGGCACACCACCGCCAAGGTCACCACGCAGCACGGCCTGATCTACGCCGAGCTCGCCAGGCGGCACGGCTGGACCGCCGCCGGTCAGTACGCCGCGGCCAACTCGGCCGGCATGGAGCTGGTGACCGACCTGGTGGAGCAGGGCGCCATCGACTGCCAGCTGACCCGTGCCCCGTCCTACGCGTACACCCTGGACGAGAGCCGGATCGGCGAGCTCGAGGCCGAGGTGACCGCGGCCACCAAGCTAGGGCTTGCGGCGAGCATGGCAGACACCGCCGAGCACCCCTTCGACGTCGCGGCAGCCGTGCGCTTCGACGACCAGTTGCACTTCCACCCGGTCCGCTACCTGCGCGCCGTCGCGGCCGCCGCGACCGAGGCAGGTGCCGGCGTCCACGAGGACACCCGCGTCACCGACGTGTCCGAGGGACACGACCACACGGTCACGGTGACCACTGAGTCCGGCGTGGTCCGGGCCCGGCACGTGGTGATGGCGACGCTGTTGCCGCTGGGCATGATCGGCGGCTACTTCGCGCGTACCCGCCCGCAACGGTCCTACGGTCTGGCCGCGCGGCTGAGCGGTCCCGCACCGACCGCGATGGCGTTGTCGGTCGACCAGCCGACCCGCTCGACGCGGCCGTGGCTGGACCCCGGACCGAACGGCATCGTCGTCGTCGGCAACGGCCACGAGACCGGAGCCGCGGACGTCGACACCGAGGAACAGGTCCGCGACCTGATCGAGTGGACGCGGAAGACGTTCGACGTGGAGGACGTGGAGTACACCTGGTCCGCGCAGGACTTCACCACCCCCGACCGCGTTCCGTACGTCGGAGCGGCACCCGGCCACCGTTCGGTCTGGGTGGCCACCGGGTTCGGCAAGTGGGGACTGAGCAACGGATCCGCCGCCGCGGTGATGCTGGTCGACGCCATGTCCGGCCGTTCCAACCCGTGGGCGTCGGCGTTCGACGCCCGCCGGATCGGCGACGTACGCGGAGTCGTGAAGACGGTCACCGACAACCTGCACGTCGGCAGGGAGTTCGTCGGCGGCTACCTCGGTACGCCCGAGGCGCGGACGCTCGACCAGGTGCTCCCCGGTACCGGCGGGCTGATCCGGGTGGGCGGGCAGGCGATGGGCGTCTACCGCGACCCGGCCGGCGCCCTGCACGGCGTACGCCCGACCTGCTCGCACCTGGGCTGCCGGCTGCACTGGAACGCGGCGGAGACCAGCTGGGACTGCAACTGCCACGGCTCCCGGTTCGACCCCGACGGCGCCGTCCTCACCGGCCCCGCGACCAGCCCGCTCCAGCCGCGCGACCCGGAGGCCACGGTGAACGCCCACGACAACCAGGACGCGGAGGACGTGGACTGACGCCTCAGCCTCGACCGGGTGGACGAACTGCTGGAGCGGAGCGTCCCCAACGAGTCGGTCCCGCTACGCGAAGCGGTCGGGGAGCTTCTCGGGCTACTCCCCGGAGACGGCCATCTCGCCGAGCTCGGACCAGTCGTCCCCGGGTGCCGTGACGTTGACGATGCGCGGCGTCCGGGCGAGATGGGGCGGCAGCGTCCGCCGCGCCTCCTGGAAGTGCGCGGACTGCACGTGCGCCGCGCCCGCGTCGTCGTCACGGAACGCCTCGACCAGGACGTACTCCGCCGGGTCGTCCAGGCTGCGCGACCAGTCGAACCACAGGCAGCCGGGCTCGCTCCGGGTCGCCTGGGTGAAGTCGGCGACGATCGCGGGCCACCGGTCGGCGTCCTCGGGTCGTACGTCGAACTTCGCGGTGATGAAGATCATGGGTCGCCTCCCGTGTCCGGTTTGTTCGTCACGCCACACCGTAGCGGGGAGACCCGACACCCGAGGTCGCCGGAAAAATGGTGCGCGATCCTGGTCGGAGCTGTCCGAGTGGCCGCGGCGGCCTCGACGTCCCGGGTGAGCGGCGCCGGACCCCGGCGTCTCGCCGAGAGGGAGTGAACCCATGAAGTACATGATCCTGACGTACGCCTCACAGCAGGACTACGACGGCATGGCCGGCAAGGGCGGGGACCAGCCGGCCTGGTCGGAGGAGGACTTCGCCGCGATGGGCGCGTTCATGGAGAAGTTCAACGCCGACCTCGCGGCGTCCGGTGAGCTGGTCGAGACGCGCGGCCTGGACGCGCCGGTGCACACCCGGAGGCTGGGGTCGAGGGACGGCCGGCCGGTGGTGACGGACGGGCCGTACGCCGAGACCCAGGAGGTGCTGGCCGGCTACTGGATCGTGGAGTGCGACAGTTTCGACCGGGCCACCGAGCTCGCCGCCCGGCTGGCCGACTGCCCGGGGCCGGAGCACGTCCGGGCCACCGCGTACGCCGACGTCCGGCCGTTGGTGGAGTCACGGTCCGAGCTGGAGGCGTGAGCGGTGACCGAGCTCGAGGACCTGCTGCGCACGCTGGCGCCGCGGGTCCTCGGCGCGGTCGTCCGTAGGTACGGCCACTTCGACACCGCCGAGGACGCCACCCAGGAGGCGCTGCTGGCCGCCGCCACCCGGTGGCCGGTCGACGGTGTGCCGGACGACCCGCGGGCCTGGCTGGTGACGGTCGCCTCCCGCCGGCTCACCGACCTGCTGCGCAACGAGCAGGCCCGGCGCCAGCGCGAGGACACCGTCGCATCCTGGGTGCTGCCCGACCAGTGGCTGGCTCCACCCGCCGACCGGAGCGCGTCCGACACCGACGACTCGCTGATCCTGCTGTTCATGTGCTGCCACCCGGCGCTGTCGGCGGAGGGCAAGATCGCGTTGACGCTGCGCGCCGTCGGCGGGCTGACCACGGCGGAGGTGGCCCGGGCGTTCCTCGTCTCCGAACAGACCATGGCCCGCCGGATCGGCCGGGCCAAGCAGCGCATTCGTGACAGCGGTGTGGCGTTCGGCATCCCGGCCGGTGCCGCGCGGGACGACCGGCTGGCCGCCGTGCTGCACGTGCTCTACCTGATCTTCAACGAGGGATACGCGAGTACGTCCGGCCCCAGCCTGCACCGCGTGGAGCTCGCCACCGAGGCGATCCGGCTGGCCCGGATGGTGCACCGGCTGCTGCCCGGCGACGGCGAGGTGGCCGGGCTGCTGGCGCTGATGCTGCTCACCGACGCCCGGCGGGCAGCGCGGGTCGGGCCGCACGGCGAGCTCGTCCCGATGGACGAACAGGACGGCGGCCGCTGGAACGCCGGGCAGATCGCCGAGGGGGTACGCCTGGTCACCGCCGCCTTGCCGCGCGGCCACACCGGGCCGTACCAACTGCAGGCCGCGATCGCCGCACTCCACGACGAGGCGCCCAGCTACGAGGAGACCGACTGGCCGCAGATCGCCGCGTTGTACGGCCTGCTGCGCAGGATCTCCGACAACCCGATGGTCGCGCTGAACCATGCCGTCGCGGTGGCCATGGTGGAAGGGCCGCGCGCCGGTCTGTCGCTGGTCGGGGCGCTGGAGTCCGACGTACGACTGGCGCAGGACCATCGGTTGCACGCGGTCCGGGGGCATCTGCTGGAACGCGACGGCGATCCGGCCGGCGCCCGGACGGCCTACCTCGCCGCCGCGGACCTCACCTCCAGTCTTCCCCGGCAGCGATATCTGCGGGCCCGCGCCGCCCGACTGGCCGACGTCGCCGAGTGACCTGCGCCGCGTTGTCGGCGGCGTCGCCTACGCTGCGGGCATGACGTCGGAGGAGACGCGTGAGGGTGTGTCGCTGACCAACCTCGACCAGCCGTTGTTCGACGGTGCGGACGCGACCAAGCGTGATCTCGTCGACTACCTCGACGCCGTGGGCGACAGGCTCGTCGCCGAGCTGGCCGGCCGGCCGTTGTCGGTGGTGCGGGTGCTGCGCGGGCAGTCGCCGTTCATGCAGAAGAACCTCCCGAAGTACACCCCCTCGTGGGTGCGCAGCGTCGAGGTGTGGGCGGAGGCCTCCAAGCGGAAGATCCGGTACGCCCTGTGTGACGACCGCCGCACGCTGCTGTGGTTCGGCAACCAGCGCGCTATCGAATACCACCCCACGCTGTCCCGCGCCGACAGCGTCACGCATCCCACCGCCCTGATTCTCGACATCGACCCGCCGGAGGGCGACGATCTCGCCGCGGGGTTCGGGCTGGCGGTGGCGGCGGCGAAGCTGGTCCGGCAGGCGCTGGCCGACGACGGGCTGGCCGGCGCGGTGAAGACCAGCGGCGCCAAGGGCCTGCACGTGGTCGTCCCGCTCGCGCAGGGGCAGGACGTGTGGGACGTCGCGGCGGCGACCCGGGCGCTCGCCGTGCGGGCCGAGCGACTCGATCCGTCCGTGGCGACCACCGCGTTCATCCGCGAGGACCGGGCCGGAAAGGTGTTCCTCGACTCGACCCGCGCCGGCGGGGCCACCGTCGTCGCGGCGTACAGCCCCCGGCTCCGGCCGGGCGTTCCGGTGTCCTACCCAGTCGGCTGGGACGTGCTCGACGACATCGTCCCCGGCGACTTCACCATCCACACCGTGCCGGAGCTGATCGGCACGAGCGACCCGTGGGTGGAGCAGTTGCCGGCTCCGCAGACGCTGCCCGCCGACCTCGTTGCCGAGGGGCACACGATCCCGGTGGCCAGGGTCCAGGCGATGCACGAGGGCAAGCGCCGCGCCCGCGCCCGGCGCGGTGAGTCGACGGAGACGTAGAGGTAGACGTCAACCAGCGGTTGCGGCGCCGCGGAGTTCGGCCGGCAGCGGTTCGGCGTGCACGACGTGCAGGCTGGTGACCGCCCGGGTGAGCACGACGTACAGCCGGGCCAGCCCGCGCGGCTCGGCCGCCACGATCCCGGCCGGCTCGGCGACCACCACCGCGTCGAACTCCAGCCCCTTGGCCAGCATCGCGGGTACGCACACCAGCCGGTCCGTCTCCATCGCGTCGTCTGCGCCGCCGAGCAGCGCGGACGGCAGGCCCCTGTCCAGCAGGCCCGCCCGGAGCTCGTCCACGTCGGCGTCCGCCGCGATCATCGCCACCGAACCCTCACCACCCAGGGCGTTCCGGCAGGCGTCCGCGAGGCTGTCAAGAAAGCCTTGACGGCCGGCCGACGTCACGGGGATGACCCGTAGCGCGCCCGGCAGGGAACGAAATCCCGTTGGCCGGCCCAGGGCGGGCGCGATCGTCGGCAGCAGCCGGGCCGCGAAGTCGATGATCTCGCCCGGCACCCGGAACCCCCGCTCCAGCTCGACCAGCCGGGTGTCGTGCATCTCCAGGTGCTCGAAGACCTGCTCCCACGAACCCGTCGTCGCGGGTGACGTCGCCTGGGCGAGATCGCCGAGCACGGTCGCGGAGCCGGTACGGCAGCGCCGGCCGAGTGCCCGCAGCTGCATGGCCGACAGGTCCTGCGCCTCGTCCACCACCAGGTGGCCGAGCGAACCCGCCCGGCGTTCGATCAGGTCGGTGAGCTCGTCGAGCAGCACCAGGTCGGCCGGCGACCACTTCGCCGACTTCGCCGACCGTGGGGGTTTGCGCCAGGCCAGGGCGATCCGCTCGTCCTCGGTGAGGTCGGTCCCGGCCGCGAGCTCGAGGAACGCGGCGTCGGACAGCAGCCGGAACAGCACCTGCTCCGGCGTCACCTTCGGCCACACCTGGTCGACCAGCACCTTGACCGGCCTCGACCGGGCCACCGCGTTCTGCACCCGGTCGTCGGGCGACTCGCCGCGGCGTTCCATCAGCACCAGCACCTCGTGCGCGATCCGCTGGGCGAGAGAGTTGCGTCCGGGCGCGTAGCGGGTCGTACCACGCAGCGACTCGACGATCTCTGCGACGGCGTAGTCGTGCACGCGGTAGCGGTTGGATCCCTTGGTGTAAAGGATTCCCTCGGCCGGCGTACCGACGTACGTCCACAGCGCGCGGAGCAGGACCGCCGCCATCCGGGCGTCGCCCTTGAGCTGCTCCGCCCGCGGGTCTTCGGTGCCGGCCGTGCCGACGGCGTTCGCGGTGCCGGTCTGGCCGAGCAACTCCTCGACCGTGGTCTGGCGTACGTCGACCTCACCGAGGGCGGGCAGCACCTTGCGGATGTAGGAGAGGAACGAGCGGTTCGGCCCGACGATGACGACGCCGCCGCGGCGCAGGCGTTCGCGTTCGGTGTAGAGCAGGTAGGCGATCCGGTGCAGCCCGATCGCCGTCTTGCCGGTGCCCGGTGCGCCCTGCACGCAGATCGACGGCTGCAGCGGCGCGCGGACCAGGTCGTCCTGCTCGGGTTGGATGGTGGCGACGATGTCGCGCATCGGTCCGGTGCGTGGGCGTTCGATCACGGCCCGCAGGAAGGCGTCCGCACGAGGGTCGCCCGCCTCGCCCGCCGTTGTGTCCGTACCGTCGAGGATCTCGTCGTCGTAGGCGGTCAGGTCGGCCGCGTCGGAGAAACCGTAGCGGCGGCGCCGGTGGACGTGCTGCCGGTCGGTACGGGTGGCGCGGTAGAACGGGACCGAGACGCGCGCCCGCCAGTCGATCACCAGTGGCGTACCCACCTCGTCGTGCACGTGCCGGCGGCCGATGTGGATCCGGTCGCCCGCCTCCGCGACGGTCCCGGCGTCGTAGTCGATCCGGCCGAAGAACAGCGGCACGTCGGGCAGGTCGACCAGGGACTGGGCGCGCAGCCAGCGGGCGCGCAGGTTCGACTCGTTGGTGAAGCGTTCGTCGTTGTCCTCGCCGCCGATCAGCGGCGTCTCGGTGTCCACGACGTCGGCGTGCATGCGCCGCAGGGCCGCACGGGCGTCGTCCAGAAACCCGCGCTCCGCCCGTAGCTCCGGGTCGTACGGCCTGCCGGGACCAGTGGGATCGGTGGGACGAGTGGGATCGGTGGGGTCGGCGCCGGTGGCGGATTCGGACCGGCCGGCTGCGGTGGTGACGGACTTCATCAGGGCCTGGGCTCCTCTGGTCGTGAGGACGAAGAGATCGGCGGCCGTCGACGAGGGTCCCGCCCCGGAGTGAGAAGGTCCGGTTCGATTCGATCCTTCGAGGATTACTCGAGAGCCACCCAGGAAGCCCGGTGACGCTACCAGGGCGGTTGCCGTCCCGCCACCGGTTATTCGCGCCCGGCCGATGGGTAGCTCGCACTGTGGCGGACAACTCCAGCTCTGCCCGCCGCGCGCCCGCGTCCGGCTGCTCCCGTCAGCCGGGCGCGGCGCACTTTCGCCGGACGCGGCGTACTTCCGTTCGGGCTTCGCGGACTTCGGTCGGGCACCAGGGTGAGTTGGTCCACGCACGCGCGCGCAGCGAACTCCCCACCGGGGCGGCTGTCCCGGCGACGGTTCCTGGGCTTCGGCGGAGGCGGTGCCGCCGCGGTGCTGCTCGGCACCGGGGTGTTCGTCGAGAACTCCGTGTCGTCCCTCCCGCTCGGTGGCGCCGACCCCTTCACTCTCGGCGTCGCCTCCGGTGACCCGGCGCCGGACGGGATGGTGCTGTGGACCCGGCTGGCGCCGGTGCCGCTGGCGGCCGACGGCAGCGGCGGGATGCCGCCGAGACCCGTGCGGGTGGAGTACGAAGTGGCCGCCGACGACCGGTTCGCCCGCGTCGTCCGCCGCGGCCGGGTGGTGGCCACCCCCGAACTCGGCCATTCGGTGCATCCGGAGGTCGGCGGCCTGGAACCCGACCGGGTGTACTACTACCGGTTCCGGGTCGGCGGGGCGCTCTCCCCGGTCGGGCGGACGAGGACGACGCCGCTCGCCTCGTCCTCGCCGCGGGAGCTCAGCTTCGCGTTCGCCAGCTGTCAGACCTGGCAGGACGGCTACTTCACCGCGTACGACCATCTGGCGCGGGAGGACCTCGACCTGGTGGTCCATCTGGGCGACTACATCTACGAGCACGTGCCCGACCGTGACCGGCGGGGAAAGATCGGCGAGGCGTCGCTGCGCACCGAGGTCTTCGACCTGCCCGGCTACCGGCTGCAGTACGCGCTCTACAAGTCAGAGGCGCCGCTGCGGGCCGCGCACGCGCGCTTCCCGTGGATCGTGACGCTGGACGACCACGAGGTGGAGGACGACTGGGCCGGCGACCATCCCGGAGTCACCCCGGTGCCGGACGCGGATCCGGTCGCGTTCCGCCGGCGGCGGGCGGCGGGGTTCCAGGCGATGTACGAGAACCAGCCGATGCGGCACACCCAGTTGCCGTCCGGCCCGGCGATGCGCCTGCACCGGCGGTTGGCGTACGGACGGCTGGTCGACCTCACCATGCTGGACACCCGGCAGTACCGCGACGACCAGCCCTGCGGAGGCGGGCGGGAGGCCGGCTGCACCGGGCGGTTCGCCGCCGGCCGGACCATCCTCGGCACCCGGCAGCGGGCATGGCTGCTGAACGGGTTCGCGACCTCCCCGGCCCGGTGGCAGGTGCTCGGCAACCAGGTCCCGATGGGGCAGGGCGATCTTGCTCCCGGTCCGGCGACGAAGGTGTCGCTGGACGCGTGGGACGGCTACGTCGCCGACCGCAACCGCGTGCTCGCCGCCGCCCGGAACGCCGGTGTGCGGAACCTCGTGGTGATCACCGGCGACCGGCACCGCAACCACGCCATGGACCTCAGAGCCGACTACGCCGATCCCGAGTCGCCGACCGTGGGCGCGGAGTTCGTCGGCACGTCCGTCACCACCCGCGGCGACGGTGCGGAGGTGGACGCGCGGGGACGGCTGATGCTCGCCTCGAACCCGGACCTGAAGTTCTACAACGCCCGCCGGGGCTACGTCCGGGTGCACGTGGACCGGGAGCGGTGGCGGACGGACTTCCGGGTGCTGCCGTACGTCACCCGGCCTGGCGCGCCGGTCAGCACCCGTGCCACCTGGGTGGTGGAGGACCGCCGGCCCGGCGTCCAGGAGGGCTGAACCGGCTGAACTCAGTCCGTGATCCGCTCCAGCAGGTGGACGGTCACGGTGTCGCCCGCGTGCTTGCCGATGGCCACGCGTACGTCGGACTTCACCGGCAGCTTGTGCCGCCCGTCGCCGAGCGGCATGAACGAGCTCCGGAACGGGTGTCCGTCGATCGTGCCGCGCACCTTCACCAGTCCTTTGGTGCCGAAGTAGTCCACCGACTCCGGCCAGACGAGATAGGTCCAGCCTCCCTTCGCCGGGCTCTTCTCCAACGTGGCCTCGAAGTGCTTGTCCATCGCCTGGTCCTCCTGCTGGTCGTACGGTGCCCGTGGCGCCGGGGCGCGCCGGTGGCGTCGCCCACCTTCAGACCTGCTGTCGGCTCGGAACTCATCGCCGGGGACGGGTGCGCCGCCGCGTGGACGCCGCCAGGTCGGTGCAGCCGTCAAGCAGGCGTTGCAGACCGAACTCGAACAGCGCGTCCAGGTCGAAGTCGTACTCCTCCTCGGCGAGCCGGGCGAACGTCACCAGCCGCTGCTCGGCGACGATCCGGTCGATGGCCGGCTGCTGGGCCGCCATCCACTCCTGGTTCGTCAGCCCGCTGGCCGCTTCCGCCTCCGCCTCGCTCTCCAGGTTGACCGCCGTGCCGCGCACGTAGTTGAACAGCGTCAGGTGCATGGTGAACGCCGTCTGCAGGTCGAAGCCCTCGGCGACCAGACCGGCGAGCACCCATTCGGTGTACGGCAGGGCGTGCGGGGTCGCCTGCGGGCGGGTGATCGACATGGTGGGCGCGAGCCAGGGATGCCGGCGGAAGATCGCCCACAGCGTCCGGGCCACCAGGTCCAGCCGCGCCCGCCAGCCGTCCGGTGGCTCGGCCGGGAGCGGCGAAGCCGCCATCACCGCGTCCATCATCCGCAGCAGCAGATCGTCCTTGTCGCGCACGTGCCGGTACAGCGACATGGTGGCGACTCCGAGTTCGACGGCCACCCGGCGCATCGACACGGCCGAGACGCCCTCGGCGTCCGCGACGGCGATCGCCGCCTCGACGACGCGCTCGGTGGTGAGCGTACGGTCCGCCGGGGCTCGGCCGTCAGTAGTGGCTCGGCCGTCAGTGGTGGTTCGGGTGTCGGTGGTGGTTCGGTTGCCGGTGGTGGCGCGGCCGGCCGGGTCGGTTGGCCGGTTGACCGGCCTTCCGCGCTCGGCGACCACGGTGCCGACGCCGGGCACGGCCCGCACCAGGCCGAGGTGGCGAAGCTCGGTGAGCGCCTTGGTGGCGGTCGCCATCGCCACGCCCCACTCACGGGTGATCTCCCGGGTCGAGGGAACCCGGTCGCCCGGTGCGAGCTCGCCGGTCTCGATGCGGCGACGGAGCGCGGCGACGACCTCGCGGCACCGCGACGCCGTGGACGAAGCTGCCATCCGGGGGCCCTTCCCTTCTGCGGATCCTGCGGAGTCGTACGACCGCTGTACTAGTGCACCGACGCCCTGCTCAGCCTAGCCTTCCGACGCCGGACCACCAGTCGGTCGCGCCGCCAGGCCGGCTGTCAGGCGGTGAGTGCACTAGTACGGTCGTACGGATCATGTTGTAAACAACGCTTGCACGGACTGTGCGTACACCGTACAGTCACCGCCATGTCGAACAAGACCGTCCTCGTTTCCGGCGCCAGCATCGCCGGCCCGGCCGCCGCGTACTGGCTACGCAGAGCCGGCTACAGCCCCACCGTCGTCGAGCGCGCGCCGGCACCCCGGCCCGGCGGCCAGGCGGTCGACCTGCGCGGCGCCGGCCGCACTGTGATCACCCGGATGGGACTGATGGAGCGGGCACGGGCAATCTCGCTGGACCAGCGCGGCCTCGCCCTGGTCGACAGCCGGGGCCGGATCACCGCTCGGATGCCGGCGGACAGCTTCGGCGGCGAGGGCATCGTGTCCGAGATCGAGATCCTGCGCGGCGACCTGTGCGAGTTGCTGTACGACGCCACGCTGCCCGACACCGAGTACCTCTTCGACGACACCATCACCGAGCTGCGCCAGGACGAGGACGGCGTGCAGGTGAGGTTCGAACGCGCCGCTCCCCGCCGGTTCGACCTGGTGGTGGGCGCCGACGGGCTGCACTCGACCGTCCGCGCACTGGCGTTCGGTCCCGAGGAGAGGTACGTCCGCCCGCTGGACTGCTACACCGCCTGGTTCACCACCACTGAGGACATCGCGCTCGACGACTGGTACCTCATGCACAACGCGCCCGGCGGGCTGGTCGCGTCAGCCCGGCCGGGCCGCCTGCCCGGTGAGGTGAAGGCCGGGCTGAGCTTTCGGTCCGAGCCGCTGTCGTACGACCGGCGCGACGTACGCGGGCAGCAGGACGTGATCGCGGCACGGTTCGCCCGGGTGGGCTGGGAGGTCCCGCGGTTGCTCGCCGGAATGCGTGCCGGCACCGACTTCGCGTTCGACTCGATCGGGCAGGTGCACCTCGACCACTGGTCCTGCGGCCGGGTCGTGCTGCTCGGCGACGCCGGCTACTGCCCGACCCCGCTCACCGGGCTGGGGACCAGCGTCGCCCTGGTCGGTGCGTACGTGCTGGCCGGTGAGCTCGCCGCCGGCGGCGACCACGCGACCGCCTTCGCCCGCTACGAGAACCGCATCCGGCCCTACGTCACCAGCGCGCAGGAGCTCCCGCCGGGCGGGGTGTCGGGATACGCGCCGATGAGTGCGGCGGCGATCCGGGCGCGGGGGCTGTCCATGCGGTGGATGAACCGGTGGCCGATGCGGCCGTTGATGGCCCGGCAGTTCGCCAAGGCGGCCGACATCGAACTCCCCGAGTACGCCTTCGCAAGCGTGGGTTGACAGCGGTGCCCGGCGCGGAGTCCGGCGCCGGTCCGGGAGTGGCCAGGCCGGTCCCAGTCAGTGCGGCCTTGCAGGCTTGACCGTCGCTCCGTGCCGCGAGAACGATGGCGGCCCGTGAACACAACCCGCGGGCCGCGCGTGAAGGACGACGAAACCCTGGACCGGCGGCACTGGCGCTGGGCGGTGCTCGCGTCGATGGCCGACTACATCGACGCCGGTTCGATCGTGGCGGGTTCCGCGGGCCTTGCCCTGTGGGCGAGCGCATACCACCTGAGCAGCGGTGCGGTCGGCCTGATCGCGGCGTTCAGCTCGAACGCCATCTCGGCCGGCGTCGGCTGCCTGATCGGCGGCTGGCTGGGTGACCGGGTGGGCCGCAAACGGGTCTACCAGTGGGACCTGCTGGTGTACGCGTTCGGGACGCTGTTCATCATCTTCTCGCCCAGCCTGCCCGGTCTGCTGGTCGGCTTCGTCATCGTCGGGCTCGCGGTCGGCGCGGACATCCCCACGTCGTGGACGCTGATCGCGGAGTTCTCCCCGGCTCGGGCGCGCGGGAAGATGCTCGGCCTCACCAACGTGTTCTGGTCACTCGGCCCGGTGCTGACGCTGGCGCTCGCCTGGGCGCTCGCACCCCTTGGCCTGCTGGGGATCCGGATCGTCTTCGCCCACCTGCTGGTGGTGGCGCTGGTGACGTGGTTCTTCCGCCGCGGGATGGTCGAGTCCGAACGCTGGCGCAACGCCGGCCGGCAGGCGGGGATGCGGCTGCGGGACTTCACCACGAAGGCGAACCTGCGGGCGTTCGCGTTCGTGTTCGCGATGTTCCTGCCGTGGAACCTCGTCGCGGGGACGGCCGGGTTCTTCTTCCCGTACATCCTGCGTACCGTCGGCGGCGCCGGCCAGGGAACCAGCGTCGCCCTGCAGGCGATGGGCTTCCTCGTCGTGTCGATCACCACGTCGGTGGTGTTCATGCCGCTCAGCGACACCCGGCACCGGCGGCTGCTGTTCGGGATCGGCGCGGCGCTGCAGGCGATCGCGTACGGCGTGCTGTTCACGTTCCCGCTCGGCGTGGGGGTCGCCGTGGTCTACCTCGTGGTGAACAACCTCGGCAGCGGGTTCGGGCAGGGACCGTTCTTCCGGGTCTGGTCGACCGAGCTGTTCCCGACCCGGATCAGGGCGAGCTCACAGGCGTTGCTGTACGGCGTGGTGCGGATCCTCATCGGTGGCTGGAGTTTCCTGGTGCCGGTGCTCGCGGCGACCGGATTCCACACGCTCGCGCTGATCCTGCTGTGCCTGCTGGTGATCAGCGGTGCTGTCGGGCTGGTGTTCATGCCGCGTACGGCCGGCAAGAGCCTTGAACAGATCCAGGCCGAACGCGCGCCGGCCTGACGAGCGCCTCAGCTGGTTCGGCAGGATGACGACATGGCATGGATCGCGCCGCAGGTCGAACGAGGTCATGCGGAGCCGCTCGTCGGCGACGAACGCGCTGTCCTCGACGGATGGCTGGACTGGCACCGCGCCACCTTGCTGCACAAGTGCGCCGGGCTGACCGGCGAGCAGTTGGCCCGCCGGGCGGTCCCCACGTCGAACCTCTCGCTGCTCGGACTTCTCCGGCACGTCGCGGAGGTGGAGCGAATGTGGTTCCGCCGGAATGTGGGTGGTGAGATCCTTCCGGCGGTCTACCCGGCCGGCGTGGACTTCGACGACGCCGACGCGAGCGGCGCCGAGACCGACTACGCGACGCTGGTGGCGGAGATGGCCGCCGCCCGGACTGCCGTCGCGGGCGTGGGCCTGGACACCGAGTTCGCGATGGCGAGCTGGGGCCGGCAGGTGTCCCTGCGCTGGATCTACGTGCACCTGATCGAGGAGTACGCCAGGCACAACGGCCACGCGGACCTGCTGCGCCAGATCGTCGACGGCACCACCGGCGTCTGACTCCGTATCGTCGGCCGGGCCTTACGGGATGAACCGGGACAGGGCGATGTCGAGGTAGTGCTCGGCGTGGTCGCGCGGACCGTGGCGCAAGGCCCAGTCGACCAGGCTCAGGCTCGCGTGTGCCCAGTACGCGCGGAGCAGCACCGGGTCCACCTGCTTGTCGAAGATCTCGTCCAGGCGGGAAATCGCTTCCGGCTCGACCGACGGACCGCCGGCCGGCCGGGTGACGCGCAGGAACGCGAGCTGGAACCGCAGCTTCAGCAGGGCGAACCACCGGTCACCGCGCCCGATGCCGGCCCAGTCGACGATGCCGCTGACGGCTCCGGTCGGGTCGAGGAGGACGTTGCCGGGTACGAGATCCAGGTGCACCAGGTCGACGCCGGCCAGGTGCGTCGGCGCGACCTCGCCGACCTCGTGGATCCACTGCAGCAACCTGCGGCTCCGTTCGTCGTACCGGTCGAGCGTCTCGTGCAGGCACCAGCCGTCCCCGCTCTCCCGCAGGTGAAGTTTGGGGACGTGGACGTCCGGTCGGTCGGCGAGGACTCCAGCCAGAAGGTCGTTCGCCGCGACGATCGCGTCGACCGTCCGCGCCGTCACGTGTGCGGGTGGCGCGCCCGGCAGTCGTTCCTGGAGGATGACGGCGTTCTCGGAGACGTCGGTGACGAGTTCGTGGCGTGGCGCCGGGGCGCCACGCTCGCGGGCGAGAGCGAGGACGCCGGCGATGTGGCGCAGGAAGTCGGCGGGCGCGGTCGAGCGGGTGAGCACGCCGTCGCGACCGTCCGGCCGCCGTACGAACACCGCCTCACTGACCTCGCCCTGGGCGGCGGCCCCGACGAACTCGAGGCACAGCCCGGACCGCGCGTTGAGGTCGTCGACGAGTCGCCGCGCGCTGCTCGTTGCCGGATCCACAACCGTCACCCTGCGGTGGATTCGTCACGAGGGCAAGGGCTGTGCCTGCGCGATCGGTGTGTTCTGCCCTCCGGCGAGCCACCAGCGCCTGTCCCGTTCGACGAGCACGTACATCGCCATCTCGGAGAAACCGTCGGTCGCCTTGCCGTCGGCGTCCACCGCCTGCCTGCGTACGTGCGCGACGGCGACGTCAGGCGCCGGAGCCGTCACCCGGACGATCTCGAAGCGGGACGGCGGTGCCGCCTGCCGGGCCATCAGGGTTCGATGGATTGCGTTGAGCTCGGTGAACCCGGCCAGAGTTCTGCCGTACGGACTTCCCCACATCACGTCCGCGGCGAACAGGTGGTCGAACCTGTCCGCGTCCGAGGAATCGACACCGCCCTGTAGCGCCGTGACGAACTGCTCCACAGCGTCCGTCGCGGCCGGGTAGGCGGCCGGGTCCGCGAGGATCGGCCGATCACCGTCCGGCACCGGAGCGGACCGGGCCGGACGCAGCGGCCTGAGCGCTTCGGCCCAGCGGGCGACACCTGCGAGCATGCGGTCGCGAGCCTCGACCTGCCTCGTCCGCGGGGCACAGCTTTGGCCGTCGAAGTCGTCGAAGAGGTTCAGCGCGACCTGGGGACCGACCCCCGCCATCCCGAGTTCGGCGGCGACCAGACGCAGGTGCTCCACCGCCCGGACCCCGCCGTCGGTGCCGTAGCCGACGAAGCCGACCGGCTTGTCACGCCACTCGGCGTACAGGTGGTCCAACGCGTTCTTCAGCACCGCCGACGTGGAGTGGTTGTACTCCGGCGACACCAGAACGTAGCCGTCGAACCTCCCGACCAGCTCCGACCATCGCCGCGTGGTCTCCTGGGCGTACTGGCCGACCATCGCCGGCGCCGGTTCGGACAGCATCGGCAGATCGACCTCGGCCAGGTCGACCAGGGTGAGGTCGTACGCGCGGTCCTGGCCTGGTTCGCTCGCGGCCGCACACACCCAGTCCGCCACCGAGTGCGCCCGCCGGAAAGGCCGGGTGCTGCCCGCGATGACCGCGAGCCGGATTGTCCTTGTACGCATGAGTTGTCCCTTCGTTCGTCGTTGTGCCGACGCCTCGGAAGCTATGGGTTCAAGTGCACTTGAAGACAAGAGCTGCCGGTGGAACCATCACCGAATGGACTTCGACTGGCACGTTTCCGGACTGACGGTCGGCCAGGTCGCCGAGCGCATGGACATCGCACCCTCGGCCGTTCGGTGGTACGCCGACAACGGCCTGCTGCCGTGTGAACGGGTCGCGGGCAACCGGCGGCGCTTCTTCGGCGACGTCCTCTGCCGGGTGGCGATGATCCGAGCCGCGCAGCGGGTGGGCCTCACCCTCGCGGAGATCCGTGAAGCTCTCGCCGCCCTGCCCGAGAAGGAGCCGCCCGCGCCGCAGGACTGGGAACGCCTGGCCGCCCGGCTCCGCGACGTACTCACCCAGCGCATCGACCACCTGTTCGCCCTGCTGGACGAAATGACCCCGCGAGCGAGCTCGCGCGCCGAGAGCTGACGAGCACCTGGCCGGAAGATCAATGAAAGAAGGGGTCCGGCACTGCTCCTTGCCGGCGCCCTCCAGACTGGAAGGCAGTTGTCGGCGGTCTCTCGTAGGGTCTGCGGCATGGCACTGTCTGTGAACGAACGACAAGAGTTCCTTGCCGAGCCGCACGTCGCCGCGCTGGCGGTGGACGCCGAAGACGGTCGCGGGCCGCTCGTGGTGCCGATCTGGTACCAGTACGAGCCCGGCGGCGAGGCCTGGGTGCTGACCGGAGTGGATTCCCGCAAGGCGCGGTTGATCGAGGCCGCCGGCCGGTTCTCGCTGATGGTCGAACGGGTGCAGCCCTCGGTGCGCTACGTCTCCGTGGAAGGCCCGGTCACCCGGACCAGCCCGATGAACGACGAGCACCTCGACGAGATGGCGCGGCGATACCTGTCACCGGAGATCGTGGAGGGCTACATCAAGATGTCGAAGGCCGAGCACGGCGAGCAGCTCGTCGTCACCATGCGGCCGGAGCGCTGGCTGTCCGCCGACCTGGGTTCGTTCTGACCCGGTTTGCCTGAGGGTGCCGCCTCGTCCGGCCGCCCTGCCCCCGGCCCCCGGGTGGGCGAGGTGGCGAACCACGCCCGCGTCCGGTAGGGATGAGGCACGTCGGAAGGGAGCCGAATGCCTCATCTGGAAGTGGAACGCAAGTACGACGTCGAGCCGGACTTCGTCCTGCCGGATCTGTCCTCGGTCCCCGGAGCGGCCTCGGTCGACGAACCCGTCGAGCACGAGCTGGACGCGACCTACTACGACACCGACGAGCTGCACCTGTCCCGTCACGGGGTGACGCTTCGCCGGCGCACCGGCGGCCACGACGCGGGCTGGCACCTCAAGCGCCCGGCCGGCGCCGGGGGAGCGCCCGAGCATCACGGTGCGCGGACCGAGCTCAGAGCGCCGCTCGACGAGGGCGAACGCGCCGAACCAGCCGAGCCGCCCGCATCCTTCGCCGACGAGCTCCGCGCCCTGACCCGGGGGCATCCGCTGCGCCCGGTGGCAGGGATCCGCACCCGACGGCTGGACCGCGTCCTGCGTTCGGACTCCGGCCGCGCTCTCGCCGAGGTCAGCGACGACCACGTCACCGCGCACACCTACGGCGACACGGTGACCACGAGCGAGTGGCGGGAGGTGGAGGTCGAGCTGGTCGAGGGTTCGGCCGACCTGCTCGACGCCGCCGAGCGGCTCCTGCTGGACGCGGGCGCGCGACCGGCGGCGTTCGGGTCGAAGCTGGCCCGCACGCTCGACCTCCGGCGCGCGGGCGCCACGCGGACCGGCCGGCCGGCCGGGCGGACGCGGAGTGGGCCGGGCAGCGACGAGGAGCGTGCGTGGTCGGCAGTCGCTACGTACATCGCCGACCAGCGAGACGCGATCATCACCCTCGATCCCGGCGTACGACATGGCGACCCCGAGGCGGTGCACAAGCTGCGCGTCGCCTGCCGCCGGCTGCGGAGCACGCTGCGCACCTTCCGGCCGTTCCTCGACCGTGCGCGCACCGACCCTCTCGGCGTGGAGCTGCGCTGGCTCGCCGGCGAGCTGGGCCTGCTCCGCGACAGCCAGGTGCAGGCCGAGCGTCTGCGTGCCGCCATCGAGGCCGAGCCCACCGAGCTCGTGATCGGTCCGGTGGAACGCCGGATCGGCGACCACTTCGCGACCGAGGCCGGGCAGGCACGCCAGCGCGTCGCAGAGGCGCTGGACAGCCCGCGATACTCCGCGCTGCTGGACAGCCTGGACGCACTGGTGGAAGCCACCGCCGGTCAGGAGGCCGCCGCGGCCGAGCTCCGCAAGCGGGCACGCAAGGCGCTACGCCGGGTCGACCGCCGGCTCGACCGCGCCGCCGCACTGTCCACCCGCCCCGCGGCCACGCCGTCGGTGATCCCGCCGCTTCCCGGTGTCGTGCGCGACCGGACCACCGCGCTGCACGAGGCGCGCAAGGCCGCCAAGCGGGCGCGTTACGCCGCGGAGGCGCTCACCGCCGTCGGCGGCAAGGACGCCCGCCGCCTTGTGAAGGACCTCAAGCGGCTGCAGACGGTGCTCGGCGCCCACCAGGACAGCGTCGTCGCCCGGCAGACTCTGCGTGAGGTCGGCGTACGCGCCCATCTCGACCACGAGAATGCCTTCACCTACGGCTTGTTGCACGCCCGCGAGCAGGCCGCCGCCGAACGCGTCCTCGCGGACCTGCCCGCGGTGGAGCGGACGATCCGCCGCAAGAAGGCCAGGCGCTGGCTCGGCTGACGCGGCAGCTCGCGTCGAGCACTCGCTCACTCCGCCGGGTGAGCCGAACCCCTCGCCGGGTGCACGCGCCCGAAGGCCGGCGCCGCGCATCGTCGGGGCATGACCGACAGCCCTTCCGCGACCGCAGGACCGGCACCCAGGAGCCTGCCCAGAGGTGGACGCCGCCCGGCCTGGGCGCTGCTCGCGGCGTTCGTGTTCGCCGACGCCTATGCCATGCTCCGCCTCCTGTGGGCCACCGGTAGCCGGTGGGGTTACACCGCGTGCGACCGCACCGTTGAGCACACCGCCGGTCAGGCGGTCACCGGATGCGGCGCTTCCGGAGTGGAAGTCCTGCCGTTCTGGTCCGGATGGGGCGCGGTCGCCCTGTGCGCGGTCCTGGTCGCTGTCACCGCGCTCGGCGTCGCCCGGCCCGGACGAGTGGTGGCCGCCGGGTTGTGGGGGTGCGCCGCGGTTCTGGTCGCGTTGTCGTTCCCGGGGCACCTGGTGTTCGAGTTCGCCGCGGCGGCCGGCCACCCCACCGACTGGCGCGACCTCGCCAACCGCGTCGTGCTCCTCGCCGGCGGACTGCTGGTCGCGGCCGCGGCGGTAGCGGCGGTGCCCCGCGCGCAGGGGGTGCGACGCCCGGCCGGAGTTCGCCCGGCACCAAGGTGGTTGCGCGCCTGGGCCTACGCCGGGTGCGCCCTGCCGCTGCTCGGCTGGACGATGCCGCACACGCTGTGGCTGCTCGGCGTGCCGCTCGGGATCCCGGCGCGGATGCTGGCGGAGGTTCGCGAGGACATCAACGTCCCGATGGGTCTCGCCCTGTGCGGCCTACCGGCGCTCGGTGGCCTGCTCACCCTGGGACTCGCCGCCCGGTGGGGACAGGAGTTCCCGCGCTGGGTGCCGCTGGTGGGCCGCCGCCGCGTTCCTCGGTTGCTCGCGCTGGTCCCGGCCGGCGTCGTCTCGGTGGCGCTGACGTCGTACGGCGTGATCGGTCTGTCGATGATCGCCACCGCGCTCGTCGACGGGCAGACCACCTGGGCAGGGCTCGCGTCGGCGTGGGCCGTCACCGGCACCGAGGTGCTCTTCCTAGCCTGGGGCGTCGCCCTCGGCGTCGCCACCCTCGGCTATCACCGGCTGGCCCGCGCCCGCTGAGGCCTGCCTAGTCATCGCGGTCAGTGCGGGGACGGCCGGTCGTGGATCGGGCCGTCGGTGTGGGTGAGCCGCCGCCCGGTTCCTCCGCGGCGGCAGGCGACGATCTCCGCCGCGACCGAGATCGCGGTCTCCGCCGGCGTACGGCCACCGAGGTCGAGCCCGATCGGGGCGGACAGCCGGCGCAACTCGGCCTCGGTGAACCCGCGCTCGCGAAGCCGTGCCAGTCGGTCGTCGGCCGTCCGCCGGCTGCCGAGCAGGCCCACGTAGGCCGCCGGGCCACGCAGCGCGACCTCGAGCAACGGCACGTCGAACCTCGGGTCGTGGGTGAGTACGCAGATCACGGTGCGCCGGTCGAGCCGACCGGCGGCGGCCTCGCGCGCGAGGTACCTGTGCGGCCAGTCGACGACCACCTCGGCCGCGTCGGGCACCCGCTCGGCGGTGGCGAAGACCGGCCGGGCGTCGCAGACCGTCACGCGGTAGCCGAGGAACGCGCCGGCCGAACTCACCGCGGCGGCGAAGTCGGTGGCGCCGAAGACGAGCATCCGGGCCGGCGGGAGGTACGCCTGGACGAGCATGCTGAGCGGCTCGGTGTGCGGCGCCGTCGAAAGCTGCCGGATCCCGGACTCGCCCGCGGCCAGCATCGCGCGTACCTCGGTGAGCAGGGCCGGCGCCGCCTGCGCGTCCGGCGTGGGCAGCGAACCGTACGTGCTCTCGGCACCGACGAGCAGCCGGGTTCCGGCCGGCTCGGCACCGCTGACCACGGTCACGGCCGCCACCGGCTCCGGCGTACGAACGGCCGCGTCGAGCCGGTGGAGCAGCGTCGCGTCGGCGGACTCGACCAGCACCTCGATGGTCCCGCCGCAGGTCAGGCCGGCCGCGAAGGCGTCCTCGTCGCTGACGGCGTACCGGTCGAGGACTGCCCGGCCGGTGTCCAGGACCGCCAGCGCCCGCTCGTACACCGCGGCCTCGACGCAGCCGCCGGACACGCTGCCGGCCACCGCGCCGTCCGCGGCGACGGCCATCGCCGCGCCGACGTCGCGGGGAGCGCTGTCGAAGGTCGCCACCACCGTCGCCACCGCGCACCGGCGGCCGGCGTCCAGCCAGCCCAGCACGACCGGCAGGAGATCGCGGAGGTCGCCGTGCCCGCCAGTCCCGCTCATCCCCCGATCATCGCGCGTCTCGGGCACGAACGAAGCCTCCCGCCCCGAGGCGTACGCCAAGGGCCGGGAGGCTTCGATGGTGCGAGGAACCCAGTCAGGTACGGCGACCTACCAGGCGTAGTCCTCGGGCGCGGTGCGGTGACCGGGGAAGATCTCGTTCAGCCGGTCGAGCGCCTTGTCGTCCAGCCGGACGTCCAGCGCGCGCTCGGCGGCGTCGAGCTGCTCCATCGTGCGCGGCCCGATGATCGGCGCGGTCACCGCGGGCTGTGCGAGCAGCCAGGCCAGCGCCACGTCACCGGGCTCGTGACCGAGCTCGGCGGCGAGGTTCTCGTACGCCTCCAGCTGCGGCCGGTGCTTCTGGATCGCCTCGGCCTGCTGGCGGCGCTTGCCCTCGTTCTCCTTGCGGAGGACACCACCGAGCAGCCCACCGGCCAGCGGCGACCACGGGATCACGCCGAGGCCGTAGTGCTGGGCGGCGGGGAGCACCTCGAGCTCGACCGCGCGGGCGAGCAGGCTGTACTTCGACTGCTCGCTGACCAGGCCGACGAAGTTGCGGCGAGCCGCCGCTTCCTGGGCCTGGGCGATGTGCCAGCCGGCGAAGTTGCTGCTGCCGACGTAGAGGATCTTGCCCTGCTGGACGGCCACGTCGAGGGCCTGCCAGATCTCCTCCCACGGCGTCTGCCGGTCGATGTGGTGGAACTGGTACAGGTCGATGTAGTCCGTCTGCAGCCGCTTGAGGCTGGCGTCGAGCGCGCGGCGGAGGTTCAGTGCGGACAGCCGGCCCTCGTTCGGCCAGTCGCCCATGTCGCCGTAGACCTTGGTGGCCAGCACGGTGCGCTCGCGGCGGCCGCCGCCCTGCGCGAACCAGCTGCCGACGATCGTCTCGGTGTTGCCCTTGTTGTCCTGACCGCCGTAGACGTTGGCGGTGTCGAAGAAGTTGACGCCCTTGTCGTGGGCGGCGTCCATGATCGCGTGCGAGTCAGCCTCTGTCGTGTGCGGCCCGAAGTTCATCGTGCCCAGGCAGAGGCGGCTGACCTTGAGGCCGGTACGACCGAGGTGAGTGAATTCCATGCTCTCCATCCTGTAAGCCGGGCGGACAGCCGTCCAACAGCAGAATCCGCTGAGTTTGAGCACCCAGACCGATCAATCGGGCGTACGGCCGGGTGCCGGGTTGCCGGGTTGCCGGGTGCCGGGTCAGCTCAGGCCGCCCACGCGCGTGGCGTTGGCCTGGGCGGTCAGGGCCAGCTCGGTCGCGGTGAGGACCAGCTCCTGCGGAATCGCGGTGTCGCCGCGCCGCACCACGTCGTCGAGGATGGCCGGGAAGTACGGCAGCTCGACGTCGTCGCTCTGGAGGTACTGCGTGTCCTTGCCGTTCACGAGGAAGAGGTGGTCGCCGCCGGGCCGGCCGAGCAGGTCGATGTTCTTGCGTACCTCGAGGTAGCCCTCGGTCCCGAGCACGGTGAGCCGGCCGTCGCCCCAGACCCCAAGCCCGTCAGGGGTGTACCAGTCGACCCGGGCATAGCCGTGGGCGTGCGGGCTGCGCAGGACGACCTCGCCGAAGTCCTCGAACTGGGGGTACTCCGGGTGGGCGAAGTTGCCGACCGTGGACGACACCACCTCCGCGCTGGTCGAGCCGGTCAGGTAGAGGAACTGGTCGACCTGGTGGGAGGCGATGTCGGCGAGGATCCCGCCGGCCAGCCCCGGGTCGAACGTCCACGACGGTCGGGTGTGCGGCCGCAGGTGGTGCGGGCCGGTTCCCATGGTCTGGACGACCTGGCCGATCGCGCCCTCCTCGATCAGCCGACGGGCGTGCACGGTCGCCCTGGACGCGGTGCGCTCGGAGAACGCCACCGACCAGAAACGTCCGGTCTCGGCCACCGCGGTCCGCACCTCGGCGAGCTGGTCCAGGGTGATGGCGCCCGGCTTGTCGGTCACCACGTCCTTGCCGTTGCGCATCGCCGCGACCGCGATCTCGGTCCGGCGCGCGGGGACGGCAGCGGTGACGATCAGCGCGATGTCGGGGTCGGTGAGGAGCTCGTCCGCCTCGGCGACGCGGGGGATGTGCGGAGCCCGCTCGGCCAGCGCCGCCGTGTGCGGGGTGTCGGTCTCACTCCACAGCCCGGCGCACTCCGCACCCGCCCCGATCAGGCCGTGCACGAGGCCGAGGATGTGACCGTGGTCGAGGCCGACGGCGGCGAACTTCAACGGCTTTGTCGTACGGGAGTCGGTGCTCGTCATGCGTCCACCATTCCACGCCGGCCGCGGCGGCCGGGAGTCCTACCGAACGGAACGCCGCCGTCGGTCAGCGGACTGTCCGCAGCGCCGCCGCGAGATGGAGGGTGATCTCGCGGCGGCAGATCTCAGCCGGCCGGGTGGTGTCCACCACCATTCGTACATCGGTACGAGGCTGGTAGTGGCGTGCGGTCCGGCGAACTTCCTCCCAGTCTGGATACGACCATCCGGGCAGGTCACACCTCCGAGATTCCACTCGCCGTCGGTGTTCCACGGTGTCCGGGCACGCGGTCTCGATGACGAGGTGGCGGGCGTACGCACTCAGGCCGTTGCGGCGCATCGCGTTCTCGATCTCGTCGATGCGCAGCCACACCGCGCCGCTGTGGTCGGCAAGGTGCCGCGCCAGGGTCGACTTGCCCGTCCCGGGCAGGCCGCCGAACTCGACAAGGGTTCCCGCGGTCATTCGACCACCAGCCTTTCGGTACGACCCGCGACCTCAGCGCGACCGCAGCCCGCAAGGCCATCGTGGAGCAGACTTGTCGTTTCTGGCATGCGGAGCGCGTCGTCCTACGGCCCCTCTTCGGTCTGGCCGCGGTGGACCGTGAGGTGGCCGTCAGGCTGGCCGAACGTGAGAAGTGGCGAGGTGACCAGTTGGCGAAGCTACTCGGCCGGCTCGCCGCGGAGAAGGACGCCGAGGTGGCGATCGATCCGGTATCCGTTCTTGCCGGAGTCGTCGCGGTTACCTCGTTCCCCATGTACGACGCGTTGGGCGTCCTGGCCGACGACCCCGCACGTGCGGCCGGGCTGGTGGAACACCTGGTGATCAGCCTGACCGGCTGAACGCAAGGAAGGATTGACAGTCGTACGAAGACGCACATACGGGAAGACGTCTCGCGACGAAACGCGCGGGATCACCGGCAGTGCTCGGCCGAGCGGTCAGGGCTTGCCGTCAGGACAGCGGCAGCCAGCGGAGTACGTCCTGGATCTTGCGGTCCCACAGACCCCACTCGTGCTCGCCGGGCTCGAACTCCACGGTGACGGGCACATCGAGGCGGCGCGCGGCGTCCACGAACGCGTGGTTGTGGGCCATCAGGCCGTCCTCGGTGCCGCACGAGACGTGCAGGGCCGGGAGTTGCTGCCCCGACTTCGCCCCCTGCTCGAGCAACCACAGCAGGTCGTTGTCGGTGCCGCTCACCTCGTCGCCGAAGACCCGGTCGATGAGTTCGGGGCGGTTCTCCCGCATACCCGGGTTGGCCACGTCCAGCGCCCCGGACAGGCTGGCCGCCGCCGCGAAGCGTTCCGGCTGGCGCAAGGCCCACTTGACGGCGCCGTACCCGCCCATCGACAGGCCGGCGACGAACGTGTCCTCCCGCCGGTCGGACACCCGGAAGAACCGGCCGACGAGCGACGGAAGCTCCTCGGACAGGAACGTCCAGTAGCGGTTGCCGTGCGCCTCGTCGGCGTAGAAGCTGCGGTGCACCGCCGGCATGACGACGGCGAGGCCGAGCGTGGAGACGTAGCGCTCGATGGACGTACGCCGCAGCCAGATGGTGTCGTCGTCGCTGAGGCCGTGCAGGAGGTAGAGGACGGGGGCACCGCCTTCGCGGGCCGCGCCGGACATCCCGATCTGGGTGGTCGTCTCCTGCGGCAGAATCACCGTCATCGAGGTACTGAGCTGGAGTGCCTCGGAATAGAAGTCGCAACGCATCAACGCCATGGGCGGAGATCCTTCACTGTGGCCGGAAAACGCATCGCCGGCAGCCTTCCCGATGGAAGGCTGCCGGCGCAACGGCCGAACCCGGCCGCCCCGGGCGCGGTGTGCGCGCGGGGCTGCCGGTTGGCTCAGAACCTGTCGGAGCTAATGGAACCGCTCCGGGCCAGAACCGGTGTTGCGGGTCAGAACCAGACCTTCCGGCCACCGACCGGACGCCCGATGGCGCCGAGGATGAACAGCACCACGCCGATGACCAGCAGGATGATGCCGATAGTCGAGAGGATCGAAATGCCCAGGGCGAAGCCCAGGATCGTGAGGATAATGCCGAGGATGATCACAGTGACTGCCTCATCTTTTCTAGGGGGTCACCGGGCGGGCGGCTATCCGATCCGCACCGGGGTTTTCGGTGCTGCAGCGTAGCGGTCTTCCGGGGCTGTGTCCGGGAACCGTTTCCGTACCGTGATCAAGTCTTCGTCAATGGCCGCAATACGACGTCCGGATGTCACGCCGTAGCCAGACGTGCGCACACTGTGCTTCGGTGAGAAAACGATCTTGACGCCGGAGTCCGGGTCGGGGCGACCAACCGGTTCGGGTTCTCCCGGACAGCCACCGCCCTGGGCACCGGCTACCGCGACGTGATCGACATCTTCGACGCCGCCCGCGCCGCCCGTACGCCCACGTTGTTCGGCGCGACCACCCTGCTGCGGGAGGACACGTCGCTGGTGACGGACCGGCGGGTGCGGACGCTGTACCCGCCGTGGAAGTACGCCGGACTGCAGGCCACCGCGCGGACCGCGCGGGACACCGACCAGACCGTCGCGCGGGAGAACCTCGCCCGGCAGGTGGCGCAGGTAGCGGCGATGCTGCGCGGCGGCGGGGTGGTGATCACCGGCACCGACTCGCCGATCGCGAACCGCGCGGTCAGCACCCACCTGAACCTCCGCGCGATGGTGAAGTACCCCGTCTCGCCGTACGACGCGCTGACCACGGCGACGAGGGCGCCGGGTGAGTTCCTCGGCGAGCCGCTCGGCACCGTGCGCCCTGGCACGTACGCCGACCTGGTGGTGCTCGGCGGCGACCCGCTCGCCGACATCACCGCCGCGGCGGACGTACGCCAGGTCATGTGCAACGGCGAGCTGTTCGACGTCGACGGTCTCCTCGCACCGTTCGTGTCCGGCGCGGCCGGCGAGCGCCTGCGGGCGCGGTCCCGCCCTGTCAGCCGGCTGGCCGACCCGGTGCCGGACCCGCCGGCGAACCGGCGGTACTGGTGGCACGACCCGCACTACGTCGAGGAGAGCCGGCACACCTGCTGCCAGGAGTCGTGACCCTGTGACCCTGTGGCCTGGCCGTTCGCCGCCGTGATCCCACGACGCGGGAACAAATCTTGCGAAATGTCGAATCTCCGGACAACTTCCCGGGGGTGCCGGTGTTGATTGATCACGGACCGGTCACTATGGTCTCCATCAGATATCTGTCCAGTTTGAGTCGGCCGTCCCGGTCGGCGCAGATGTCTCGCTTAGTCCCTGTTGGGGTGATCCACGACGGATCAGCTCTGCGGGGAGCCGGGGAACCACGTGTTTTCTGGGGTGAATCGGCAGGCGCGACGGTCGCAGGTTGGCCGCCGAGCTCGCCGTAGGGCAACTTCCCGGCCCGAACCCGTCAGCTCACCCGGTAGGCGTTGAGGAAGAAAGGCACCGCCTGTGACAACCCGCAGGGCCCGTTCAGGGCGCGCGTTGTTCGTCGTCGGCACCACCACCGCGACGTTGGCCGCCCTGGTCGCGCTCCCCGGCTCGAGCAGCTACGCCGACCCGTCCACGCGCAGCATCGGCGAGGTGCGCCAGCAGGTCGACGCGCTCTACGAGAAGGCCGAGAAGGTCACCGAGCAGGCCAACGAGCTCGGCGACAAGATGACGGCCATCAACCGCCGGGTCCGCACCCTCGACGCCGACGTCACCCGCCAGCAGCAGCGCGTGAGCGCTCTGCGTGGCGACATCGGCCAGTTCGCCGCGGCTCAGTACCGCGCCGGCAACGTCGACATGACCGCCCAGCTCGCGGTCTCCAAGAACCCGAACGAATACCTCGCCCGGATGCGCACGGTCAAGGTCGTGGACGCACAGCAGGGCGACATGCTCCGGCAGCTGCAGGAGGGCCAGAAGCGGCTCGCCGAGCAGCGCGCGGCCCGGTCGGCGGAGCTCGCGAGCTACCGCGAGGCCAAGAGCCAGGCCGACGCCCGCCGGAAGACCGCGGTGCGCAACGCCGCCGAGGCGAAGGCGCTGCTCGAACGCCTCACCGCCGAGCAGAAGCGGCGCATCGCGGCCGCCGAGCGCGCGGCCCAGGAGAAGGCTGCCCGCGAGCAGGCCGCGCGGGATCGGGCACAGTCCCGTTCGAACCGCAGCACCGGCGGCGGTGGCCGCAGCACGCCGAAGACCGACATCCCGTCCAACCCGGGTCCGGCACCCGCGCCCGCACCTGCACCCGCGCCTTCCGGCAGCGGCCGCGGCGCGACCGCCCTGGCGTTCGCCAAGGCCCAGCTCGGTGAGCCGTACGTCTTCGGTGCGGACGGCCCCAACAGCTGGGACTGCTCCGGCCTCACCATGGGCGCGTGGAGAGCGGCCGGGGTCTCCCTGCCACACTCGTCGCGCTCGCAGTACGCCATCTCGACCAAGATCTCCAAGTCCCAGCTGCAGATCGGTGACCTGGTGCTCTTCTACAGCGACCGTCACCACGTGGGCATCTACGCGGGCAACGGCATGGTCATCCACGCGCCGCGCCCCGGCAAGACGGTCGAGTACATCAAGATGAAGTACATGCCCTACGCCGGAGCGGTGCGGCCCGGCTAGGCCGCGCACCTCTCCGCGCCCCCCGAACCACGACAGGCGTTGATGCCGGAACCCCCCGCTGGCGTCAGCGCCTGTCGTGCTGTCCACGAACATCTGCGTTCCGTTCCCCTTCGGTCACCCTGCGACTGCCGCAGCGATGACTTCCGGCGACGTCGACGGTCCTTACACCGACACGTTCGGACCGCCACCGCCCGGCCACAACCGGGTCGCCCGAAGGGGAACGCACCTCATGACCACGCACGAAGTCCGCTCCACCGCCGCTCCGCACCGCTCCCGCGCACTCACCATCACCCTGTGGGTTCTTCAGGTTCTGCTGGCTGCCTTCTTCCTGTCCGTGGCGTACTCGAAGCTGTCCGGCGACCCGGCGCAGGTGGAGGGCTTCGAGGCCCTCGGGTTCGGCCAGTGGCTCCGCTACCTCACCGGCGCGTGTGAGCTCGCCGGCGCGATCGGTCTGCTGATCCCGCGGCTGTGCGGGCTCGCCGCGATCGCCCTGGTCGGTCTGATGGTCTGCGCCACGCTCACCAACCTGTTCCTGATGCCCGGCATGGCCGCGATGGCGATCCTCACCGTGGCGCTGGGCATCCTCATCGCGTTCGTCGCGTGGGCGCGATGGGCGGACACCAGGGAGCTACTCGCCGGGTTGCGTCGTTGATCGAACGAGGAGTGCAGCCGAGCGAGAGGGAGTGGGCCGGATGGACGTACGACGGCGTGAGGGTTACCACGGGACCGGACCGGGCGCGATCACCCCGGACGGCTGCGCGGTGGAGCTCTACAGCAGGATCCCGGTGGACGACTCGCCCGAACTCATCGCCCGTTCGGTGCCACCCGGCGCCGCGATCCTCGAGCTCGGCTGCGGCGTCGGCCGGATGACCCACCCGCTGCTCGCGCACGGGTTCGCGGTGACCGCCGTGGACGAGTCCCCGGAGATGCTGGAACGCGTCCGTGAAGCGCGCACCGTGCTCAGCCCGATCGAGACGCTGGACCTCGGCGAGCGCTTCGACGTCGTGCTGCTGGCGTCGTTCCTGGTCCACGCCGGCTCCGAGGACGTACGGCGGGGGATGCTGGCGACCTGCCTGCGGCACGTCGCGCCGGGCGGATGCGTGCTGATCCAGCGGGAGGGCCGCAGCTGGCACGACGAGGTGCCGTGGGAGCGCCCGTTGCGCGACGGGGCCGGCGCCGAAGGGACGTTCCGGGTGGTCTCCTCCGAGCCGGTCGGCCCGGGGGTCAACTCCGTACACGCGGAGTACGCCTTCCCCGACGCGGTGTGGACGCAGACGTTCCTGTCCCGGCCGCTGTCCACGGAGCAGTTCGAGCAGGCGCTGGCCGAGGTGGGCCTGCGGGTGGACGCCTACCTCACCGACGACGGGATGTGGGTACGCGCCGTTCCCGCGGCGGCCGCACCTTAGGTCGTGCCCAAACGCACTGGCCCCTCAGCCGCCCGCCATGGCGCCGACCACCAGGAACGGCTCGGCGCCTTCGGCCACCTCGCCGGGCAACGGCTTGTCGGGGTCGTCGTGGGAGAGGTCCTGCTGGCAGGCGAAGAACCGGACGAACGCCCGCCGGCGTCGCGTCTTCGGGTCGCGGATCGTGCCCCGCAGCATCGGGTAGCGGGCCTCCAGCGCGTCCAGCACCAGCGCCTGGGTCGGCTCGCCCGGCACCTCCAGCCGCACCTCGCGGTCCGCCCCCGACAGGGAGCGCAGGTGCGCGGGGAGCACGACCCGGATCATGGCAGCGTCTGGACTTCGACGGACAGGACCGCCGGCAGGTCGCGCACGATCGGCGCCCAGTTGTCGCCGGCGTCGGCCGAGGCGTAGACCTGGCCACCGGTCGTACCGAAGTAGACACCGCAGGAGTCGAGGGAGTCGACCGCCATCGCGTCCCGCAGGACGTTGACGTAGCAGTGGCTCTGTGGCAGCCCCTTGGTCAGCGGCTCCCAGTCGTTGCCGCCGGTACGGCTGCGGTAGACGCGCAGCTTTCCCTCGGGCGGGAAATGGTGGGAGTCGCTGGTGATCGGGACGACGTAGACGGTCTCCGGCTCGTGCGCGTGGACGTCGATCGGAAAGCCGAAGTCGGTGGGCAGGTTGCCGCTGATTTCGTGCCACGAGTCGCCGGCGTCGTCGCTGCGCATCACGTCCCAGTGCTTCTGCATGTACAGCACGTCCGGGCGTGCCGGGTGCATCGCGAGGCGGTGGACGCAGTGGCCGACCTCGGCGTTCGGGTCGGGGATGCCCTCGGACTTCAGGCCGCGGTTGATCGGCTGCCAGGTCTTGCCGCCGTCGTCGGTGCGGAACGCCCCTGCGGCGGAGATGGCCACGAAGATCCGCTCGGGGTCGGTGGGGTGCAGCAGGATCGTGTGCAGGCACATGCCGCCGGCGCCGGGCTGCCAGTGGGATCCGGAGCCGTGGTTGCGCAGGCCGGCCACCTCCGACCAGGACTGCCCGCCGTCGGTCGTACGGAACAACGCGGCGTCCTCGACTCCGGCGTAGACGGTGTCGGGGTCGGTCGGCGAGGGCTCGAGGTGCCACACCCGGGCGAACTCCCACGGGTGCGGGGTGCCGTCGTACCACTGGTGGGTGCCGGGAGTGCCGTCGTAGCTGAAGTCGTTGCCGACCGGCTGCCAGGACTTTCCGCCGTCGTCGGAGCGCTGCATCACCTGGCCGAACCAGCCTCCGGACGGGGCGGCGTACAGCCTGTTGGGGTCGGCGGGTGACCCCTTCACGTGGTAGGTCTCCCAGCCGGGGAAGTGCGGGCCGCTGACGTCCCAGTCTTCGCGCCGGCCGTCGGAGGTGAGGATGAAGGCGCCCTTGCGGGTGCCGACCAGAACGCGTACGCCGCTCACTGTGTGCTCCTTCGTCGCGGCCCGCGCCGCGCAGCTGTCTACCCTGCGATCCCCGAGGTCAAGCTAGCGGTCCGACCGGCCGCCGTCTTCTCCAATCTTGCGCTTCCGCAGGCCAGTGGGGGTAGCGCCACGACGACGGGCGCCGACCAGGACGGCGTGAGGTCGAGGTGGACGTCGCGGCGGACCGGCGGGGCGGCCGCCGTCACCCGCACCGGCCACGGCGAGTGACCGGTGACGCCACGCTCGGGGAGCAGTTGCCCCAGGGGGTCGGCGCGTCCGGGCAGCGCGGAGGCGAGCAGCCAGTAGCTGCCGGGCGGGATGCCGGTGAGGACGAAGCCGCCGCTGTCGTCGAGCAGGGCGCCGCTGACCGGCGTACCGCGTGGGGCGCGCCGGGCGAAGACGCCGACGTAGACCGCGGCCGACCCGCCCAGCGCGGCCATGGCGCCGGGGCTGAGGTGGGCGACGCCGGTGACCACGCCGCCGTTCCGGTCGCCGCCGGGCCGGCTCACCGGTCGCGGCGACCCGGCGGCCAGCGTGTCGGGGATCCGCCGGAACTCGCCCGGACCGACGCCGACCGAGGCCGCGAACCGGCTGGTGAACGTGCCCACGGAGGTGAAGCCGACCGCGAAGCAGACGTCGATGATGCGTTCGTCGCCGTCGAGCAGCAGGCGCTTGGCGTGCTGGAAGCGGTGCGCGCCGACGAACTGGCCCGGCGGGAGGCCGAGGTGGCGTTCGAAGATCCGGGAGAGGTGGAACGGGCTGTAGCCCACGTGGTCGGCGACGTCGCCGAGGCGGATCGGCTCGGTGGCATGCGCGGCGAGGAAGCGTGCCGCCTGGACCGCGACCTCGTGCATCGCCTCGCACCGCCGTACTGCGTGGGAACGCCGTTCGTGTCGGCCGGACTGTCGATGAGCCGGACCGGCGGGCCCACCCTAGAGGATGGGCCCGGCCGGCTCCAGCACCTTGGCTACACCGTTGCCGACCCTCCCCGGGTAGTTGCAGGCGCTGGCCAGGCCGACTATATCGAACAGACGTTCGAACCGCTACTGGACGCCCCGTGCTGCCTGGCCGAATCCGAGAGTCGTCGAAGTCGCCGCCATGGAAACTTAAGCGAAGACTTGAGCTGCTCTTCCGAGGCTCGTATTGTTAAGTGCATGCTTAACGATGAGCCGACGGCCGCGGACGAGGTGTTCCACGCCCTGGCCGATGCCAACCGCCGGGCGATCATCGAGCGGCTGACCCGCGGCCCGGCCACGGTGAGCGAGCTGGCGCGGTTCCTCGGCGTGACGGTGGCCGCCACGGTCCAGCACCTGCAGGTACTGCAGGCGAGCGAGCTGGTCCGGTCGGAGAAGGCCGGCCGGGTCCGCACCTGCCGGCTGGACCCGTCCGGCCTGCGGCGCGCCGAGGAGTGGCTGCGCCATCGGCGTACGACGTGGGAGCGCCGCCTGGACCGCCTCGGCGACGTCCTCGGCGAGAGCCCGCCCGAGCACGCCTCGACCCAGACGAAGACGACAGACGGCACCCCTGAGGAGACCGGATCATGACCGAGCACTCGGTGAAGCACAGCACCTTCACGCTGGAGCGGACCTACTCCGCCCCGCCCGCGAAGGTGTTCGCGGCGTGGGCCGATCGCGACACGAAGGCGAAGTGGTTCGCCGCCGCCGACTCCGGCTACACCCTCGACTTCCGCGTCGGCGGCACCGAGGCCGCCCACGGACACACCGACGACGGGCAGGAGATCCTCGCCGAGTCGGTCTATCGCGATATCCTCGGCGGCGAGCGCATCGTCTACTCCACCGTGCTGTACGGCCGTGGCGTGCCGGCCACCGTGTCGGTGACCACCGTCGAGTTCGTGCCCGACGGCACCGGTACGCGGCTCGTCCTCACCGAACAGGGCACCTTCCTCGACGACCGGGAACACCCCGACTGGCGTGAGCAGGGCACCGGCGACTGGCTGGACGCCCTCGGCCGCGAACTCGGCCGGTCCTGACCGGCGATCACCTCCGTCCTCGCTTCCCCCATCGCAGAAGGGAGTTCACCATGTCCCCGACGTCCAGAGCATCCAGAACATCCACAGAACGCGGTACGAACGACCCGAACGCGGAAGCCGAGATCCGCGAGCTGTTCGAGGCTCGCACCCGGGCCGTCGCCGGGAAGGACGCCGCGACGCTCGCCGCGGCGAACGACCCGGACGTCGTGGTGTTCGATGCCGTGGCCCCGTTCGTCCATCGGGGTGCCGATACGGCTGCCCGCAAGCAGGAGTGGTTCGCCGCGTACCGCACCGGCATCGGTCACGAGATCCGCGACCTGGAGATCACCGCGGGCGCCGACCTCGCCTTCTGCCACTTCCTGGTCCGCATCAGCGGCACCATGGTCGACGGCACCGAGGTCGGCATGTGGGTGCGCGCGACCAGCTGCCTGCGCAGGCGCGACGACGGCTGGAAGATCGTGCACGAGCACGCCTCGGTGCCCTTCGACGCCGAGACCGGCAAGGCGGTGGTGACCGGCGACCTACCGGGGTGAGGAGTAGGCCGAGGAGAAGTACAGCGCTCGCGTCCCGCGACGTCGCGACGTCGGGACGCCGGGACGTCACCAACCGGCCACCACGGGATCGGCCGCCGTTGGCGACAGGTGCACCGAACGCGACGACACTGCGTGCGTGACCCAACTCTCTCGTCGCCGCCTGCTCGGTTCGGCCGCGGCCACCACGGCCGGTGCCGGCCTCGCGTCCGTGCTGCCGCCCTCCCTCCACCGTGCGATGGCCGCGCCGATGCGGCCGGGCGGACTGAAGGCCGTCGAGCACGTCGTCGTACTCATGCAGGAGAACCGGTCCTTCGACCACTACTTCGGCACGATGCGCGGAGTTCGCGGGTACGGCGACCGCACGCCGCTGGTGCTGCCGAGTGGCCGTCCGGTGTCGTACCAGCCGCGACCCGGTGGCGGTGAGGTGTTGCCCTTCTCCGTAAGGGAAGGCGCCGAACGCGCGCACCGCGACCCGTCCGACATCCAGTACCTCGGTGCGCTCGACCACAGCTGGCCGGGGAGCACGCAGGCCTGGGCGGGCGGCTGGTACGACGACTGGGTGGCGGCGAAGACCGAGGCCACCATGGCGTACTACGAGCGGCGCGACATCCCGTTGCAGTACGAGCTCGCGGACACCTTCACCCTCTGCGACGCCTACCACTGTTCGGTGTTCGGCTCCACCAACCCGAACCGCAACTACCTGTGGAGCGGCACGGTCGGCTTCGAGCCCGGCACCGAGGAGCGGGCGGTCACCAACGCGGCGTACGACTACGACCACCCGGGTTATGAGTGGACGACGTACCCCGAACGACTGGAGGCCGCCGGCGTCTCCTGGCAGATCTACCAGGAGTGGGACAACTTCACCGACAACGCGGTGGAGTACTTCCGTACGTTCAAGCGGGTGGGCGCGAAGGCGCTCGCCGCGGTGGAGGAGAAGTTCCGGACCACCGAGGAGCTGTACTTCGCGCTGTTCGACCGACCCGAGGCGGAGCGGCGGAAGCTGCTGGACCAGCTGGCCACCGGGCGTGCGAGCCTCACGCCCGCCGAACGGCGGTTGTTCGACCGGGCGCTGTACCGCAGCGAGCCGGAGAGCCTGGTGCCCCGGCTGCGTGCCGACATCGCCGCCGGCCGGCTGCCGAAGGTGACCTGGCTGGTGCCGTCCGCGGTCGACTCCGAGCATCCCGGCTCCTCGACCCCGGTCGGTAGCGCCAACCTGATCCACGACGTGCTGGACGCGCTCGCCGCCGACGTGGACACCTGGTCCAGGACGGTGCTGTTCGTCAACTTCGACGAGAACGACGGCTACTTCGACCACGTGCCGCCGCCGGTGCCGCCACGTCCGGAGTCCGGCAACGGCGACGACTGGTACGACGGCCGGCCGATCGGGCTCGGCCCGCGGGTGCCGATGACGGTGGTCTCGCCCTGGACGATCGGCGGGCACGTCGACTCCGAGACCTTCGACCACACGTCGGTGCTGCGGTTCCTCGAGCGCTGGACCGGCGTACGGGAACCCAACATCAGCACCTGGCGGCGCACGGTCTGCGGCGACCTCACCTCCGCGTTCGACTTCGCCCGGCCGGGCCGGGCACCACGGCTCGACCAGCCCGGGCCGGTGCCCGCGCCGATCGATCGCTGGCACCCGCAGGCGCCCGCGGACCAGTCGGTGCCGCCGCAGGAACCGGGCCGCCGGCCGGCGCGGGCACTGCCGTACCGCCCGGCCGTCCGCACCCGGCTCGAGGGCGGCGGCCGGCTCGCGCTGACTTTCACCAACGAGGGAACGGCCTCCGCGCACTTCACGATCTATCCGTACGCCGGAGAGTTCGGCCAGCCGCTCCACCTCGACGTGCTCGGTAGCCACGTCGAACAGGTGCAGGTGGCCGGCGGGCGGTACCGGCTGGGCGTGCAGGGGCCGAACAGGTTCTGGTACGAGCTCGCCGGGACGGTCGCGGGCGCGGCCGCCGGGGTCGACGTGCGGGTCGCCGAGCAGCCCGGCCACGGGTCGCGCCTTCGCCTGTTGCTGAACAACGCGAGCGGGACCGCGGTGACCCTTCGGCTGCGGGCGCTCGACCACGGTGACTCCGACCGGACTGTCCGGCTGGCCGCCAGAAGCCGCCGGCCGGTGGAGTGGCCGACCGACGACGGGTGGTACGACCTGGAGGTGCGGGCGGTGGAGGACCCGGCGTTCCGACGCCGGCTCGCCGGCCGGATCGAGGACGGACGGGCGGGACGGACCCCCTGATCGCCCCGTCAGCACCGTCAACCTGGACTTGCAGTCGTTCTATCGCGCCTTCGCCGACGCCGCACTGCGGTCGATCGGCCCTGAAGCCTCAAGGGGGTTCTGGCCACCCGGCGTTTACCCACTTCGCCGGATCACGGCACTCACCCGCGCTGATCCGGGTAGCAGGACACCCGTGCCTCAGCGGGAGCTGAGCAGGAGTGGGAGTGTCCGTACGCCGGTGAGGTTCGGGGACGGCAGGAAGGTCGGCGGCTCGTCCGGGTCGGTCCGCAGCTGCGGGAACCGGTCCAGCAGGATGTTCAGCGCGACCCGTCCCTCCAGCCGGGCGAGCGGTGCCCCGATGCAGAAGTGGATGCCGCGCCCGAACGCCAGATGCGGATTGGGGTCGCGGCCGGGATCGAAGACGTTCGGGTCGGTGAACTGCCGCGGGTCCCGGTTGGTCGCCGCGAGCACCACCATCACCATCTCCCCGGCGGGGATCTGTGTCCCACCCACAGCGACGTCGGTCGTGGTCACCCGGGCGAGGGCGGCGAACGGGCTGAGGAACCGCAGCGACTCCTCGATGGTGGCCGGGACCAGGGACCGGTCGGCGCGTACCCGCGCGGCGATGTCCGGGTGGGCGTCCAGGCACAGCACCGTGTTGCCGAGCAGCATGGTGGTGGTGATGTGCCCGGCGATCAGCAGCACGTTGGCGAAGTTGACCACCGCCGCGTCGCTGAGCCGCTCGCCGTCCACCTCGGCCTCGACGAGCTTGGTGAGCAGGTCCTCACGCGGGCGGCGGCGGCGCTCCGCGGCGTGCTCGCCGAGGTAGTCGGTGAGGTGGTGCAACTGCTCGAAAGCCCGGTCCACGGCGCGCTGCTGCTGCTCGCTCGGCTCCACCAGGGAGAACTGCTCGGAGCTGTTGAACGCGCCGTCCACCCACTGCTTGAACAGGTGCCGGTCGCTGCTGGGAACGCCGAGGAGTTCGGCGATGACGATGACCGGAAGCGGATAGGCGAGGTCGGCGACCAGCTCCATCCGGCCGGCAGCCCGGTCCGCACTCCGGTCGGCCGCCGCCTGGTCGAGGAGTGCGTTGGTGATCTCGGCGATGCGGGGCTCGAGGTCGGCGACGACCTTCGGGGTGAACGCGTGGCTGACCAGCTTGCGCAGCTTGTGGTGCTCCGGCGGGTCCATCGTCGGCAGGTTGCCCTCGACGAAGTCCTGGCGGGGTACGAAACGGCTGGTGTCGGAGGAGAACGTCTGCGGGTCGGCGAGGATGTGTACGGCCTCGGGATAGCCGTAGACCTTCCAGAACCCCAGTTTCTCGGCGTACTCCACCATGGCCGGCGGTGCCTGACCGTGTAGCCAGAACTGGTCCGGATGGGTCGCCCAGGTGTCCGCGACTGTGGTCATCGTTCCCCCGATGTGGTCCACGTTCCCGTCGTCGGCGCGTCGCCAGGCCCGTTGTCGGCCCGGTCGTCAGCCCGTCGTCCGTACGGCCTCCGACCAGCGTCCGCCCCCAGCCGGCGACGGTCAACGGCCGCCGGTCCCTGCCGCCCGAATCTCGTCCGATCCCTGAACTCCGCTTGACAATTCCGGCGCCCCCGCGACACGTTCGCATAAGGCGTAACCGGAACAGATGCGGCAGTGTGTGGTCCGCGATCACAACACGCCGCCGCGCCGCCGCGAACAGGGTCAGGAGATCCTCAGCATGCTGACGCAGGAGCAGGTGGCGCGCTTTCGCGCCGACGGGTTCGTGAAGGGTTCGCGGGTGCTCGACGACGCCGAGGTCGACGAGCTGCGCGCGGAGATGGAACGCGTCATCGACCAGCGCGACCGCACCGACGTGCCGAAGCCGGTCCAGCTCGCCAACCTCGGGACCGACGAGCGGCCCATCTGGCAGATCGTGAACATCTGGCAGGCCAGCTCGGCGTTCGACCGGCTGATCCACAACCCGAAGATCACCGAGGAGCTGGCCCAGCTCAGCGGTGCGGGGGAGCTGCGCGTCTGGCACGACCAGATCCAGTACAAGCCGGCCGAGCAGGGTGGCCTGCTGCACTGGCACCAGGATGCCCCGCTGTGGCCGATCCTGACTCCGGACACCCAGGTCACCGCCTGGGTCGCGCTGGACGACGTGGACGAGACGAACGGCTGCATGAGCATGGTCCGCGGCTCCCACCTGTGGGGCGACCAGATGGACTTCCTGCGGCGCACCGAGGACGACCCGGCCCTGCCCGAGACGTACGACGGAAAGCCGGTCGAGGTGGTCCTGCGCCCGGTCGCCAAGGGCGAGGTGCACTTCCACCACTCGCTGACCTGGCACGGCTCCCACGGCAACACCAGCAACCGCCCGCGCCGGGCGATCGCGGTGCACGTGATGGGCGACGACACCCGTTACGCCGCCGGCGGGGACCACATCATGAAGAAGTTCGTCACCGTCGGCGACGGCGAGCTGATGACCGACGACGCGTTCCCGGTCGTGTGGTCACGCGCCGCTTCGCCGGCCTCACGGTAGGACGACCGGCCCGCCGGCGACCTGCCCCTCCGTAGCCGTGCCCTGACGGGGCGCCGAGCCCCTGTCCGTTAACGGATAAGGGTTCCGCCCCGTCCGGGTCGGTGTGGAAGGGTCGGATGCGGACAACAGGATCCGCACCGCTGGGAGGCATGGACGTGAGCAGGCTGAAGGTCGCTGTGGTCGGTTGTGGAGGTGCGGCGACCGGACACGCGCTGGGACTGGCCAACCTCGCCGACTTCGAGATCGTGGCATTGGTCGACCCGAGTGAGCGCAACCTCGCGAGCTTCCGCACCCGGGTGCCCGCAGTCGCCGACGTGCCGGCGTACGCCGACGTGGAGCAGCTGTACGACGCCGGGGTCGAGGTGGAGGCGCTCACCGTGGTGACCCCCCACACCCTGCACCACCCGATCGTGATGGGCGCGATCAAGCGCAACCTGCACGTGCTGTGCGAGAAGCCGCTCACCTGCGACCCGGCGCACGCGCGGGAGATCGAGGCCGCCGCGGCGACCGCCGGTGTCACGGTGATGGTGCGCTACCAGCGGCGGTTCGACCCGGCGTACCGCTACATGCGCGACGTCATCGCCTCCGGTGAGCTCGGCGAGCTCCGGTCGATCATGGTCTCGGTGGGCCAGCGCTGGCTGAAGAACACCGTGGGCACCTGGCGGCAGGACCCCGCCCTGTCCGGCGGCGGGATGTTGATGGACTCGGGCTCCCACCTCGCCGACATGCTGCTGTGGCTGGTCGGCAAGCCGGTCGAGACCGTCTCCGCGCTGGTCGACAACGCCGGGTCGCCGGTCGACATCAACACCTCGGCGACGGTGTCGTTCGCCGGCGGTGTGCAGGGCCAGCTGCACGTGGTGGGCGACCTGGCCACCACCTGGATGGAGAACGTCGCCGTCTCCGGCACGAACGGCCTGCTGCGGTACGAGGCCGACCCGCAGCACCCGTGGCGTACCGGCAAGGTGACGCACTACCGCGGCGACGAGCTCGTGCAGCCGGTCAACCTCCCGGAGCCCCCGGAGATCCACGAGGCCCTGCTGGCCAGCATCCGCGGCGAGGCCGTCAACGAGGCACCTCCCGCCGCCGGGATCGCGGTCGCCGAGCTGAGCGAGGCGATCTACCGTTCGGCCGGCGAGGGCGGCGCCCGCGTCTCCGTCCGCTGACACCCTCATGACCCGCGCGCCGCGTGCGACGACGACCGGAGCGATCGGCCCGAACGATGGCCGGAACACGCCGGTCGACGTTGCGCGCGGCCGTGCCGGGGCATAGACCGGTAGAGCGGGACGACCACCGTCCCGCGCGGGGAGGTGCGCGATGAGTGACCTGGAGACGGACTTCACCGGTGCCGTGAAGGCGGTGGCCGCGCTCGGCGTGGACCCGGGCAACGACGTCAAGCTGCGGCTGTACGCGTTGTACAAGCAGGCGACGATCGGCGACGTGGACGGCAAGCGCCCCGGCTTCACCAATGTGGTCGGGCGGGCCAAGCACGACGCGTGGGAGTCGGTGCACGGGATGAGCTCGGCCGAGGCCAAGCAGGCGTACGTCGACCTCGCCTCCGGCCTGATCGGCTGACACTCTCGACGAGGAGTACGCGATGACTGGCGCCGGGCGGGTCGCACTGGTCACCGGGGGTGCCAGCGGAATCGGGCTGGCGACCGCCCGGCGGCTGGCCGGCGGCGGCGACCGCGTCGTCATCGTCGACCGCCGCGCCGAGGCCGGGGAGCAGGCCCGGGACGCGTTGCGCGCGGAGGGGCTGGACGTCACCTTCGCGGCCGCCGACGTCACCGTCGAGGAGGACGTCGTACGCGTGGTGCGTACGGCGGAGGAGCAGGCCGGCCCGATCGACGTCGTGGTCAACAACGCCGGGATCTTCGAGCCGGTGCGGTTCGTCGAGGCGCCCACGCCGGTCTGGCACCGTACGTTCGACGTGCTGGTGAAGGGCGCCTACCTCTTCTCCCGGGAGGTCGCCGCCCGGATGGTCGCCCGCGGCACCGGCGGCGTCATCGTCAACGTCTCCTCGATCAACGGCAACCGCGGGTTGGCGGAGTCCAGCCACTACAACGCGGGCAAGGGTGCGGTCGACCAGCTCACCCGATGCCTCGCGATCGAACTCGCCGACCACGGCATCCGGGTGAACGCGGTCGCGCCGGGCTTCGTGGACACCCCGATGTCGGTCGTGGACGGGGAGAACGAGCTGGAGAGCGAGGAGTTCCGGGCGGTCTACGTCCGGGGCGGGCGGATCCCGATGCGACGTGCCGGTACGGCAGCCGAGGTGGCCGACGTGGTGGCGTTCCTCGCCTCACCGGCCGCGGCGTACGTGTGCGGCGCGATCGTCCCGGTCGACGGCGGCCTGGCCGTGACGTTCTAGGAACGCTTGTCGTGCGGGAGCGTCGGGCCGGTGAAGCCGAAGCTGACGACGGGGTCGATGCCGCCGGCGCGCACGCGGTCCAGGACGAAGCGTTCGTGGGGTACGACCGGCTCGGGCAGGTCGTCCAGCGCGAACCACCGCAGGTCGGCGGTCTTGTCCGGCTCGACCAGTCGGGGCTCGCCGGTCCAGGTGCGGCACTGCAGGAAGAAGTCGACCCGTTCGTCGATCGGGTCGCCGGTACGGCCGGTGCGGTGCATGGCGGTGAGCGGCGTGAGGTCGGCCGGTTCGATCTTCACCGCGAGCTCCTCCTCGGCTTCCCGGCACGCCGCCTCGAACACCGACTCGCCGGCCTCGACGTGCCCGGCCGCGGCCATCGCCCAGTGGTCGTCCATGTAGCCGGTGCCCTGGCGTAGCTGAAGGAGCACCTGCTCGGTGCCGTCGACGGTGCGGAGGAACATCACGTACGCGGCGGGGACCACCTGGAATCGCTCGGTCACCTCGACACCGTACCGGTACGTGTTAGCGTCCTGGGCGACCGACCAATCACGGAGGCGACGTGCGAATCCCGGGTGCGCGAGGGTGACCGGCGGAGGTGGGCAGGCGTCCTCCGGCCGCGGTCAGGAGCCCTCCGGCCGCGGGCAGGCGTCCTCCGGAAGGGGCCAAGCCACCAAAACCAGGCTGCTGGACGCCGCCGCACAACTGGTCGGGGAGGTCGGCTGGGGTGCGGTCTCCACCCGGCTGGTCGCCGAGCGGGCCGGGGTCAACCCGGCGCTGGTGCACTACCACTTCTCCTCGGTGGCCGACCTGCTGCGCGAGGCGGTGATGCGTACGGCCCGCGAGATGGTCTTCCAGTTGGTGGACGTCCTGAGCCAGGCCGCCGACGTCCGCACCGGAGTGGACACGTTGTTCGGCTTCCTGCGGCCCTACACCGGCACCGACCCGGCGTCGCTGCTGATGGTGGAGGGCTTCCTCGCCGCCACCCGCGACGACGCCCTGCGCGCGGAGTTCGCCACCCTGATCGAGGAGATCCGGCAGCGGTTCGCCGACTGGCTGGCGGCATGCGGGCACCCCGACCCGATCGTGTCCGCCGGGGTGTTCGCGGCACTGATCGACGGACTGCTGCTGCACCGCGCGGTGCTGCCGGACATGGACTTCGAGGCGTACCAGCGAACCGTGACCAGGATGCTGTCGGCGGGCGTACCCGAGAAACGCGACCGGCATGAGTGACACCGGCATGGGTGACGCCGGGTTGCCGAGCGACGACCTGGCCGAGCTACGCGCCCTGGTGGAAGAGGACCGGGAACGCACCGCCGGGCGGCTGGCTTTCCTCACCCGCGACCTGACCGGCATCGTCGAGTCGGCCGCACTGGTGGCCACCGACGACGAGCACGACCCGGAGGGATCGTCCACCGCGTTCGAACGCGCACACGTGCAGGCACTGCTCGACCAGACTCACGAACACCTGCGTCAACTCGACCTTGCGCTGGACCGGATGGCCGCCGGGACGTACGGCAGATGCGAGCGCTGCGGGCGGCCCATCCCGGTCGAGCGCCTGCGGATCCGCCCCGCCACCACGACCTGCGTCACCTGCGCCGCGCGCACCCGCTGAGTTGTCGAGCCGGTCAGCTGCCGGCCGAGGGCTGCTCGCCCGGCCGCACCAGACCCGTTTCGTACGTCAGGATGACCGCCTGCACCCGGTCGCGCAGATGGAGCTTGGCGAGGAGCCGTTTCACGTGCGTCTTCACCGTCGACTCCTCCACGAACAACGTGCCCGCGATCTCGGCGTTGGACAGTCCACGGCCGACGAGCTCGAGCACCTCGCGTTCGCGAGGCGTCAGCGCGCGCAGCCTGCCGAGAGCCGCGGGATCGACCGGATGGCGTCCCTGGCTGGTCATCCGGTCGATGACGGTACGGGTGACGGCGGGGGACAGCAGGGACTCACCCGCGCCGACCGTGTGGATTCCGGCGATGAGGTGTTCGGGCCGGGTGCGCTTGAGCAGGAAGCCGGACGCGCCGGCGGCGAGCGAGCCGTAGACGTACTCGTCGTCGGAGAACGTCGTGAGCACGAGGATCCGCGTTTCGGGACCGGCCTCGACGATGGTGCGGGTGGCGGCGATGCCGTCGAGTTCCGGCATGCGTACGTCCATGAGCACGACGTCCGGGTGGAGCCGGCGGACCTGCTCGACGGCCTCCCGCCCGTTGCTCGCCTCGCCCACGACCTCGATCGTGTCGTCGGTGGACAGGACGGCACGAAGCCCGGCCCGCATCAGATCGTCGTCGTCGACCACCAGCACCCGCAGCGCGGCGCCCGGACCGCTCCCGTCGTCGTTCACCCGTTGCTCCCGTCGCTCTCGTTGCTCACCGGGCGCCCCCGTCGAAGGGCAGCAGGGCCGACAGCCGGAACGTGCCGTGGTCGGCGCCGGCCTCGAAGGACCCTCCGAGCAGGGTGGCACGTTCGCGCATCCCGATGATGCCGTGCCGGGTGCCCGGTGTGTGCGGTGCTCCGGTGACCGGCCCGTCGGAGGAAACGGCCGGCGCGGAGGCGAGGGCGCGTACGGATTCCGGGACGGGGTTCGTCACCGTGATCTCGATCGCGTCCGGCCTGTGCTCGACCACGGCGTGGGCGGTCCCGCTGCCGTGCCGGGCCGCGTTGGTGAGCGCCTCCTGCAGGATGCGGTAGGCGGCCCAGGCCACCCCGCGCGGCAGCGGCCGGGGCTCGCCGCGCACCTCGCTGGTGAGCGCCAACCCGTCGGAGCGTCGGCTGCTCAGCAGCTCGGCCAGGGCGCCCGGATCGGCGGGCGTCGGCGGAACGGCCGGGTCGTCCTCGCGTAGCGCGTGCACCAGCCGGTCGATCTCGGTGATCGTCGTACGGGCCACGTCCTCGATCGTCGCGATCGCCTGCCGGGAACCCGCCGGGTCGCGTTCCTGCAGCAGCCGGGCCGCGCCTGCCTGGACGAGGATCACGTTGATGGCGTGCCCGGCCGAGTCGTGCAACTCCCGGGCGATCCGGGTGCGCTCCTCCGCCACCGCGAGCCGGCGTTCGCGTTCGGTGTCGCGGACCGAACGCCGGGCCTGGTCCTCCAGCCCGGCAAGGCGTTCGCGCCGCAGCCGGGTCCGGTCCCCGGCGATCCACATGCCGGCGAAGATCGCGACCCACAGCAGCAGACCGGAAAGGATCGACTCGACGTTGACCCCCGCCAGCCAGTAGGCGAGCGTGATGAGCGGGACGAACGCCCCGATCGCGACCATCGCGACGATCCGCCGTTGCCGGCCCGCACCGCTGTAGGCGGTGGCCACCTCGTACGCCGCGATCAACACGCCCAGCGGAAGCTCGAACGGATAGCGCAGGTAGAGGAGCGTCACGGTGGCGAGGGCGGTCAGCAGGTAGACCGCGAGCGGCGCGAACCGGCGGGCGACCAGGGGGAGGGTGGCCAGCGCGCCGAGGACGACGGCGGTCGCGTCCAGCCCACGCGTGCCCGGGTCGGGAGTGCCGAACCCGCCGGAGGTGAGTACGCCCATCGAGACGACGAACGCCACCGCGGCGACCACGACGTCGATCGCCACCGTGGCGTAGGGGATCCGGACCCGGGTTCGTCGGAGCACCCGCCCAGCGTAGGTGGTCCCACCCGCCCGGCGGGTCCCTCGGCGGGAGCACTTTCCGTACCACCGTGGGGGTACGCGAGGACCCTCCCGCGGGGCGTTCCCGGTGAGTGCCCGGCGTTCGTAGCGTCGCCGCGTCACCACAGGAGGTGCGTAGCGATGGCTGAACAGCCGCGGGTCGAGTCCCGCATCCCTTCCCCGTCAGGGTCCTCGCCCGATTCGTCGCCCGATTCGTCCCCCGGCTCCCGGCCGGCCGGCCGCAGGGGCAGCGTCTTCGCACGGCTGGCCGGCTGGTCGGCGCGGCACCGATGGCGGGCTCTCGTGCTGTGGGCGGCCGTGCTCGTCGGGGCCACCGTGGCCGCCCAGGCGGTCGGATCGGCGTACCAGAACGACTTCTCGCTGCCGGGTACGGAGTCCCAGCAGGTGGCCGACCGGCTGGCCGCGGAGTCGCCGGTGCAGGCGGGCGGCACGATCTCGATCGTCGTGGAGGCCCCCGCCGGCATCGCGTCGGCCGGCACGAAGGTGCGGGTGACCCGGATGCTCGCCGCCGTCCGCGAACTGCCGCACGTGGCCGACGTCACCAGTCCGTACGCGGCGCGGTACGCGGTCGCCGACGACGGCACCATCGCCTACGCGACCGTGCTGCTGGACGCGCCCTCCCAGGAGGTGCCCGCCGAGGCGGTGCGGACGATCATCGACACCGCACAGCGGGCCGATGGTGCCGGTCTGAAGGTCGCGCTCGGCGGTGACGCGGTGCGTGGCGCGGAGGAGAGCGGTGGCGGTGCGGCCGAGGGGATCGGCCTGCTCGCCGCGCTGGTGATCCTGGTGCTGATGTTCGGTTCGGTGCTGGCCGCGAGCCTGCCGATCGTGATCGCGGTGTTCGCCGTCGGTGCGACCGTCGGTCTGGTCGCGCTCGCCTCGCACGTCGCCGTGGTGGCGGACTTCACCACGCCGTTGATGGTGCTGGTCGGGCTCGGCGTCGGGATCGACTACGCCCTGCTGATCTTCTCCCGGTTCCGGACCGAACTGCTGCGGGGTCTCGACCGTGACCAGGCGGCGCGGGCCGCCCTGGACACCGCCGGCCGGACGGTGTTCTTCGCCGGCGGCACGGTGATCATCGCCCTGATGGGGCTGGCGGTTCTCGGACTCGGATCCCTGCAGGGTGTCGCCGTGGCGGTCGCGCTCACCGTGCTGGTCACGATGCTCGCGTCGCTGACGTTGCTGCCTGCCCTGCTGGCCATCCTCGGCGGCCGGATCGAGCGCGCCGTACGCCGGCACGCCGCCCGGGCGAGGACGGCCGAGGGTGCGCGGTGGCGGCGCTGGTCCACCGCGGTGCAGCGGCGGCCGGTGCTCGCGATCGTGGTGCCGGTGGTCGCACTGATGGCCCTGTGCGTGCCGCTGCTCGACCTCCACCTCGGGTTCGCCGACGCCGGGAACGACCCGGCGACGAAGACCAGCCGACAGGCGTACGACCTGCTGGCGAAGGGATTCGGGCCCGGTGTCAACGGCCCCTTGCTGGTGCTCGCCGAGGGTGGCGAACCGGCCGCACAGGCCGCGCAGCGTGCCCTGGCGAACGCGGACGGCGTGGCCGAGGTGACCCCGCCGATGCCGGCGAAACGGGCAGGGGTGTCCACGTTGCTGGTCTTCCCGGACTCCAAGCCGCAGGACACCGCGACGGCCGACCTGGTGGACCGGCTGCGTACCGACGTCCTGCCCGACGTGGCGCGGGACACCGGCGCGACGTTCCTGGTCGGCGGTGCGACCGCGGCGGTGGCGGACTTCTCCACCGCTGTCAAGGACCGGTTGGCGCTGTTCGTGGGCGTGGTGGTCGGGCTGTCGGCCCTCCTGCTGATGCTGGTCTTCCGCTCGGTGCTGATCCCGGTGAAGGCGGCCGTCCTCAACCTGCTCAGTGTCGGCGCGTCCCTCGGCGTGGTCACGCTGGTCTTCCAGAACGGCTTCGCCGGTGGGCTTTTCGGCGTGGAGCCGGGCCCGGTGGAGGCGTTCGTCCCCGTGATGATCTTCGCCATCGTGTTCGGGTTGTCCATGGACTACGAGGTGTTCCTGCTCTCCCGCATGCACGAGGAGTGGGAGCGGACCGGCGACGCCTCCCACGCCATCAGCGAGGGCCTGGCCACCACCGCCCGGGTGGTGACCGCGGCGGCGGCGATCATGATCGTGGTCTTCGGGGCGTTCCTGCTCGATCCGGGCCGGATGCTCAAGCAGTTCGGGCTCGGCCTGGCGGTCGCGGTGTTCCTCGACGCCGTGGTCATCCGCTGCCTGGTGCTGCCGGCGGTGATGCAGGTGCTCGGCCCCCGCGCCTGGTGGCTGCCACGGTGGCTGCGCCGGCTCCCGCGGGTGACGATCGACCGATGATCAGCTCTGCCCGGGGCGGACGAGCCCGCTCTCGTAGGCGATCACCACCAGCTGCGAACGGTCGCGGGCGTTCAGCTTGGCCAGCAGCCGGCTGACGTAGGTGCGGGCGGTGTCCGGGCTCAGATGGAGAACGCTCCCGATCTCCGCGTTCGACCGCCCGGCGCCGACCTGCGCGAGAACGTCGCGTTCGCGGTCGGTGAGACCGTCGAGCCGGGCCGGATCCGCCACCGGCGACCGGGCCGCCGCGGCGAGCACCCGCCGGGTGACGGCCGGGGACAGCAGCGCGTCCCCGCCCGCCACCGTACGGACGGCATCGCGCAGAGCATCCGGCGCGGTGTCCTTGAGGAGGAAGCCGGCGGCCCCGGCGCGGATGGCCTCGAAGAGGTACTCGTCGTCGTCGAAGGTCGTCAGCATCACCACGCGGACGTCGCTCAGGTCGCGGTCGTCGAGGATCCGTCGCGTCGCCTCCAGCCCGTCGGTGCCGGGCATGCGTACGTCCATCAGAACGACGTCGGGTCGCTGCGCGCGGACGACGCCGAGCGCGGTCGCTCCGTCGCCCGCCTCACCGACGACGGCGATGTCCGGTGCGCGGTCGAGCAGGGCGCGCAGCCCGGTGCGGACGAGGTACTGGTCGTCGACCAGGACGACCCGGATCCCGGTCATGCCTCACCTCGGCTCAGCGGCAGGCGGACCCGCACCCGGAAGCCACCAGGCCCCGCGGATCCGCTGTCCGCACGGCCGGTCTCCACGGTCCCGCCGAGCAGCGCGACGCGCTCGGTCATGCCGCGCAGCCCCTGACCTTCCTTGCCTGGTTGGGAATTCGGGGGCATACCCCGTCCGTCGTCCACCACGTCCAGCGACAGCTGCCCGGCGGCGAGTGAGATCGTGACCGTCACCCTGGTGGCGAGGGCGTGCCGCAGGACGTTGGTCAGCGCCTCCTGCACGACCCGGTAGACGGTCGCGCCCACCACCGCCGGCAGCGCGTCGACGTCGCCGGTGACCGACAGGTCGACGGTCAGCCCACTTCGCCGTACGCCGTCCAGCAGCGCCGGCAGCCGGTCGATGCCGGGCGTCGGCTCGCGGGTGCCGGTGTCGCGCCGCAGCGTGCGCAGTGTCGCGCGCAACTCGGCCATCGCGCTGCCGCCGGCGGAGTGGATCGCGGCCAGCGCGGCCCTGGCGGGCTCGGACCGCCCGTCGGCCAGCGCCTCCTCGGCCACGGCGGACTGCAGGGTGATCACCGACATGGTGTGCCCGAGGGTGTCGTGGACTTCCCGGGCGATGCGCAGCCGCTCCGCCTCCACCTGTCGGGCGGCCTCGCGGAGGCGTTCCTCGTCGGCGGCCGCCGCCTGCCGGGTCAGCTCGGTCCGCAGGGCTCGGCGGTTGCGGACGGCGTCGCCGAGTGCGATCACGGCGACCATCAGCGCCGCCTCCGAGCCGAGTTCGAAGCCCACGACGACGGCCGGGTCGTCCCCTTCGACCAGGCGTACGGGGATCGAGACCGCGAGTAGGCCGCCGCCGACGATCGCGGCCGGCACCAGCCGGCCCCGTTCGGAGGCGGAGTAGAGCACGGCGGCGATCGGCGCGGCCAGCCCGACCGGCGGCAGATCCAGCGTGTAGTAGGCGAGGATGCCGGCCGCGGTGGCCAGCAGCGCGGGCACCGGCCACCCCCGGCCGAAGAGGATCACCACCGCGAACCCGAGCGCGAAGCAGTACGCCGGCACCGCCCTGGCAGGGGTCTCGTGCGCGGTCGCCGCGGCCGCCGCGACCAGGCAGAAGGTGGCGGCGGCGAGGAGCGCGTCGGTGCGGGTGGGCTGGGTTGCCGGCACGCAAGTGAGCGTAGACCGGCGCGGGCGGCGGCCACAGTCGCCGCCGGGCGTCAGGTCCGGGTGCCCGCGTACGTCGAGAAGCGACCCGTGATCGCGCTGTCACGCGGCAGACCGCCGGCCCCTGCCGAACCTAGCGTCGTCGACGACCCCAAGGAGAGGCGCCCCGGATGTCGTCCGCGGCGCCGGAGAACGACAGGAGGACCACCGAAAGTGTCCCGTACGAAACTGACCTGGATCGCGCTCGTCGTGCTGGTGTGGGGCGCGATGCTGTCCTTCGGCGGAGTCGCCGCCGAAACCGTGATGCTGTACCCGAACATCTTCGGTGACGCGCCCGCGTCGCTGGACCGGGCACGGGAGTTCATGGTCGAGGGCGGCCCGAGCGACTACTTCCCCCCGCTCGGCGCGACCGTGACGATCAGCAGCCTGCTCGCGTTCGTGCTCAGCTGGCGCAACCCCGGCTTGCGCTGGTGGGTCGCCGGGGCGGCGGCCGTCTTCGTCGCCTGCGAGTTCCTCTTCTCCGTGCTGTTCTTCTGGCCGCGCAACGAGATCATGTTCGTCGACCCCGTGGGCACCCATTCCGCGGCGTACCTTCGCCAGGTCGCGGAGGAGTTCGTCGCCGGGCACTGGGTACGCCTGGCCGGTGGCGCGGTGACCTCGGCGCTCGCGTTCACCGCGTTCGTACGGTGCGACCGTGCCAACGCGCGTGCGGCCGCCGCCGGGTCCGCGACCGATCCCGCGGAGGTGGCCCGATGAGCCGGGTGACCCGCGCCCTGGGATTCTCCTGGCCGGCCCTGGTGGGGCTCGCCGCGCTGGCCGCGCCCCGGGTGGTGCTGCACGACCTCGGTGTCATCGAGGAGGGCACGTTCGTCAACGGTCTCTTCGTGTTCCTGCCACCGCTGTGCTGGATCGCGGCCGTGCTGTGGCGGCGTCCGCCGCGTCCGTTCCTGACCGTCGTGGTGATCGGCGCGATCTACGCGGTGTTCCTCGCGGCCGGGCACCAACTGCTGTGGGAGCAGAGCTTCGGGGCTCGGCCACCGGCGCTCGGCGGCAACCTCGCCGACCTGGACCCGGCCGCGCAGGAACGCATCATCCGCACCGCCGCGGTCGGGTCCAGTCTCGTCACCGGCACGATCGTGGGCGTGATCACAGGTGCGGTCGCGGCTGCGTTGTGCCGCCTCGTGCCTCGTGGTCGGTGAACCAGCCGGTCACCTGGGGGTCGATGTTGTGGTAGATGTGCTTGGCTTCCTGGTACTCCGCCAGCCCGCTCGGGCCGAGCTCGCGCCCGATGCCCGACTGGCCGAAACCTCCCCACTCCGCCTGCGGGAGGTAGGGGTGGAAGTCGTTGATCCAGACGGTGCCGTGCCGCAGCCGGGCAGCGACCCGTTGCGCCCGGCCGGCGTCCTGGGTCCACACCGCCGCGGCCAGGCCGTAGTCGGTGTCGTTGCCGATGCGCACCGCGTCGTCCTCGGTGGTGAAGGTCTCCACGGTGACCACCGGGCCGAAGCCCTCGTCGCGTACGACGGACATGCCCGGCCGTACGTCGGTGAGAACCGTTGGTGCGAAGTAGAAACCGTGCGCCAGGTCACCCTCACCCCAGGTCCCACCGCAACGCAGGGTTGCGCCCTCGGCCACACCGCGGCGGACGTACTCGGTCACCTTGTCCCGGTGGGCCGCGGAGATCAGCGGACCGGTCTCGGCGTCGTCGTCGAACGGCCCGCCCATCCGGATCATCCGTGCGCGGCGGACCAGTTCGTCGACGAACCGGTCGTGCAGCGACTCCTCGACGACCAGCCGGGCACCGGCCGAACACACCTGGCCGGAGTGCACGAACGCGGCGTTCAGCGCGTTGTCCAGCGCGGCGTCGAAGTCGGCGTCGGCGAACACGACGTTGGGGTTCTTGCCGCCGAGTTCGAGGGCGACCTTCTTCACCGTCGTGGCGGCGGAGGCGGCGATCCGGCGGCCGGTCTCCAGTCCACCGGTGAACGACACCAGGTCGACGTCCGGGTGCTCCGACAGCGGTGCGCCCGCGACGGGACCCGCGCCGAGGACGAGGTTGGCCACGCCGGCCGGCAGGCCCACCTCGGTGAGCACGTCCATCAACAGGATGGCCGTACCGGGGGTGAGCTCGCTCGGCTTGAGGACGAACGTGTTGCCGGCGGCCAGCGCGGGCGCGACCTTCCACGCCGCCTGCAGCAGCGGGTAGTTCCACGGTGAGATGAGCCCGCACACGCCGACCGGTTCGTAGCTGATCCGGCTCACCACACCCGGGTCGCCGGCGTCGACGAGCCGGCCCGCCTCGAGGCCGGCGAGCTTGCCGAAGTAGCTGAAGCAGGCGGCGACGTCGGCCATGTCCAGCCGGCTCTCGACGATCCGCTTGCCGGTGTCGAGGGACTCCGCCCGGGCGAACTCCTCTGTCCGGGCACGAAGCCGCTCGGCCACCAGCAGCAGCAGGTCGCCGCGTTCGGCAGCCGGGGTGTGCGGCCAGGGCCCGGTGTCGAACGCCGTGCGGGCGGCGGCGATCGCGCGTTCCACGTCGGCCGTTCCGGCTTCGCTGACGTGCCTGACGTACGAACCGTCCGCCGGGCAGCGGATCTCTCTGGTGCCGCCGTCAGCGGCGGGCACCCAGGCACCGTCGACGTACAACGTTGCGATCGGGGACGTGGGTCCGGTGGTGGGAATGCCGATCATGCGGCCATTCTTCTCACGCTCGCTCACCTCCGGGCGTCCGGGGCAGCAAGCCGTGCTTGACGGCAGTTGTGGGGGATCCACCGGAAGGTGGTCCCCCACAACGGTGCAGCGACAGCTCAGCGACGACGCAGGTGGTCAAGTACTACTTGACAGCAACCTTGACGCCGCCGGAGAGCATCGAGTCGTGCAGCTCCAGGCTCGCCGGGGTGGCGTCCTTCGGGACGTCGAAGATCACGACGCCGGACAGCTTGTTGCCCGGGTTGATCTCCTCCAGCAGCGACTGCGCATCCTTGAGGTACACGGCCGCCTCGCTGTCGGCGCTGGCCTTGCGGCCCTGGGTGTCGACGAGGTACTGGTTGTCGCCGAAGAAGGTGCCGGCTTCCTTGCCGTGGTTCTCCACCGTCACGTGGACGAAGACGAACTTGCCCTGCGGCTTGGTGTTGAGGTACTCGTCGCCGATCCGCGCGGGTCCGTCCGTCACCTTCGTGACGGTGAAGGTGAAGTCACCGTCGCGGACCGGGTCGCCGATGCCGGCGGTCTTCTCGACCTTCTCGGCCTTCTCGCTGTCGTCGGACTTCGTAGCTTCCGTCGACTTCTTGTCGACCTTCTTGGCGTCCTCCGCGACGGCGGCGTCCGCGGAATCGTCGACGCTGGTGGTGGTCTGGTCGCTCGCCGTGGCATCGTCATCGCCGCCGGACAGCATTGCTCCGACGCTGATGATGAGGACCAGCCCGAAGACGCCACCCAGGATGGCGAGGCAGCCGATACCGAACTTCTTCACAAGAACCCCCCGGTTCGTCGTATGGACGCCGACCCTCGTCGACGTCTGCGGGGGGTGAGGTCACACGTGCCCACACCGTTGCCCGGTGTCGGCGTACGCGAAGAAGTTCGCGGACGGTCCGCCGGCTCAGGACGTGCCGAGAACACACCTCGGTACGACGTCGGCTCGGTCGGACACTCCTTTGGACACAGGTTGCCGGCGCGTGCGAACGACGCGCTGCCTGCCTGGCCGCGTGAGTGTGTCGAGAACTTCGTGTCGCCGGGCTGATGTGCCCGCGCGACGAGCAGGCGCGAACGCGCCTGGACCTTCCCCCCTGGTTCATGTCCGGCCCCCGCCGGACAGCGCGGTAAAGATAGCTGGTGTGTCCCCAAATGTCCAAATCGGTGTGCGTACCCTCATTCGCGGCCCATATCGTGGCGGCGGGCTCGACTCCTGAGCCCGTTCAACCTGAAGGGACTCCACGTGCGTCTGCCCACCGCCGACCCGACCGTGCCGGCGATGGTCGACATCCCCGCCGGGTACGTCGACCTGCGCGACGACCGGATCGGCGCGCGGTGGCAGGTGGAGCTTGCGCCGTTCCGGATGGCGAGCGTCCCGGTCACGGTGGACCTGCACCGGGCCGTCACCGGTGCCGATCCGGAGTCGTCGGCGAGTGATGCGTCGCAGGGGAGTGGTGCGTCGCCGGTGACGAACGTCAGCTGGCACGACGCGGTGGACCTGTGCAACCTGCTCTCCCGCCGGCACGGACTCGGCCCGGCGTACTCCCGTGAACCACGCACCGGCGAAGTGATCTGGGACCGCACGGCCGACGGTTACCGACTGCCGACTGAAGCGGAGTGGCAGTACGCCTGCAAGGCGGGCACCACCGGATATCGGTACGGCGAACTCGACGACATCGCGTGGTACGCCGACAACTCCGGGGGCCGGGTTCACGACATGGGCGGCAAGGCGCCGAACCCGTGGGGACTGTTCGACATGCTGGGCAACGTGTGGGAGTGGTGCTGGGACCTCTACGACGAGGAGGTCTACGGCTCCTACCGCATCTTCCGCGGCGGCGGGTGGGCCGAGCAGGCACGTGGCTGCGGCGCCACCGTGCGGCGCCGCAGCCATCCCTCGTTCGCGATCGACGACCTCGGTTTCCGCCTCGCCCGCACATCCGTCTGACGCGGAGGGGTGGTCTGATCCCGGGCGTCGGCGCAGGTTGAGGTTGACGTCAATTTCCCTTGTGGATAAGGGTTTTTCTGCGAGCGTGAGTCGATCATGTGGCGGGGTGGGCCGCGGCTTGCGGTGTTGCTGGCGTCGGTGGATCGCGGGGTGTGTAACGGGTTTGAGTTGGAGGAGCGGGCCAGGGCGTGGCGGCGGTTGATCGGCTGGGCGGAGGCGGAGTGCCTGGCCGAGGTGAACGAGCTGGCCTACGCCGAACCCGGGATGCCCGACGAGCCGGCCGTGCGCAGTCCCGAGATGGACCCGATGACCCAGGCCGTCCTCGAACCTTTGCTGCGGTGGTCGGGCTACCACGCCAGCTGGTATTTGGCGCTGGCCCTCACCCTGCCTCGCCTGCCGCGCACACGAGCAGCGCTGGCGGCCGGGCAGTTGGAGCTGCCCGACGTGCGGGCGATCGTGGACCGGATCACCGACGCGAAGCCAGATCTGTGGGGTGCGATCGAGGACGCGATCTTCCCGAAGGTGCTGGAACTGCGGGGCGGGTTGTTGCGGGCCAAGGTGGAGGCGGAGGTCGTCAAGGCCGATCCCGAGGCTGCCGGTAAACGGCACCGGGAAGCACGCACCGGACGGAACGTGGCGATCTGGCCGGCTGTCGACGGGGTCGCCGACCTCGCGATCCGTGGCCTGTCAGCTGACCAGGCCGCCGAGGCGTACGGCTACATCGACGCGATCGCCCGTGCGGTGAAGTCCGCCGGCGACCCGCGCAAGCTGAGCCAGCTACGCGCGGACATCGCCTTCTCCCTGCTCAGCGGCATCGCCGACCTCATCGACTGCTCCGCCCCCACAGCCACCCCCGACCAGGGCGAGAGTACGCAGACGAAGGCGGCGGCACAGAACGCAGCGGCGCAAGGCGAGTCTGAGCAAGGCGAGTCTGAGCAGGACGACCTCGAGCAGGACGACTCTGGGCAGCGGCCTGCGGAAAGCGACTTTCCACAGGAGTGGGCCGACACCGAGCAGGTGGACACCGAGCAGGTGGACACCGAGCAGGTCGAAGACGAGCCGCATGCCCAAGACGACATACGGCCCGCGAGCGAGAACGCGCCGGCGAAGGATGAGAACGAGCGGGCGCAAAGCCAGACCGAGCAGCCCGAGACCGCGCCCGAGCCCGAGCCCGAGCCCGAGACCGAGCCCGAGCGGTCGCAGGATGAGACCGACCAGAGTGGGGAGGGGCACTGCGCTGTGCACCGGTTCCCCGACCACGACCTGCACGACAGCTGGTGTGAGTGTGGGAACTGTTCTCCGGCACCGGTCCCCAGCTGCACAGTGTGCGGTACGGCCGCGACGAACGGCATCCGAGTCCACGACACCGCCGCCCACGAGGCCGCCGCCCGCACCGCCGAGCCGCCGGGTAACCCCGACCCACCGGATCCACCCGATCCGCCGGGCCGGCCTGATCCGCCGACAGGCAACTCCACACCTCCACCGCCGCCGTGGACCTCTTCGCAGCCGAGCTGGGGTCCGATACGAACGCGCTCGAAGATCCAGCTGAACATGCCGTTGACCACGCTGATGGGACTGTCCACCCGGCCCGGTGAGCTCGGCGGAGTCGGGCCCATCATTACCGAGGTGGCTCGCCGGATCGTGGCGAACCATCTCGACAACCCCGAAGCCCGCTTCAGTGTCGGCATCACCCATCCGGTCACCGGACGGTTACTGCACCTGCATCCGATCCCGGCGAGGTTCCTGCGGGGGCTGCAGGCCGAGCTTGTACATGCCCGTGACCAGCGCTGCGTATGGACCACCTGCCGAAGGCCCGCCGCCACCTGCCACCTCGACCACAACACCGAGTACGCCGACGGCGGGGAAACCTCCGTCGACAACATCGCGCCTTTGTGCCCCCGCCACCACAAGGCGAAGACCGAGAGGGACTGGAAACTCCAGCAGACCGGGCCGGGAGAGCACACTCTCACCGACCCGTTCGGCCGGCAGTACCACAGCAGCGCACCATCCCTCACCGACCCGATAGACGAACCGGTAGCCGCCACTGCAGGCAGTCGGTCAGCTGACGATGACCTGCCACCGTTCTGATGGATGCCGGCTACCCGCCGAACTCCGAGAGGTCGCGGGAGCGGATCAGTGCGGGTTGGTCGGAGCGGGCGACCCAGGGAGTGTCGTACGACGGATCGTTGGCGAAGCGGCGCATGGAAAGCCGCAGCCGGATCCGCCCACCCGGGCCGAGGCTTACCCGCAGCCGGATCCGCCCACCCGGGCCGAGGCTTACCCGCAGCCAGCGGCTGTCAACCGCGACTTGCCCCGGGTTGTCGCCGGGGTCGTAGCCCGCGTTGCCGTCAGGGTCCTCACGGGAGCCGAGCACGGTGACGGACTCGAAGTGATGCTCACCGAATCCGCCTGCCTGGACGACGACTTCGCGTCCTTCGTCGACCCCACAGTTGACCAGGTGCACGGTGGCCGAGGAGGCGTCGACATGCTCCACCAACGCGGCCACGTCGGGCGGCAAACCGGGACGCCGCGCGAGGTGGTCGAAGTAGCGTACGGTCGCGAACTGCAGCCCGCCGTGGTAGACGTGCAGCGGCGCACCCAGCATCGTCTGCACGAGTCCTTCGGCGAAGACCGGGCTCATGTCCTGCCAGTGGTGGACGTCCCACTCCGCAGGGTCGCCGTCGTCGGAACGAATCCGGTCCAGACGATCGCGAAGCTGGCGTTGGTTGGTGGCCAGGATCTGCCCGGGGTAGTCCGGGTTGGCGCCGCGCACGTACGCGAACCAGTGCTCGCTGTTGGCGGCACCGTTGGCCTTGGCGATCCGGTCCGTCGGCGTACCCCACTCCGCCGACCCCGGCAACCGCAGTACGCGTTCGAGATCCTCCGCCGCATGACTCAGACTCCAGCACGTGACGGGCACCCGCGCATCAGGCCGCCGGTAGTCCGTCCAGCCGGAGTCGACATGCCGGTGCGGGACGATCCGGCCGTCAACCGTGTCTTGCCCGAGGTCCCACAACGCGTCGAGTTGCGAACGGATCAGGTCCAGCTGCGAGAGTGTCCCGCCGAGGAGAACGCCGTTGGTGCAGGCGATCGCCACCGCCTCGAGGATCTGGTGGGCACCGTGCGGCCAGCGCCAGCCGTAGTAGCCGCCCCACCACGCGCCGTCCATGAACTGCCCGATCACGTCGTCGGGCCCGACGTTGTCCGGAAGCAAGCCGCCGTTGCGCTCGGCGCGTTCCCGCCAGGCGGCGCGGTAGTCGAGCACCCAGTCGCGGTAGCGAACGTCGCCGGTGAACAGGTACGCGTGGGTCAGCAGGCTGGTCGCGGTGAGGTTCAGCGGTACGTCGCCACGGGTCATCCGGGCGTTCATCCGTTCCAGGATGTGCGCGTACGTCGCGTCGTCGGTCCACGGGCACGTGGGCCCGGTGACACCCGGCAGGTCCTCGAACGGCGGCGGGTAGTTGTCCAGCACCTCGCGGTGGGTGCTCCAGTCCTCGGCGGTGACGGTGAACCGCGGGCCGCGCGAGCCGGTCAGTGGTGAGCGGATCAGCCGCCGGACCGGATCGTAGTTCGCCGCCTCCGGGTCCTCGCCGGTGTAGAAGCCGGCGAACCGCACGGCCCGTCGGCGTTCCTTCACACTCGTCGGGTCGGCGAGCGCCAGCAGGTACAGAAGATTGTTCGCCTCGCCGTGGTGCATCCAGTCGTAGTACGCGTCGAACTCGCGGTGAATCTGGCCGTACTCCGTCCACTGCCAGGTGATCGCGTCCCACTGGCGCCGGGCGAGGGCGAGGAGTTCGGAACGCCCGCCGAGCAGGTACAGCATCGGCAACCCCTGGAACCCCTCGTACGGGTCGTCCGAGCCGTCCATCCCAGGCCACGACTCCCGCCACGGCAGGGTCCCGTCCGGGCGCGCGTAACGGTCGACGAACTCCAGCGCGGCCTGCTCCGAGGCGGCCAGCAGGTCGCGTTGCAGCAGGGCCCACTCCGGTGGGTCGGCCACCTCGTGCGACCCGATCACCGGGATCGCAACGGCGGTCGCGTCGGTCCCGTCGGTCGCGTCGTCGGTCCGCTCGGTCGGCACGCTCTGGTCACTCGGCACGTTCGGCACCTTCGGCACTGTAGGCACCGGGCCGACTTACCGGGGCGGGCCGAGCCGAGGTCGGCCTGAACCGGTCGGTCATCCGCTGCGAAGGTGTCAGCTCGTCGCGCCGAGATGCCGCAGGACGGCGCGAGCTGCCCGGGTGCCGCTGGCCATCGCGCCCTGGGTGGACGGGGTGTCGCGGTGGTCGCCGGCCACGAACAGTCCCTCGCCCAGGTCGACCGGCTTGCGCAGGTCGCCGAGCGGTGGCGGAGCGGCCGGCAGCGCCTCTCGGACGACGGTGGTGTCGACGTGCTCCCACGCGTCGGTGGGTACGCCGTACAGCGCGGACAACCGGGGCCGGAGCTCCGACTCGTCCGGCGGGTCGCCGCCGTCGTGACCGGTCGGCCCGAGGACGGAGGTGGAGATCAGCGCCCGGCCGTCGGTGGAGTACGACGGGGCGGCCGCGGTGAGGACGACCGAGTTGACGATCATCCGGTCGTCGGCGCCGTCGAGCAGCAGCGTGGGTTCGGCGAGGGGTGGTTCGGACGCGGCGTGGTAGTAGGTCGTGAGCCCGCGAAGAGGCGGAATCTTCAAGCTGGGCAGGAGTCTTCCCGCGGTCGCCGGATCGGTGGCCACCACGACGGCGCGCGCCCGCACCTGCTGCCCGTCGTACCGAACACTGCCCGGAGCCACCTCCTCGACCTGCACACCGGTGCGCAGCGTTCCCGCGGGCAGTCGCGCGGCCAACTGGGCTGGAATCGCTCCCATACCGGCGGCCGGAACGATGACGGTGCCGCGGACGAAGCTGCGCCACACCAGGTCGACGAACCTGCTGGAGGTGGTGAGCTGGTCCTCGGCGAGTACGCCCGACAGGAACGGGCGCAGGAACCTGTCCACCGCAGGGCCGCCGAGCCGGCGCCGGGCCAGCGACTCCGCCGCCGTGGTCTCCTCCGCCTGGAGGAGCCGGCGTACGGGTGCGAACCCCACGTCGGCGGAGTAGGCGGCCAGTGCGAGCTTCGCCTGCCACGGCAGCAGTCCCGAACCGATCGTGGCGGGCAGGTCGGCCGGGTGGCGGCGCGGGTCGCCCAGCCGGTGCAGCTTCCCGGCGTACCGCACCAGCGCCCCGGCGGTGAACGGCCGCGGGTCCAGTGCCGGCAGGTCGAGCCGTCGCCGTACCTGCGGATAGGACGTGTTGAGCACCTGGAAGCCGCGGTCGAGCGTGAAGCCGGACCTGTGGTCGGAGGCGACGCGGCCACCCGGGCGCGCCTCGCGTTCGAGCACGGTGACCGTGCGGCCGGCGGCGACCAGGTCGAGTGCGGCCACCAGCCCGGCCATGCCGGCGCCGACCACCACCACGTCGTACTCGGACTCGACCACGTACTGCCTCCCGGCCACTGGGCCTCCCGTCTCGCGTACCTCCTGTCGACCCTAGAACATCGGTCGGGCACTCGGGTCCGGCCCGCAGCTGCGGCCGGCGAAGCCGGGGTACGTCTCACTGCGGGCGGTCCGCTCCGACGGACACGGCAACTCCGTACGCCAGACGATCATCCGGGCGTACGCCGGCTGAACCGTCAGGTGCGCAGCCTGCGCAGGAAGGGATCGCCGGCCTCGACCGGCGCGAGCCGCACCCGCGCGTCCACCACCACACACGAGGCGGTGGTGGCGACGACCGGGTTCAGGTCGAGTTCGGCGACCTCGGGCACGAGTTCGGCGAGCCGGCCGACGCGCAAGAGCACGTTGACAATGCCGTCGGTGTCCAGCCGGGGGTCGGCGTTCTCCCCGAACAGCGCCGGACCCGCCCGCAGCGCGGTCAGCATCTCGCGGGCGTCGAGGTCGGTGAGCGGCACCAGCCGGTACGTACGGTCGCCGATGAGGTCGGTGTCCACCCCGCCCAGCCCGAACCCCACCAGCGGACCGAACGTCGGGTCGCTGCTCACCCCGACCAGGAGTTCGCGCCCGGGTGCGGCCATCGGCTGGACGACGACGCCGGTCAGCGCCGGCCCGAACCGCTCCCGCAGTACGCCGAACCCCTCACGGACGGCGGCCTCGTCGGACAGCCCCAGCAGCACCCCGCCGGCCCGGCTCTTGTGCAGGACGTCCGCCGCCGCGGCCTTGAGCGCCACCGGCCGGCCGCTCTCGTGGAATGCCGCCACCGCCTCGTCGGCGTCCCGGACGACCCGGACGCCGGCGACCGGCAGGCCGACGTGCCCGAGCAGCGTGACCACGCCCTCGGGGTCCAGCCAGCCGCCGTCCGGATGCCCGGTGAGGAACTCCGCCACCAGGGCGCGGGCGGCGTCGACGTCGATGTCCGGCAGGTCCGGCACCGTCCCGGCCGGCCGGGACCGCCAGATGCCGTACCGCACCGCGTTCCCCAGCGCGACGGCCGCGTGCGCGGGGTCACTGAACACCGGCACCGGCCGGCCCGCGGTGGGGTCGGTGGGGTGCAGCGCGTCGACCACCGCCGTCTGGCCGACCCGGACCGCGACGACCGGCAGCCCGAGCTCCCACGGCACCTCGTCCGCCAGCCTGGGCAGCGGATCGGTCACCGCGGTGGGTGCGGTCAGCACCAGCACCGCGTCCACGCCCGGATCGTCGAGCACCGCCCGCACGCACCTGTGGAAGATCTCGTCGTGCACGTCCGCGGTGGTGTCGACCGGGTTGCGGAGGCTGGCGGTCGGGGGCAGCAGCGAGCGGAGTTCGGCGCGGGTGGCCTCGCCGAGTTCGGGGAGGGTGAGGCCCTGGCGCGCGCAGGCGTCGGCGGCGAGTACGCCGATCCCGCCGACGTTGCCGATCACCGCGACCCGGTTGCCGGCGGGCAGCGGCTGCCAGCTCAGTACGCAGGCGGTCGTCACGACGTCGCTCAGGTTGTCCATCGCGAGTACGCCGGCCTGGTCGAACAACGCGTCCCGGTTGACCGCCGGCGTCGCGGCCGCGGCCGTGTGCGAGGCGGCGGCCCGCCGGGCGACCTCGCTGCTGCCCGTTCGTACTGCCAACACCGGCTTGCGCGCGGCCAGCGCTCGCGCCAGCACCCCGAACTTGCGCGGGTTGCCGAACGACTCGACGTAGACCACGGCCAGGTCCGTGGCCTCGTCGCGCTGCCACCACATCAACAGGTCGTTGCTGCTCACGTCGAACTTGTCGCCGGTCGACACCAGGCTGGACACGCCGAGCTCGACCGCGGCGAACTGCTCCAGCAACGCGATGCCCACCCCGCCGGACTGGGTGACGACGCCGACCCGTCCGGCCGGTGCGGGCCCGCGGGCGAACGTCGCGTTCAGCCGTACATCCTCGGCGGTGTTGACCACGCCGAGACAGTTCGGGCCGACCATCCGCATGCCGTACCTGCGGACCGCCGCCCGCAACGCGTCCGCGCGCTCGGGGTGATCGGTCACGCCGGAGGTGACGACGACCAGCGCACGGACGCCGCGTTCACCGCACTCCTCCGCCGCCTGCGCGACCGCCGCGGCGGGGACGCACAGGACGGCCAGGTCGACACCTGGCGGGAGATCGCGGGCGGACGGGACGCACCGCACGTCGGCCACCACGTCGGCGTGCGGGTTGACCGCGTGCGCGGCGCCGGTGTAGCCGCCGGCCAGCAGGTTGGCCAGCACGGCGTGCCCCACCGAGTCCGGCCGGCGGCTGGCGCCCACGACCGCGACGGCCTTCGGCCGCAGCAGGGCGCCCAGGCTGGCCACGTCGGCGAGGCGTTCGCGTTCGCCGACGGCGGCGGCGTAGCTCGAGGCGCCCTCGACGAGCCGCAGGGTCACGAGGTACGACGACCCTTCCAGCCGCATCGTCATCGGCAGCCCCGCGTCGCGGAACACCCGGACCATGGCGGCGTTCTCGGTGAGCACCTCGGCCACGAACCGGCGTACTCCGCGCCGCCGGGCGGCGGAGGCGAGGTGCTCCAGCAGCAGCGTGCCCAGGCCGTGCGCCTGCTGCCGGTGGTCGACGACGATCGCGACCTCTGCCTCGGCCGGGTCGGACAGCACTTCGCAGTGGGCGGCGCCGATCAGGGTGTCTCCCACGAACGCGCCGACGGTGAGCCTGTGGGCGTCACCGGGCCGGACGAGCTGATCGAGGAGCTCGGGGAGGCCGACCGGGTGGGTGGTGAAGAACCGCAGGTAGGTGTCGCGTTCGGGGAGGTCCTGGTGCAGCCGCAGCAGGTCGTCGAGATCGTCCGGTCCGAGGGGGCGCAGCTCCACCACCCGGCCGTCGGTGAGGACCGCGCGTACGGCCTGGGCGGTCCGAGCGGTGGGAACGGTCTGGCCCGGCTGGCCCGGCTGGCCCGGCTGGCCCGGCTGGCCCGGCTGGCCCGGCTGCCCTGGCTGGTCCTGCCCCGGCTGGCCCGGCTGCCCTGGCTGGTCCTGCCCGGGTTGCCCCGGCTGCCCGGCTTCGTCCGGCACGACCCTGGTCGCCGACCGGTCTGGCTCCATGCGCGCTCCGTCCGCCATCCCCGCCCCAACCGGCCCCCACCGGTCCCAGGGCACACGGTAGGCCATGTCCGGTGCGCTTCGGGAGCGCTGACCGGAGGGTTCGCTGGGTACGCCACCACTGTGGACCAGGCCGGGCTGACCGAGGCGGAGGCCGCGGCCCGGCTGGAGCGGTACGGCCCGAACGCCCCGCCCCGCCGGCCGCCGGTGCCGCTGCACCGCCGGCTCGCCGCCCAGTTGCGCGACCCGCTGATCGTCGTCCTGCTGGTCGCCGCGGTCCTCACCATCGCGACCCGGGACATCTCCGACGCGGCGGTCATCGTGCTGGTGATCGTGATGAACACCGCGGTCGGGGTCAGTCAGGAGGTACGCGCGGACCAGGCGATCACCGAGCTGGCCGCCCTGGCCGCCCCGTCGGCGCGGGTCGTCCGCGACGGCGCCGAGCGGGAGGTGCCGGCCGCGGAGGTGGTGCCGGGTGACCTTCTGGTGCTCGCCGAGGGCCAGGTCGTTCCCGCGGACGCCCGGCTGGTGGAGGCGGTCGCGTTCGCCGCCGACGAGTCCATGCTCACGGGTGAGGCGGTGCCGGTGGACAAGGCCGCGGCCTCCACCGAGGAGTCCGGCGACGAGGTGTCGGCGGGCACGGTGGTGGTGCGCGGACGGGGGCTCGCGGTGGTGACCGCGACGGGTGGGGCCAGCGCGATGGGGCGGGTGGCCGCGCTGATGGCGGCCGAGCCGGTCCGTACGCCGCTGCAGCGCCGGCTCGCCGGGGTGGCGCGGGTGCTCGCGATCAGCGCCGCCGTCCTGTGCGTCGTGGTGCTGGTGCTCGGACTGGTCCGCGGCCAGCCGCTGGAGCTGATGGTGCTCACCGGCATCAGCCTGCTGGTCGCGGCGGTGCCGGAGTCGCTGCCCGCGGTGGTGACGCTGGCGCTCGCCCTGGGCGCGCGCCGGATGGCCCGCCGGAACGCGATCGTGCGCCGGCTGCCGGCGGTGGAGACGCTCGGCTCGGTGACGGTGATCGCCACCGACAAGACCGGCACGCTCACCGAGGGCGCGATGGTGGTGCAGCGGCTGTGGACGTACGAAGGCGAGGTGGAGGTGACCGGCGCCGGGTACGCGCCGGAGGGGGAGTTGCTCCGGGACGGCCGGCCGGTCGACCCCGCGGAGGTGCCCGACGTGGTGGCCCTGCTGCGGGCGGGCGTGCTGTGCACCGACGCGAGCCTGCTGCCCCCGCGTACCGGGTCGGAGTCCTGGAGCGCGGCGGGCGACCCCACCGAGGCGGCACTGCTCGCCGCCGGTGCCAAGCTCGGGTTGACACGGGCCGCGCTGGAGAGCACCTGGCCGCGGGTGGCGGAGGTCCCGTTCGACAACGCCCGCAAGCGGATGACCACCGTGCACCGTCGCGGGCCGGACTCCTACCTCGTCATCTGCAAGGGCGCGCCCGAGGTGCTCCTGCGCAACCCGCTGCTGTCCGACGGCGCCGGCGTGCTGGGCAGCGCCGCCGAGCGGACCCAGGAGTACGCCGCCGAGGGCTTCCGCGTGCTCGCCGTCGCCACCGCCGAGCGGGACACCCTTCCACCGGAGGACGGCCCGGTCGCCCTGGAGGCCGCCCTCGAGGACGGCCTACGGCTGCTCGGCCTGGTGGCCATCGCGGACCCGCCGCGAGCCTCGGCGCCGGCCACCATCGCCGCGTGCCGGCAGGCGGGGATCGCGCCGGTGCTGATCACCGGCGACCACCCCGCGACCGCGCACGCGATCGCCCGCCAGGTCGGTATCGAGGGGCCCCTCGGAACCGAGGGGGTCGGTATCGAGGGGGCAGGCGGCGGTGAGGAGGACGGGCGGGTCTTCGCCCGGACCAGTCCGGAGCAGAAGCTGGCCATCATCCACGCGTACCGCGACCGCTCGGAGGTGGTCGCGATGACCGGCGACGGCGTGAACGACGCGCCGGCCCTGCGCAGCGCGGACATCGGCGTGGCCATGGGCCGGCGGGGCACCGAGGTGGCCCGCGAGGCCGCGGACCTCGTCCTCGCCGACGACGAGCTCGCCACCTTGGTGGCCGCGGTGGAGGAAGGCCGGCGGATCTACGCCAACGTCCGCCGCTTCCTGGCGTACGGGCTGGCCGGCGGTGCCGCGGAGATCCTGGTGATGCTGGCCGGCCCGTTCCTCGGCTTTCCCCTGCCGCTGCTGCCCGCGCAGATCCTGTGGGTCAACCTGCTCACCCACGGGCTGCCCGGGGTGGCGCTCGGCGCCGAACCGGCCGAGGGCGACCTGATGCGTTCGCCGCCGCGGCCGCCGGCCGAACGTATCCTCGGCGCCGGGCTGTGGCAGCGGGTGGCGCGGCTGGCCGTCGTGGTCGCCGCGGTGACACTCGGGGTGGCCGTGTGGGCCCACGCTACCGGGCGGCCCTGGCAGAGCATGGCGTTCCTGACCCTGGGCGCGACGCAGCTGTGGATCGGCCTGGGTTCGCGGGCCCGGCCCGGCACGCTCACCAACCCGTTCCTGCTGCTGGCCGTCGTGGTCGCGTTCGGGTTGCAGGCTGCCGGGGTGTACGTCCCGCTGCTGCGCGACCTGCTCGGCACCGAACCCGTGCCGCTGCCCGATCTCTTGATCGTGGGCGTGGTGTCGTTCGCCGGGTACGTCGCGATTCGGCTGGATCGGTTCCTCGCCGGTCGCCGCCGGGCATGAGGGCTGCGTGCGTGAGGGTCGTGAAGGTCGTGAGGGTCGTGAGAGTCGTGCGGGCGGCAAAGTGGACCGCGGGCCGACCGGGGCGTCGCTGGACGGGCTGGAACGCCGCACCGGCGGACCGGCGTACGACAGCCTGACCCGGCTGCGCGCGGCGCGTGCCTCGCACGGTGTGGTCACCCCGTCGGACGAACGCGCGGTCGCCGACGAGGTGTGCCTTCCGGTGGCCGCCGTGCACGGAGCCGCGAGCTACTACGCCGATCTGCGCGGCCGGCAGGGCGCCCGGCACGTGCGGGTGTGCGCGGGCACGGCCTGCTTCGTGGCCGGCGGCGGTGGCCGGCACGTCGCGGAGGTGTCCCGGGTCCTCGGCGTACCCCCGGACGAGTGCACGCTCGACGGACAGGTGTCGCTGCAGGTGGTGCACTGCCTGGGCTACTGCTACACGGGACCGGCCGCGCTGGACGGCGACCAGCCGCGGGCGGGCGCCGACCTCGCCGCGCAGCTCGCCGGGGACGCGCCGCCCAGGGCACCCGACCCCGTCGTCCGTGCCGCCACGCCACCGGTCGTCCTTCGGGGCGTCGTCGGCGAGGAATCGTCCTGGCAGGTGTGGCCGCGGTTGCTCGCGGCGGTCCGGTCCGACGGAGGCCCCGCCGCGGTCGCCAGCCGGATCCGCGCGGAGGTGGCGACCGCAGGACTGCGCGGCCGGGGCGGCGCGGGCTTTCCCACCGCGTACAAGTGGCGGGCCGTGGCGGGTTCGTCCGTCCCACCCGCACAGCGTTACGTCGTGGCCAACGGCGACGAGGGCGACCCCGGCTCGTTCGCCGACCGGGTGCTGATGGAGGAGGACCCGGACCGGCTGCTGGAGGGGCTGGCTCTCGCCGCGCTGGCCTGCGGTGCGGAGCGGGGGTTCGTCTACGTGCGTTCGGAGTACCCGCGCGCCATCGGCCGGCTCCGCGAGGCGGTCGCCCGGGCGCACGCCGGCGGCCACCTGGGCGCCGACCTGCACGGCTCGGGCGTTCGGCTGGACGTCACGGTGGTCTCCGGTGCCGGGTCCTACCTGGCCGGAGAGGAGACCTCGCTGCTGAGGTCGCTGGCCGGACTGCGGGCCACGGTGCGCCCCCGGCCGCCGTACCCCACGGAGTACGGCCTGCTCGGCCGGCCCACCGCGCTGAACAACGTGGAGACGCTGGCGGCGGTACCGGCGGTCATCGCCGACGGCGGCCGAACCTACGCCGCACGGGGCGTGCCGCCGGACACCGGCACCCTGCTGGTGTGCCTGAACGAGAGGTTCCGTCGGCCGGGCTTGTACGAGGTGGAGCTGGGCACGCCGCTGCGGGACATCGTGGTCGGCCTCGGCGGCGGCCTGTCGGGGGACGCCCGGTTGCGCGCGCTCCAGGTGGGCGGGCCGCTCGGCGGCTTCCTCGACCCCGACCAGCTCGACCTACCGCTCTTGGGGGCCACCCTCGTCGCAGCCGGCGCGCCGCCCGGGCACGGCAGCCTGGTTGCCGTCGACGACCGGGTGGACCCGCGCGACCTGCTGCGGGCGCTGTGGGAGTTCGGCGCGCGGGAGAGCTGCGGCACGTGCACGCCCTGCCGCGAGGGCACCCGGCTCGGTGAACGCCGGCCCGAGGCGGCCGCCCGCGACGACAGCCTGCTGGACACGATGGAGATCGGGAGCCTGTGTCCGTTCGGCTCCCGGCTTCCGGCCGTCGTGCGCAGTCTGCGCCGGGTGTATGCGGATGAGCTGTCGTGACCGACCGGCCGGTGCGGGACGTCATCCGGCTGCGGGTGAACGGGAACCCGGTGGAGGTGGCCGAGGGCGCGACGGTGCTGGACGCCACCCGTGCGGCCGGCGCGGACGTGCCCACCCTCTGCTTCGACGACCGGCTGGCGCCTTCGGGCGCCTGCCGGGTGTGCCTGGTCCGCACCGGCCATGGTGTGGTCGCCGCGTGCACAGCCCCGGCCGAGGAGGGTGCCGACGTACGGACCGACGATCGCGAGGTCGCCGCCACCGTGCGCCGGGTGGTGGAGCTGATGGTGGAACGGCTCCCCGAACGCGCTCTGGAACTGCCCACCGAGCTCACGGCGCTGTGTGCTCGGCTCGGTCTGGAGCCGGCGGACTTCGACCTGGCCGGGCGGGGGCTCGGCCGGGACGACTCCCATCCGTACGTCCGGCTGGACGCCGACCTGTGCATCGCCTGCGGCAGGTGTGTGCGGATGTGCGACGAAGTGCAGGGGACGTTCGCGCTGACCCTGGCCGGACGGGGCGCGGACACCGTCGTGGCGGCCGGAGCCGGCGGCCCGTGGGTGGAGTCGACGTGCGTGGCGTGCGGAGGCTGCGTGGACTCCTGCCCGAGTGGCGCGCTCAGCGGACCCGTCTCGGTGCTCACGTCGTTCGCCACGGCCGGGACGCAGCCGGCCACCCGTACGCCGGCCACCCGTCAGCGCGGCGGCCGAACCTCGGATCAGGTCACCCGCACCACCTGCGGCTACTGCGGGGTGGGCTGCGCCCTGGACGTGCACACGCGAGACGCCGGCATCCTCGCCGTCACCCCGGCGCTGGACGGTCCGGTCAACCGTGGCCATGCCTGCGTGAAGGGCCGCTTCGCGTACGGGTTCGTGCGTTCCCCGGACCGGCTCACCACCCCGCTGGTACGGCGTGGCGACCGGCTCGAACCCGCCGGCTGGGACGAGGCGCTCGCCGTGGTGGGCCGCGAGCTGGCCCGGATCCGCGACCGGCACGGGCCGGACTCCATCGCCGCGATCTCCTCCGCCCGGTCCACCAACGAGGAGAACTACCTGCTGCAGAAGCTGATGCGGACGGCGATCGGCACCAACAACGTCGACAACTGTTCGCGCATCTGTCACGCGCCCTCCGCGGCCGGCCTGACCGCGAGCTTCGGGCTTGCCGGCGGCACCAACCCCGCCGAGGACCTCGACGTCGCGGACTGCATCCTCGTCGCCGGCGCGAACGCCACCCAGGCCCACCCGGTGATCGGTGCGCGGATCGTGCAGGCGGCGTTGCGCGGTGCCCGGCTGGTGGTCCTCGACCCGCGGCGGACCGAACTGGCCCGGCTTGCCGACGTCCACCTGCGGGGCCGGCCCGGGTCGAACGTCGCGGTGTTCAACGGCCTGGCCCGGCTGCTTGTCGACCGCGGCTTCGCCGACGAGGAGTTTCTCGCCACCCGTGCGGCCGAGGTCGAGGAACTGCGGGAACTGCTGGCCGGCTACCCGCCCGACCGGGTGGCCGAGCTGAGCGGCGTCCCACCGGACGCGCTGGCCGCGGCGGCCGAGGCGTACGGCACCGCTCGGCGACCCGCGATCGTCTACGGGCTCGGCGTCACCGAACACGTGCACGGCACCGACGGGGTCCGAACGCTCGCCAACCTCGCGATCCTGCGCGGTGCCGTCGGGACGCCGAACGGTGGGGGCATCAGCCCGTTGCGCGGCCAGAACAACGTGCAGGGCGCCTCCGACATGGGCGCGCTGCCCGACGTGCTGCCCGGCTACCAGCGGGTCGACGACCCGCAGGTGCGGGAGAGGTTCGCGGCGGTGTGGGGCGTGCCGGTGCCGGAACGGCCGGGGCTGCGGATCCCGGAGATGTTCGACGCGGCGATCGCCGGGCGGGTGCGGGCGATGTACGTGTTCGGCGAGGACATCCTGGCGACCGACCCCGACTCCCGGCACGTCCGCGCGGCACTGGACGCATGTGACTTCGTGGTGAGCCAGGAGATCTTCCTGTCCGCCACCGCGCAGGTCGCGGACGTGGTGCTGCCGGGCAGTTCGTTCCTGGAGAAGGACGGCACGTTCGTCAACTTCGACCGGCGGTTTCAGCGGGTCCGCCCCGCACTCGACCCGCCCGGCCAGGCGTACACCGACTTCGACGTGCTGCGGGCCGTCGGCGGTGCGCTCGGCGTCGACCTCGGCTGCCCGGACCCGGCCGCCGCCCTGGCCGAGTGTGCCGAGCTCACCCCGGCGTTCGCCGGCATCTCCCACGACCGCCTGGACCGGGAGGGCGCGCTGCACTGGCCCTGCCGGGGACCGGACGACCCGGGCGAGGCCAGGTTGTACGAGCAGGCGTTCGCCACCGCGGACGGGCGCGCGCACCTCGCGGCCCGGCCGTGGCTGCCGCCGGGTGAGCCGCCCGACGCGGACTTCCCGTACGCCCTGATCACCGGCCGGCGACTCGTGCACTACAACAGCGGAACGATGACCCGGCGTACGCCGAACCTGCTGCTGGCGCCCGGCGAACACCTCGACCTCCACCCCGACGACGCCCGGCGGCTCGGCGTCGGGGAGGGCGATCCGGTCGAGGTCACCAGTCGGCGGGGCACGGTGACCGCTCCGGCTCGGCTGACCGACGAGGTGGCGGTGGGCGAGGTGTTCCTGACGTTCGCCTTCCCGGACGTGCCGGCGAACCTGCTCACCTCCGCCGAGGTGGACGAGGTGACGTCCTGCCCGGAGTACAAGCTCACCGCCGTCCGGCTCAGCCGGGCCTGACACCTTCCCCGTCACCGTTGCCGCCTCAGGCGGCGCGGAACTGGGTGCGGAGGATGGCGTCGAACGCTCGCCCGCCGATCAGCCGGCGGGTGTGCACGAGCACCTTGGCCGCGGGGGTGACGACGTAACGGGTGCGCGGCCGGGAGTTGGTGACCGCGTGGTCGATCACCCGGGCCACCGCCTCGGGCCGCGCGGACATCAGCGGAGATCGGTAGCCCTGCGCCATCTGCTGGTCGGCGGCCTGGTTGAGCGCGGCGTAGGGTCCGGACGGCGCGGCCTGACCGGCGAGGTTGCCGGCCGCGGTGGTCGCGAACTCGGTGCGGATCAGACCCGGCTCGACCAGGCTCACCCGGACCCCGAACGGCGCGGCCTCGAACCGCAGCGCGTCGGTCAGCGCCTCCACGGCGTACTTGCTGGCGTGGTAGTAACCGCCGACGGGGAAGACCAGCCGGCCGCCCATGGAGCCGACGTTGACGATCCGGCCGCGGCCCGCCCGCCGCATGCCGGGCAGGACGAGCTGGGCCATCCGGGCCAGCCCGAAGACGTTGGTCTCGAACTGCCGCCGCACGGCGTCCAGGTCGGTCTCCTCGACGGTGCCGTAGGCGCCGTAGCCGGCGTTGTTGACCAGCGCGCCGACGAACCCGTGCGCGGCCTCGACCTCCTGCACGGCCGCGGCCATCGACGCCTCGTCGGTGACGTCGAGGGCGAGCACGCGGGCGCCGGCCGCTGCGAGGTCGGCGATGGATTCGGTACGCCGGGCGGTGGCGTAGACGGTCAGGTCAGAGCGGCGGGCCAGCCGGAGCGCGGCGGCCCGGCCGATGCCGGAGGACGTGCCGGTGATCAGCACCGCCGTGGTCTTCGCGTCGGCGACCTGGCCAGGGCGAGCACTCGAGTCGGACGGGGTGGTGTGGTCGGACGGGGTGGTCATACGGACTCCAGAGGGTTGGTGCGGGCGTGGTCCAGTCCCGCGACGAACAACTGCACCCCGTGTCGTAGCCGCCGGACCGGGGCGGCGTGATCGGTCAGGTCGGCCTCCAGGCCCCGGGTGAACGCGAGCAGGAGGTCCGCGAACTCCTCGGCTTCGGCTCTGGGCGGCACGGCACGACCGGCCGCGCCGGCGAGCAGGTCGCGCATCGCGTGTTCGTACTCGCTGATCAGGTCGGCCGACGTGCGGGCGTCCACGCTCAGCAGCTCGGCGGCATGTGCCGGGCTGTCCTGCCACAGGCGCAGCGTCAACCGGAGCTTCGCCTCCAGGGCGGACGTCAGCTGACCCGCGAGGTCATCCTTGGACTCCAGCCCGGCGCGGGCGTCGGCCAGGGTCCGCGCGAGCAACCGGCGGGTGAGCCGGCGAAACACGTCCTCCTTGTTGCGGACGTACTGGTAGACCGCCGGACGGGACATGCCGGCCTCCCGCGCGATGTCGTCCATCGTCGTGCGGCGCACGCCGTGCCGGGTGAAGCAGGTGTAGGCCGCGGTCAGGATCGGATCGACCCGCGCGTCCTCGGGGTCGGCGGAACCCAGACTGTCCGGTGATCTCCCGCCCGATGCTCGCTTCGACATGCTGACATTGTGCGTATCGAACGTCAGGTCGTCAAGTCGGGTCGTCGGGTTAGGCAACCTGCTCGGCGAAGATCTGGGCGAACCGGCGCTGTTGGCTGATCAACTGCTCGTAGGTCCCGTGCTCGACGACCCGGCCTTCCTCGAGCACGTAGATGTGATCCATGCCCTTGAGGGTCCACGCACGGTGTGAGACCACGATCGTGATCCGGTCGGACTTGGTTCGCTGCAGTTCCGCGAAGATCTGCTGCTCCGCCTCCGCGTCGATCGCCGACGTGGGTTCGTCGAGAATCCAGATCGGAGCGCCGCGCAGGTAGATGCGCGCGAGGGCGAGTCGTTGCCACTGGCCGCCCGAGAGGCCCACCCCGCCGAACTGCGAGCCGAGTTGGGCGTCGAGCCCGTCGTTCAACCTCCGGACGAAGTCCCCGGCGTGAGCGGAGTCGAGCGCCTGCCAGATCTCGTCGTCGGTCGCCTTGCCGTCCGGTCGGCCGATCCTGATGGTGTCCCGGACGGTGAACTCGTAGCGGCCGAACTCCTGCGTGAGCAGGCCGAAGTAGCCGAGCCGTGCCGCCAGGGGCAGGGCGGTGGCATCCACGCCGTCGACGGTGACCGCTCCGGAGTCGGGTTCGAGGAGGCCGAGGATCGTGTTGATCGCGGTCGTCTTTCCCGCGCCGTTCACGCCGACGAGCGCGATGATCTGGCCCTTCTCCGCGGAAACGGACAGATCCCTGATCGCCGGCACGTCCGAGCCCGGATAGGTGACGGTCAGCCGACGCGCGGAAACGCTCTCGGCGTCGGCTCGGATCTGCGTGTCCACCGAGGGCGAAACAGACTCGACGAACTGACGGTAGGCACGAACCTTCGGGGCGAACGAGATCAGCCGTCCGAAGGAGAAGCCCGCGGACCTGGTGGCCGCCACTCCGGACAGGACGCCGACGATGCCCGCGGCAATCCCCGCGCCTCCGGACCCACCCACGACCACGCCCGCCAGCGCTCCGCCCAGCAGGATCGCGGTGCCGCCACCGGAGACAGTCCCGGAACGCGTGAGCAGCACCAGGATGCGGTCGATGATCGCGTCGGCCGTCCGGCGGCGAGCGTCGGCCACCTCCGCCACGACGACTCCCGAGCCGAGGGTCGCGAGTTCGGTCGCCGTGCGCTGGGAGACCAACTGCTCGACGGCGTACTCCGTACGTCGCTCCCATTCGCCGTACGGAACGAACGCCTCGTCCTGCATCCTGGCTTCCCACGCGAACACGAGCAGGTTGGGAAGGAGCGCGGCGACCACCAGGACGCCCGCGACCGGGCTGATCCTCCAGACCGTCACGCACAGCGCGGCGGCGGTGACGAGTGCGCCCACCGACGCCACCACCGACGTCACCAGCCTGCCCAGGTCGTGCAGCGAGCTACGGCAGCCCTGGATCGTGGCGCTGGTCTGAGCGAGGCCGACACGTTGCGGCGGAAGTGCGGCGACCGTCCGCATCAGCTCGTCCTGGTAGTGGGTGCGCAGGCGGTTCTCCGTCCGCTGACCGATCATGTTCGAGTTCTGGTCCATCACCTGCCCGACACCGAGCAGGGCGGTCAGCGCGACGAGCGGTGGGACGTACTCGCGTGCCGTACCCCCTGATGTGTGCGCGAGCCAGGACACCGCGAGCACCTGGGCGGCGGGGGTGACCGCCAGCACCAGGTAGGCGACGATCGACTTCAGGAGCCATCTGGGGGAGTACGCCCAGGCACGCCGCACCGAGTACGCGGAAGCGTCCAGAGCAGCGCGGAACGCGCCTGCCTTGGTCATCGCCGGACCTCCTCTGACCGTCTCGACTCGGGGATTCGCCTCATCGCCGCAGGCCCCGATGATCTTCGCAGCCGTGTCCACCAGGTTTCGCCGTCGGATGTGACCGAGCCGGGAACGAACGGCGTGTCCGCACACATGCGACCGGCCCGGCGGGGTATCGAGGTCTGGTGGATTTCGGAGTGGGTTACTTCCCGACACATGACGCCATGCGACCCGGCCCCCTGGCCCGGATGCTCGAGGAGCGCGGCCAGAGCGCTGTCTACTTCGCCGAGCACACGCACATCCCCGCCAGCCGCGAGTCGCCGTATCCGTCCGGCGAGCCGCTGCCGACGAAGTACTGGCACTGCTACGACCTGTTCGTCGCGCTGACCGCGGCCGCCGAGGCGACGTCGAGCCTGCGCATCGGCAGCGGCGTGTGCCTGGTCATCCAGCGCGACCCGATCGTGACCGCCAAGGAGGTCGCCAGCATCGACCACCTGTCCGGCGGCCGGTTCGAGTTCGGCGTGGGCGCGGGCTGGAACCGCGAGGAGATGCGCCACCACGGCACCGACCCGAAGCAGCGGATGGCGGTGCTGCGCGAGCGCGTCGAGGCGATGCAGGCGATCTGGACCGAGGAGGAGGCGTCGTACGCCGGAAGGTTCGTGACGTTCGACCGCATCTGGTCCTACCCCAAGCCGGCGCAGCGGCCGTACCCACCGGTGCTCGTCGGCGGCGACGGCCCGACCGTGCTGGACCGGGTGCTGACCTTCGGCGACGCGTGGTTCCCCAACTACTCCGGCGACGCGATCTTCGAACGGGTCGCGGAGCTGCGCAACCGCGCCGAGCGGCACGTCGAGGTGCAGATGCTCTCCACGCCGCCCGACCCGGCGGTGCTGGAACGCATGCACGAGGCCGGGATCAAGCGGGCCAACCACTGGCTGCCGTCGGGTTCGCGCAGCACGGTCGAACGCGCGCTGGAGAAGTGGGAGGCGGCCATCGCCGACTTCAACGGCGAATAGGCCTGGGCGAACAGGCCGGCGAGCGGTCAGGTGCGCGCGGCGTCGGGGTTGTCCAGCAGCCAGGAGGCGATCCGCAGGAAGCCGGCCCTCCTGTGTACCGAGGCGGCCGGATCGGCGTCGTACCCGGCCAGTGCGGCGTGGTACATCGGCACCGTGGCGACGTAGGGCCCGAGCGCCCGGCGTTCGAGCGGAGTCAGCCGGGTCCGCGCTCCCTCCTCGTACTCGCCGAGAAGCTCGGGCAGCACGGACCAGTCGAAGGTCGCCGCCGAGCCCGAGGAGTCCGGCCGCAGGATGACCCAGGCCAGGGAGTACGCGAGGTCGTGCACCCGCGGCCGGTGCGCGGCGAAACCGAAGTCCAGGTAGACCGACTCGCCGTGCGGTGTCAACCCGACGTTGCCCAGTCGTACGTCGCCGTGCACCACCTGGCCGGGCAGCGCCGGCGCGGGCACCCACTGTGCCCGCAGCTTCGCCAGCATCCGGCGCAGCGCGGCGGTCACTTCGGCCGCTCCAGGGTCGTGGGCGACCGCGGACTCGGTGACGGCGAGCCATCGGCGCAGCGAGCTCGGCGGGGCGTACGTCGCGACCACCGGCCTGGGCAAGGTCGCATTGACATCGCGCAATCCTCGGTGCAGCTCGCCCATCGCGCGGTACATCCAGCGGTACGACTCCCACGTCGCCTCGGGTTTCGCGTGGGGGACGAAGGTTTCCAGCTCGGCCCAGCGGCCACGGCAGGTGAGCAGCTCCCGGTCGTGCCAGCGGACCGGTTCGGCGGCGAGCAGGCCGTGTGCCAGCAGCCGCCGGCGTACCTCCCGCATCGCGAGCACCCGGTCGCGGGACACGAACGGCTGCTGCACCCGCAGGACCAGGCCGAGGTCGTGCAGGTGCAGGTTGAGGCTGAAGCAGCCGCGACCGCCAAGCCTGCAAGGGGAACGCCGGACCCGCCACGCAATTACCACCGACCGAACGCCGGACAAACGCCGAAGGTCAGGACTCGAGCACGCGGCGCGGACCGGGGCCGTGGGAGGACAACCGGTCGTACGGGTTGGCGAGTACGCACCGGTCCAGTGACAGGCACCCGCACCCCACGCAGTCGGTGAACTCGTCCCGCAACTGCGTCAGCCGGTGGATGCGCTCGTCGAGCTCGGCCCGCCAGCGCTCCGCCAGCCGGGCCCAGTCCTCCCGGTTGGGCGTACGGCCGTCCGGTAGCTCGGCCAGCGCGGCGCGGATGTCGGCGAGCGGGATGCCGACCCGCTGCGCCACCCGGATCAGCGCGATCCGGCGCAGGGTGTCGCGGCGGTAGCGGCGCTGGTTGCCGCTGGTGCGCCTGCTGGTGATGAGGTGCTGGCGTTCGTAGAAGTGCAGCGCGGACACGGCCACCCCGCTGCGTTCGGCAAGCTGCCCGACCGAGAGCTCCTTGTGGTCCCAGGGCACTCCGTCCAAGTTGGCCACCTCCACGGACCGCTTCGCGTTGAGCTGAACATTACTTCAGGTCCTAGGTTGGAGGCCAGGCGCCCACCGGACCCGGGCGCCGAGCCGATCCGAAGGGAAGTACCTGTGTCCGAAGGACAGTTCCAGCTCGCGGTGATCGTCGGCAGCGTACGCGAGGGCAGGTTCGCGCCGGTGGTCGCGAACTGGTTCCTCGGCCAGGTCGAACGCCGCGGCGACATCGTGGTGGACGTCATCGACCTCGCCGACGTCACCGACCACGGCATGCCGCGGGACGGCGCCGCGTTCACCGAGCGGATCGGCGCGGCGGACGCGTTCGCCGTGATCGTGCCGGAGTACAACCACGGCTACCCCGGACCGTTGAAGACCGCGATCGACACCGTCCGGGTCGAGTGGCGGGCCAAGCCGGTCGGCTTCGTGACGTACGGCGGCGTGTCCGGCGGTCTGCGCGCGGCCGAACAACTGCGCCAGGTCTTCGCCGAACTCCACGCGGTGACCGTGCGGGAGACCGTGAGCTTCCACCAGGCGCGGACGAGGTTCGACGGCGAGGGCGAACCGCTCGAACCGGGCGCGGTCGAACTCGCCGCGAAGGTGCTGCTGGACCAGCTGTCCTGGTGGGCGTTCACGCTGCGGGCCGGTCGCGACGCCCGCCCCTATGGTGACTGACCGCCAAGAGGCCTTACTGCGAAGGCCTCACTGCGACTGGACGGCTGCCCGGGCGAGCACGGTGGTGCCCCGGCCGGGCGCGGACCGGACGTCGAGCCGCCCGCCGATGAGTTCGGCGCGTTCGGCCATGCTGCCCAGGCCGTAGCCGCCGCCGTCCGGTCCCACTGTGGTGGCGGGCGGGTCGTCGGCGAGCAGGTCGAAGCCGCGCCCGTCGTCGCTGACCTCCAGGGACACCTCCGGCCCCGAACGCCGAAGGCTCAGCCGGACGTTGCTCGCCCCGGCGTGCTTCACGACGTTCTGGAACGCCTCCTGGGCGATCCGGTACAACGCGATCTCGACGTGCTCGGGAAGCGCGCACCGGTCCACCTCGACGAGGACGTCGACCCCCGCGACGGCGCGGGCAAGGCTGGCCAGGCTGTCGGCCAGGCCGAGGTCGTCCAGCACCGGCGGGCGCAGTCCGTTGATGGCCGCCCGGGCCTCGTCGATCGCCAGGTGGGTGAGCCGGCGGGACAGCACGAGCTGCTCGGCCGCGAACGCCGGATCCTCCGTCAGCGCATCCGCCGCGGCGTCGATGTGGAACCGCAGGCTGCACAGCCGCTGGGTGATCCCGTCGTGGATGTCGGCGGCCAGCCGGCGGCGTTCGGCCTCCTGTGCCGCGACCGCCTGTTCGGCGAACCGTTCGTGCGCGCGTTCGCGGGCGGCCAGCCGGCGGTGCAGCCGGGCCTGGTGCACCGCACCGGCGATCAGGCTGCCGATCGACGTCAGCAGTCGTACGTCCGCGTCGGTGAACTCCCGTCGCTGCCGGGTGTGCACGTTGAGTACGCCGACCAGCCCGCCGGGTGAGCTCGCCATCGGCACCGACACCATCGAGGTGTACTCCTCACCGCGCAGCTCCGGGAAGTAGCGGTACCGCGGGTCGTTCGCCTTGCCCTCCACGATGACGACGGGCTCGCGCCGGCTGGCCGCCCAGCCGGTGACGCCCTCGCCGAGCCGCAGCCGGACCCGCCCCACCTCCTGGTCGAACGGCGGGGTCGCGCCCGCCAGCGTCAGCGACTGTTCGGTGTCGTCGAGGACGTGTACGAAGCACTCGTCGGTGGCGGTGGCGGCGACGATCAGCGGCGCCACCCTCGCGGCCAGCAGTTCGAGTTCGGGGCCGGCCGAGATGGCCTCGATGATGCCGACGAGCAGGGCGTTCTCCGACGCCGCGTCGGCCAGGCCGAGTGCGCGGCCGGTCACCGGAAGATCCCCTCGCGCAGGGCGACCGCGACCGCGCCGGCCCGGTCGTTCACCGACAGCTTGCGGAAGATGGAACGAACGTGCGTCTTCACCGTCTCCTCGCCCAGTACGAGCTTGCCGGCGATCGCCCGGTTGGACAGGCCGGAGACGAGGAACCCGAGCACCTCGCTCTCCCGCTGGCTGAGCCCCAGATGCGCGCCCGGCCAGAACTCCCCGGCCTGCAACCGCGCCGCGGACGCGACCGCCCGGCCGGCCATGCTCGGGTCGACCACCGTCTCCCCGCGCGCCGCCCGCTCCAGCATCCGGACGAGCTCCTCCCGGTCGATGGACTTCAGCAGGTAGCCGGCCGCTCCCGCGCGCAGCGCCTGGAAGAGGTACTGCTCGTCGTCGTACGCGCTGAGCAGCACCACCCGGCGACCGGGCGTGGTCTCGACCAGGCGCCGGCACAGGTCCAGCCCGCTCACCGAGCCACGCAGGCGTACGTCTGAGACCACCAGGTCCGGGTCGAGCGCGGCGACCATCGGCTCGGCCGCGTCCGCGCTCACCGACTGCGCCACGATCCGCACCCGGCCGCGAAACCGGGCGAGCAGCGCCTTCAGCCCCTCCAGGACCATCTCGTGGTCGTCGACCAGGATGATCCGCAGCGGCCGGCCGTTCGCGGCCTGGCGGTCCTGGGATCCCTGCCTGGATTGGGGCTTCGGCTCCTGCTTGGTACGCCCGGGCGGATTCGCCCGCCCGCGTACGGTTCGACTGCCGCCCCCGGCTCGGCTGTCCATGCACCGAGGGTAGGTGTGACCCCGCCGCCGGGCCGGTGGTCCGGCGGCACCGGGACCGGTGGCGGCGGCCACCGGGACCTTCGTTGTCAGTCGCGGCGTCCTCCCGCGGGCCTCACCCCGGCCGCCCCTCGGCGGGGGGATGCCGCCCGCGACCGGCCCGCCCTACCGTTCGAGCAGGCGGACGAGGGGACCCCGTGTCGCATGTCGGACATGGTGCGGTTCCCGGGTCAAACGCACTGGCTGTCGGCAGGTCCCGGCGGTGGCGACACGTCCGTACGGGGAGGGGAGGGAACGGGCATGCCGCACAAGCTGATCCGGATGCACCGCGTCCGCGAGGACCAGGCGCCGGTACGCCAGCCCATCATGATCGGGATCGCCGGTGACAGCGCGGCCGGGAAGACCACACTCACCAAGGGGCTCGCCGAGGCGCTCGGCCCGGACCGGGTGACCACGATCTGCGTCGACGACTACCACCGTTACGACCGGGTGGAACGCCGGTCCAAGCCGTTCACCGCGCTGCATCCGGACTGCAACTACGTCGAGATCATCGAACAGCATCTGCAGTTGCTGGCATCCGGGCAGCCGATCCTCAAACCGGTCTACGACCACTCCACCGGCGAGCTCACCCGGCCGATGCTCGTACGTCCGAAGGAGTTCGTCATCGTGGAGGGCCTGCTGCCGTTGCACACCAGGCTGATGCGGGCCTGCTTCGACATCACCGCCTACCTCGACCCACCCGAGGACATCCGCCGGCAGTGGAAGGTGCGCCGGGACACCAGCAGGCGCGGCTACACCGCCGACCAGGTGCTGGCCGAACTCGTCGACCGGGAGCCGGAGTCGGCCGCGTTCATCCGCCCCCAACGCGCGTTCGCCGACATCGTGGTGCGGTTCGCCCCGGTCGCCGGCCGGGACGACCCGCCGGGTACGCCGCTGTCGGCCGAGCTGATGTTGCGCCCCACGATCAGGCATCCGGACCTGAGCGGTTCGCTGGCCGAACGCGACCAGCGGGCGATCCACCTGCGGCTGTGCCGGGACGAGGACGGCCAGCCGGTCGACGTGCTGCACATCCACGGCTACGTCCCGCGCGAGGAGAGCCGAATCGTGGAGAAGGTGCTGTGGGCGCAACTCGGAGTTGACGCGGGTTTCCCGCCAGAAACGCTGGGCGACATCGGCAACGGCGAACGCAGCGAGCCGCTGGCCATCACGCAGTTGCTGCTGCTCTATCACCTGCTGGCCGCGCGGGGGATCCGCGACGCCGCCGGCTAGCGCAAGGTGCGGTTGACGTGTACGCCATTCACTGCGTGAACACCCGGCTGGCGAGGAAGTCCTCCGGCTCGAAGCGCATCAGGTCCTCCCGGTGCCAGGTGCGCCCGGTGGCGTCGAGCAGCCGGTTGGCCTGCCGCAGCCGTGCGCGTTCGAGTGCGTTGCGAACGCTGCGGGCGTTGGCGAACCGCGGTTGGCGCATCCGGCGCTGCAGGTAGTCGCGGAACGTCCGCTCCGCCTCCAGGGTGAACTCGTAGTGTTCCTGCGCCAGCATCAGCCGGGCGATCGCGGCGAGCTCGTCCAGGTCGTAGTCGGGGAAGTCCAGGTGATGGGCGATCCGCGAACTCATCCCCGGGTTGGAGGCGAAGAAGGAGTCCATCCGGTCCTTGTAGCCGGCGAGGATCACCACCAGCCGGTCGCGCTGGTTCTCCATCACCTGCAGGAGAATCTCGATCGCCTCCTGGCCGTAGTCGCGTTCGTTCTCGGCGCGGTAGAGGTAGTACGCCTCGTCGACGAACAGCACGCCGCCCATCGCGCGCTTGATCACCTCCTTGGTCTTCGGCGCGGTGTGGCCGACGTACTGTCCCACCAGGTCGTCCCGGGTGACCGCGACCAGGTGGCCGCGGTCGATGCAGCCCAGCCGGTGCAGGAGTTCGGCCATCCGCAGAGCGACGGTCGTCTTGCCGGTGCCGGGACTTCCGGTGAACGACATGTGCAGGCTCGGCCGGGACGAGGTGAGCCCGAACCGCTGGCGTACCCGGTCCACCAGCAGCAGTGCCGCGAGCTCGCGGACCCGGGTCTTCACCTGACGCAGGCCGACCAGTTCGGCGTCCAGCGCGTCCAGGATGGCGTCGATGCCGGCCGCCCGGCGTTCGGCGGCGAGGTCGACGGAGGCGTCGGCGGGCAGGGTGTCCACGGGCCGGGTGTCTTCGGGCTGGGTGTCAACCGGCGGTTGCCGGGCGGTTCCGTCGGCCGGCGATCCGTCTGGCTCTGAGGACATGCCGTCGGCCCGCCTGGGCGTCGGCATCCCGAACCCGCGCCGCCGCTCGTCCGCGCCGCTCACGTGGGTCCGTCCACTTCGACACGCTTCACTTCGAACTGCCGCCGTCGGGGTGGTCGCCGTTGGGGTAGCGGTCGCCGGCCGGCCGGTCCGCGGCGTACGACGCGATCGTGTAGCGCAGCCGCCGGTCCTGGCCCTCCTCGCGCACCACCCGGAAGCCGGGCTCGATGGCCGGCCGGTTGACGATGAACGACAGCGCGGTGGTCTGGCGTTCGTGCGTCGCGTCGTAGGCGTTCACCCGGATGTAGCGCGTCGGGTACGCCCGCCTGCACTCGTTCACCTCGTACAGCACGCCGCCCGCGTCGCGCAGGTCGAACATCGGCAGCCCCCACATGTCCCAGTAGTGGTTGCGCGGATGCGGGTCGTCGGTGAACTCGACGGCCAGCGACCAGCCCTGGTCGAGGGCGTACTGGATCTGCTTCTCGATCTCTGCGTCGGTGAGATCGGGGAGATAGGAGAAGGTGCCCTGGGTGATCCGCATGCGGTCCGTCCTCGCGTTCTGGCTGCCGAAGCTAGGTCGACGTGGGCATCTCCACGACGTCCGGGGTGTCGGTCGACTCGTAGTTGAAGGTGACGTCGCCCCAGGTGGACAACGCGACGTCGAGCTCGCGGCTCTGCCTGGCCGCGGCCCGCAGGATGTCCTCGCCCTCGCGCAGGTAGTCGCGGCCCTCGTTGCGAGCCTTGATCATCGCCTCCAGTGCGACCCGGTTGGCGGTCGCGCCGGCCGCGATCCCCATCGGGTGGCCGATCGTGCCGCCGCCGAACTGGAGTACGACGTCCTCGCCGAGGAAGTGCAGCAGCTGGTGCATCTGGCCGGCGTGGATCCCGCCGGAGGCGACCGGCATCACCCCGGGCATCGACATCCAGTCCTGCTCGAAGTACAGACCCCTCATCGGGTCGGGTTCCAGCGTGTTCGCCCGCAACGTGTCGTAGAACCCGGCGACGGTGTTCGGATCGCCCTCCAGTTTGCCGACGACCGTGCCGGCGTGGATGTGGTCGACGCCGGCCAGCCGCATCCACTTGGCGATCACCCGGAAGCTCACGCCGTGCGACTTCTGCCGGGTGTACGTCGAGTGCCCGGCACGGTGCAGGTGCAGCAACATGCCGTTGCGCCGCGCCCAGTTGGCCATCGACTGGATCGCGGTGTAGCCGACGGTGAGGTCGATCATCACGATGACGCTGCCGAGGTCGCGGGCGAACTCCGCCCGCTCGTACATGTCCTCCATCGTCGCCGCGGTGACGTTGAGGTAGTGCCCCTTGATCTCGCCGCTCTCGGCCTCCGCGCGGGTGACGCCCTCCATACAGAACAGATAGCGGTCCCGCCAGCGCATGAACGGCTGGGAGTTGATGTTCTCGTCGTCCTTGGTGAAGTCGAGCCCGCCGCGCAGCGCCTCGTAGACCACCCGGCCGTAGTTGCGGGCGGACAGGCCGAGCTTCGGCTTCACGGTGGCGCCGAGCAGCGGGCGGCCGTACTTGTTGAGGTACTCGCGTTCCATCACGATGCCGTGCGCCGGTCCCTGGAACGTCTTCGTGTAGTGCGGCGGGATCCGCATGTCCTCCAGGCGCAGCGCCTTCAGTGCCTTGAAGCCGAAGACGTTCCCGATGATCGAGGAGGTGAGGTTGGCGATCGACCCCTCCTCGAACAGGTCGATGTCGTACGCCACGTAGGCGATGTACTCGCCGCTCTTGCCGGGCACGGGATCGACGCGGTAACACTTGCCCTGGTAGCGCTCGTACGCGGTGAGCCGGTCGGTCCACACCACCGTCCAGGTGGCGGTGGAGGACTCCCCGGCGACGGCGGCACCGGCCTCCTCGGCGGGCACGCCCTGCTGCGGGGTGATCCGGAACGCCGCCAGAATGTCGGACGGTTTCACGGCGTAGTCGGGTTGCCAGTAACCCATTTCCGCGTACGGGATGACGCCGGCTCCCCAGCGGTCCATGGCTTCTCCGGTCGTCATCGACGCTCCCCGCGACACGGTGGCTCAAGCAGGCTTCGCGTTCTGTTCGAAGAGGTACCCGATCGGGTCGGCGACTACTCACCGAGCCGCGGGCGCCGTGTTTGTGTCCGACCCCGCCTGCTGTGCCGCCGGACGGCCTAGGACCAACGTCGTAGGCCGGGTTCGATCCCGCGCCCGATGGCGAACGCCATCGCCGGTGGAAGTGTCGTACGCATGGAAACCACGCTCAGCCCACTCGGGTACGACGACCTGCCGCGGCTGCTGACGAAGCTGACCGGGGACGAGAAGCACAGCCTGAGCGCCCACTCGACGCTGGACGTCCTGTGGGTGCTCTACGACCGGGTGCTCGACGTGTCGCCGGCGACGGTGGACGATCCGGCACGGGACCGGTTCCTGCTGTCCAAGGGACACGGGCCGATGGCCTACTACGCCGTTCTCGCCGCGAAGGGCTTCTTCCCGGTGGAGTGGCTTGCCGACTTCGCGTCGTTCGACTCACCTCTCGGCCACCACCCCGACCGGGTGCTGGTGCCGGGTGCGGAGATCTCCAGCGGCTCCCTCGGGCACGGCCTGCCGCTCGGCGCCGGCGTCGCTCTCGGCCTGCGCGCCCAGGGCCACATCGCCTCCAGAGTGGTCGTCCTGGTCGGTGACGCCGAACTGGACGAGGGCACCAACCACGAGGCGATCGCCTACGCAGGTGCGACCGGCCTGGACAACCTCACCGTCGTCGTGGTGGACAACCAGTCGGCGACGCACGGCTGGCCGGGCGGGGTGGCTGAGCGGTTCGCTGTCAACGGATGGTTGACACAAGTGGTGGACGGGCGCGATCGCGCCGCTCTTGAAGCGGCGTTGACGAAACGGTCTCCCGGACAGCCGAACGTCGTGGTCGCCGTCGTCGAACCCAAGTCCGCCGCGCAGACCGAGCAGTCCGCGCAGACCGAGCAGTCCGAGAAGTGAGGGACGAGACGATGACCACATCGACCGACATGCGGACGGAGTTCGCCCGGACGGTCGCGGAACTCCTCGACGAGGACCCGCGTACCGCTGTCGTCCTGGCCGACATCTCCGCGGACCTTTTCACCGAGTCGGCCCACCGGCACCCCGATCGCACCCTCAACGTGGGGATCCGCGAGCCGCTGATGCTGAGCGTCGCCGGCGGGCTCTCCCTTACCGGTATGCGCCCGATCGCGCACTCCTACGCGCCGTTCCTGGTCGAGCGGTCCTTCGAACAGATCAAGCTCGACCTCGGTCACCAGGACGCCCGCGCCGTGCTGGTGAGTGTCGGCGCGTCCTATGACTGGACGCAGGGTGGGCGCACCCACCAGTCGCCCGGCGACGTGGCGGTGCTGGACAGCCTGCCGGGCTTCGCCGTGCACGTACCCGGCCACCCCGACGAGGTGCCCTCCCTGCTGCGGCACGCCGTCGCCGCCGACCGGTCGGCGTACGTCCGGCTCTCCAACCGCACCAACGCCGCACCCCGGCCGGCGGCGGTCACCGAGGCCGGGCGGATCGACGTCGTACGCCGGGGAGGCGGGGCGCTGGTCCTCGCCGTCGGCCCGATGCTCGACCCGGTCCTGGCCGCCACGGCGGGCCTCGACGTGACGGTCGGTTACGCCGCGACGGTGCGCCCGCTCGACCTGGCGGCGGTCCGCGACCTGGCCGGGACCGGCACTCCCGGGGATGCGGCGGACGTCGTTCTGGTCGAGCCGTACCTCGCGGGCACGTCCTCGCGGCTCGTCGACGAGGCGCTGGCCGACCGCCCGCACCGCACGCTGGCGCTGGGGGTCGGGCGTACCGAGGTTCGCCGGTACGGCACGCCGGAGGAGCACGACGTCGTGCACGGGCTCGACCCGGCGGGCCTGCGCCGCTCGATCGACGGCTTCCTCAACCGGGGTGCGAGCTGAGGCACCGTCTCCTCCGCTGAATCGTCGGCCGCCTCGTCCGCTGCGTGAACGGGATGTTGCGGCACCTTCCGGACTGTGCAAACTTCTCGTCGGTCACCGGGTCGGCTATGGACAAAGACCCCAAGTTCCCGTACACATGCGGTCAGTCCGACGCAGTGCAGCGTGGAGGCGACGGAGAGTGTCCATCGGTGGCGCCCCCAGCCTCCGCCGGGCTCGTACCCATGAGGAGGCTCCATGTTGTGGAGGTCATCGACGACGGGCTCGGGGCGTCCCTGGCGCCGTCCACTCGCCGTCCTCGCCGCCGCGCTCCTGGCCACGCTCGGCACGTCCGGTGCCGTCGGCGCCGCGAGTGTGGCGAACGCGGCCGGCCCGCGGCCGAGTCCGGCACCGTTGCTCGCCACGCAGCAGGAGAGCGCTGTCAAGGGCAACTACATCGTCGTCCTGAGCGACTCGGCGTCGGCGGCGAAGGTGCGTGCGGTACGCGGCCAGGCGGTCTCGGCCGGTGGCCGGGTGCACCACAGCTACGCCACTGCCCTGAAGGGGTTCGCGGCCGCGCTGCCGGAGTCCGCGCTGGCGAAGGTCCGCTCCAACCCGGACGTGAAGTACGTCGAGGCAGACCAGAGGGTGAGCATCGACGCCACCCAGTCGCCCGCGACCTGGGGACTGGACCGGATCGACCAGCGCGCCCTGCCGCTGAACAACACCTACGTCTACGACGCGACCGGTTCCGGCGTCACGGCGTACATCATCGACACCGGAATCCGCTTCAGCCACACGCAGTTCAGCGGCCGTGCGGTGAGCGGTTACGACGCGGTCGACGGCGGTAGCGCCGACGACTGCAACGGCCACGGCACGCACGTGTCCGGCACCGTGGGCAGCACGACCTACGGCGTGGCCAAGGCGGTTCGGCTGGTCGGCGTACGGGTGCTCGACTGCAACGGCAGCGGCACCACCTCCGGCGTCATCGCCGGCATCAACTGGGTCACCGCCAACCACGCGGCCGGTTCCCCGGCGGTGGCGAACATGAGCCTCGGCGGTGGCGCCTCCACCTCGCTGGACAACGCGGTCGCCAACTCCATCGCCGACGGCGTGACCTACTCCGTGGCCGCCGGCAACTCCAACGGCAACGCCTGCCGGACCTCACCGGCCAGGGTCGCAGCCGCGATCACCGTGGGTGCCACCACCTCGACCGACGCCCGGGCGTCGTACTCCAACTACGGCTCGTGCCTGGACCTGTTCGCGCCGGGCTCGTCGATCACTTCGACGTGGAACACCAGTGACACCGCGACCAACACCATCAGCGGTACGTCGATGGCCACGCCGCACGTGACCGGTGCGGCGGCGCTGTACCTGCAGAGCCACCCGAGCGCCTCGCCGGCGACCGTTCGTAACGCGATGGTCGGCGCGGCCACCCAGGGCGTGGTCGGAAACCCGCGCACCGGATCGCCGAACCTCCTGCTCTACAGCCGCTTCTAGCGCGCAGGGAGTACGCAGGACGGGGTCGAGAGAGCGCCCGGGACGGTCACCTGGCCGATCTGTCCCGGGCGCTTTCGGCTGTCGTACCGGCGGAAAGCGGCAAGCTGGGGAGACTTACGGGGCCTATGACACCCGTAAGTCTCCCCAGCTCCGACTTTCCGTCACTGGCTAGCCGCCAAGCCGCTTTGGCGGTGGAGTGTGAAACCTCCGGGTGGCCAGGGCCCCCGTCTCGCTTCACGCTTCCGGTTCGCCCCTGCTCTCCCATGGGAACCGTGAAACCTCACGGTGCCCATGCCCTCCGCCCCTCTTCACACTTCCAACACCAGTGCGCGGCGTCCTGGGTCAGGCGGACAGGGGGTCAGGCGGACGGGGAGGTCGGGCGGAGGGGATGTCGGGGCCGTGGTCAGGCGGAGGGGGCCGTCAGGGCGGCGGCGAGACCGTCGTACACCGGCCCGGCGACCTGGTGCGCGGACCTGTCCGCCGGCCAGAACGTCGCCTGGTCGTCGGACCAGCAGGGTACGACGTGGAAATGCAGGTGCGGGACGCTCTGACCCGTCTCCGGCCCGCTGGCGTTCAGGACGACGACCCCGCCGCGTCGGCTTCCCTGGCGACCCATCGAGCTTCGCCGGTGGCCAGGAGCTCGCAGAACACGCAGTCGGTCACGACGAGGATGCTGTCAGGCGTCCGGGATCGGTGGGCTGGTCGGGTGGCAGGCCCGGCAGCGCATGGCGTCCTGGCCGGCTGTGCCTTCCGGGCGGCAGCGCCGAGCCTCCGGAGGACAACGGCGAGCCTCCGTTCGACAACGGCGAGCCTCCGTTCGACAACGCCGAGCCTCCGGTCGACAACGCCGAGCCTCCGGTCGACAACGCCGAGCCTCCGGTCGACAGCGCCGGGCCGGCCTGCGGGAGGACCGAGCTCGCCTGCGGGCGCAGCGTGCCGGCCACCGGCTCGATCCCGGGGCCGTCCACCGGGCCCACCAGGGAGCTCGTCGGCGGAAGGACCTCCTCGGCCGGTGGCAGTCCTCGGGAGACGCGATCCCGTCCGGCGGTCTTGGCCGCGTACAACCCTCTGTCGGCGAACTCCAGCAACTGGTCGAGGGTCGTCCCGTCCACGGGATACACCGCGACCCCCACCGAGACGGTGAGCCGGACCCAGTCGGCGTCGGCGGGCGTCGCTGCAACCGGCTCCGTATCCCCGGATCCGCCGAGGTCGCCGAGGTGGCCGGACCCGCCGAGGTCGCCCGAGCCGCCGAGGCTGTCGCGTGCCCGCACGGGCAGCCGGGCGTCGGAGATCGCCGACCGCAGCCGGTGGGCCGCGCCGACGGCATGGCGTACGTCCACGTCGGGCATGCCGATGACGAACTCCTCGCCACCGAACCGGCCGGCGACGTCGGCGGACCTGATCACGGCCCGGATCCGGTCGGCGACCTCGCGCAGGACGTGGTCGCCCGCGAGGTGGCCGTGGTGGTCGTTGATGAGCTTGAAGTGGTCGATGTCGGCGAGCAGGATCGCGAACCTGCCGTCCCGGCGACGGGCCCGCTCGAGGAGGTCCTCGACCTCCTGCCGCCAGCGGGGGAAGTTCGTCAACTCGGTCTTGCCGTCGGTGGACGCCTCCGACTCCAGCTGCCCGAGCAGCAGGGCGCGCTGGCCGGCGAGGGTGATCGGTACGCCGAGGATGCCGGCCCACGGCGTCACCATCGAGGCCGCCGCGACCAGGCATCCCAGCCCGGCTGCCACCGCGTCGACGGTGAGGCCGGCCCGGTCTCCGAACATCTCGCTGGGGGTGCTGGCCGGGTCGAGCAGGCGGATGACCACCGCGCACAGAACGGCGTCGACGGCGACGAAGACCACCGCGGCGGCGACCATCGCGAGGATCGGCACCTGCCGCGGTGACCATCCGCCGGCGGCCAGGGCGCCGTCGACCGTGACGTACGTCGAGTGCGCGAACGCCGCGGCCAGCATCGCCACGGCGGTGGAGAACACCCAGCGGTGCGGGATGCACCGGCTCGCGCGTACCCGCCACCACAGCCGCAGCGCGACGACGCACACGAGCGCGGTGGCCGACGGCAGCGCGATCGCGGCGGCGATCATCCACACCGGCTGCAGGTCCTTGTGCAGTGCACCGCCCCGGCGGCGCCGGCGTTCGACCCGGCGGGCGCCCTCGACACTGACCACACCGCAGACGCACAGGACCACCGCGGTGGTGGTGCCGCCGAACGCGGCGCGGTCACTCAGCAGACCGGCGGCACAGGTGAGCGCGGTGAGCTCGACCAGCAGAAGGAACACCATGGCCGGAGCGGGGAGCGCCCACAGCCCCCAGCTTCGTACGTGGCGTGCGGTTCGATCTGCCATTGCGTAACCGTAAGATCTCTCTGGGTTCTTTGCCAGACGGAGATACGGCGTAAATACGTCGATGTCAACACCGCTGGACGCGATGCGGTGACGATGTCAGAAAGCGGCCTCCCGGGCGTCAGGCCGCGCCCGCCCGGGAGACCGCCGCTCAGGTGCGCACGACCCGCGCTTCAGCCGGCGACGTTCACCAGCTTCTCGAACAGGAACTCGTGCTTGAGGAACGACACGTCGTACTCGTGGCCGGGATAGGGCGGGATGAGCTGCGAGGCCTGGATCAGCCGCCAGCCGTCCCGCAGCGCGGCGACACCGGTGTCGTACGGCGGTTCGTCGCTGTCGCCGGTGGTCGGCGAGGTCTGGCCGGTCCCGTCGTAGTTGGCCCAGCCGACGACGCTGCTGTCCAGCGCGGACGTGGCGAGGTAGAGGACGAGAACCCGCTGGCGCAGGACCTGCTCACCGGCGCCGTCCGGTCCGGCGGAGAAAAGTTGTTCGGTCGTGGTGCTCATGTATCAGTGACTCCAGGATGAGTTGTGGACGGGGTGTGAACGCCCTCAGCGCCCGGCGGTGGCGACGACCCGCTGCGGGCGGTTGCTCACCCTGGTCGACCAGTAGTCGATGTCGAAGGTGTCGTCGCCGGTGAGGGCCCGCCACATCTGCACCCGGTTGTAGATCTCCAGCCGGCCGGTCGCGTGCTCGTACCACGGGAAACGGCTGCGCAGCTTCTCGCTCACCTCGGGCTTGTCGATGTCGTCGGTGTTCCACAGCCGCAGCTGGCGCACCGTCGGGTTGAACCGGATCTTGAACATGAAGCGCTCGATGTCGCTGTCGTTGCGCCGGCCGCCGTGCCAGATGCCGTGGTGGACGAGGACGACGGTGCCGGCCGGGCAGGTGAGCCGGGTCTGGCCGCGGAGGTTCTGGTAGCGGCCGGTGTCGCTCTCGTTCGTACGGCGCAGGTGGCTGCCCGGCACGCTGAGCGTTCCGCCCATCTCCAGGGTGACGTCCTGCGGGTAGTACATGAGCTGTACGTCGAACGCGTCCAGGCGTACGTCGATGATCGCGTCGCCGTGCAGTGGCTGCGCCTGGCCGTCGTTGGGCCTGCGGAGGTGCACGGCGTGGTGGTCGATCGTCGGGCCGGGGCCGACCAGGCTGTGAAGGGCGCCCGCGATCCGGGGGACCTCGACCAGGCGGCGCGCGAACGAGCCCTCGGGAAAGGAGTCCTCGACGGAGGTGCCGTACGGGACCGGCGGGATGCCCTCACGGAAGACGTCGATCGCCTGGGCGTTCAACTCCTCGGGGACGACCGCCTCCATGATGAGGGAGCCGTGCGAGACGAAGTGCGCCATCTGCACCGAGGTGAGCAGGTGGTCGCGAGCAGGTTGGAAGGTCATGTCCTCTCCGAGGGCCGGGGCGAGTGCCGGTGGGTGCGCGGCGACGGGTGGAACGCTGCCGTCGGACGTGCTGGTTGGCACCCGTCCACGCTAGGCCGCGATCACCTTTCCTGGCGTGGGTTCCAATCACCATTACTGGTAGTTTTTCACCGTGGCGGAGAACGCTGTCCCAACGCCGCCCGCGCTGGCCGACGCCGGACAGGCCGGGCCCGGGCAGATAGCGGTCCGGATCGAGGAGCCGCCGCGGGTGATGAGCATGGGCGTCGGCGTGCACGGCACGGTCCGCCGCCGCGACGTCTTCCGGCTGCCGGACATGTGGCAGTTCCACCTCTACCGCTACGCGGCCGACCTGGTGGTGGACGGTTCGGCGTACGCGATCCGGCCGGGCCGGGTGAGCCTGATCCCGCCCGGGGTGCAGGTGCAGTACATCTACCGCGGGCGTTCGGAGCACCTGTACGCCCACCTGCGCCTGCCGACCACCGGCCCGGCGCGGGTCGTACCGCTGATCCAGGATGCCGGTGCGGACGCACCGCAGCTGACCGAACTCCTCTCCCGCGCGGTCGCGGCGTGGCCGGACGCACCGGCCCGGGCGACCGCGCAGGTGTGGGCCGCCCTGTGGAACGTCGTGCAGCTCGGCGCCGCGGCCGACGGTGGGCCGCACGCCGCGGTGGGCCGGGCGTTCGCCTACATCGCTGCCAACCTGGCCAGCCCGATCACCGTTCCCGACGTCGCCCGGGCGGCCGGCATCTCCCACAACCACCTGACCCGGCTGTTCCGCGCGGAAACCGGCGACACCGTGGTCGCGCACATCCGCAGGCGCCGGCTGGAACGCGCCCGCCACCTGCTGCGGGAGTCCACGTTGTCCATCCCGACCATCGCGGCCTCGGTCGGGATCGGCGACCTGCAGGCGTTCAACAAGGCCTGCCGCCGGGAGCTCGGCGCCTCACCGCGGGCGGTTCGGGCCGGCCACTGATCCGGCCGCCGATCCCGGCGCCGATCCGGGCATCGAGGTGAGTTCGAGGCCGAGGCGGTGCAGCTCGACCGAGGCGAGCCGGCGCAGGGACTCGGGGTCGCCGCGCCGCCAGGCGTCGCCCAGCCCGGGTGCGGCCGCGACCAGGGGGCGGTACCTCCGGTTGACCAGGGCGCGCAGTGCCAGCGCCGAGACCCCGCCGGGAGTGCTTGCCATCCGGCTGGCCGAGGTCGCCCGCACGATCCACCGGACGCGGAACGCCAGCCGGACCAGCAGCAGCCCGAACAGCACGACGCCCAGCACGACGGCGGTTCCCACCGCGAGCTGGTGCACGAAGTCCTGGACGGTACGCCCGGTGTCGGCGATCGAGGATCCGGTGCCGGCCATCGTCTCGAACGGCGTCCGCAGCGCGTCCCCGACGACCGGCGTCCCGGACACCTCCCGGCTCGCCTCGGTCATCTTGTCCTGGATGCCGGTGCCGGCCGTCTCCAGCCGCTGCCCCGGGGTGGCGTACCCGCTCATCTGGTCGTACCCGGCGACGATCACGCGTACGGACAGATAGATCCAGACGAGGCTGAGCACGTCCGCCAGCATCTGTGCGGCCCGTCGCCCGGGCAGGTCGGCGTAGAACTTCATCGAGCCTCCTGGGGCCGATCGGGTGTGCGGACCCGAATCTCGCCGCCGAGCCGGGCGCCGGCGGACAGGTCGAGGTCGTCCCCCCTCCAGAACCGGCCGGCGTCGTACCAGCTCGAACGGCGGCCGGGCGGCAGCAGGCCCATCTCCTCGTACGTCATCGCGACGACCTCGGCACAGTAGGCGGTCTCCAGGTCCGGGCGGCGCACCGGTCGCACCTCCGGCCACCGGCGCACTCGCGGCGATGGCATTCGGCCGCGCAGCCACCGGGCGGCCAGGCGGGCCGTCGAGGGAAAGGGGGTCCCGTCCAGCCGGGCGATCGTCCGCAGCGTGGCGTCCTCGCCGGCCCGGGTGGCGGGCGGCTCCAACTGGCGCAGCCACGCCCGCTGGCCGTACTTGTGGCTCCAGACGAGGACCGCGTCACGCAGGTCGTGCAGTTGGACACCTCGCTGGTGCGTGCCCGACCACAGGTCGGGCAGCGACCGGCCGAGCTCGGCGTGCCACATCAGCGGCGGGAGATCCTCGATCACCACCGACATGCCGACGTGGTTGACCGGGCTGTTGGTGCTCACCCGGATGGCGCGGTCGGCCGCGGACCGGCCGCGGAACAGCCAGATGTCCCCGGTCCGGGTCAGGTCGACGGCCTCGTCGAGATCGATGGTCGCGCCCACCATGGTCGTAGCCTAGGCGGATGCGGTGGTGGAAGCTGTTGGGTCTGGCGGGCGTCGTCGGGGTCGCGGCGACCGGGGTCGTGGTCGCCCGCGCCGAACGCCGCCGCCGGAGCTACACCGCGGAGCAGATCCGGGCACGTCTGCACGAGAGGTACGCCGAGGCGGGCGGTAAGACCTCCGGCTGACACACTCGACCCGATATGAACGACAGCGACGGCACCGACGCCCACCCCGACGCCGGCCGCGAGCGCGATCCTGGCGGCCTCGTCGGCACGGTCCTCGAACTCGAGATCGGCCCGGTCGCGCACGGTGGCTGGTGTGTGGCCCACCACGACGGAAAGGTCGCGTTCGTCCGGCACGCGCTGCCCGGTGAACGTGTCCGCGCCCACGTGGTGGAGGAGACCGCGCGCCTGCTGCGGGCGGACGCGATCGAGGTGCTGGCCGCGTCGCCGGACCGGGTGACGCCGCCGTGCCCGTTCGCCGGGCCGGGCCGTTGTGGCGGCTGCGACTGGCAGCACGCGACCCTGCCCGCCCAGCGGCGGTTGAAGGCCGCGGTGGTCGAGGACCAGCTTCGCCGGATCGCCGGGATCGAGCGTTCGGTCGAGGTGGAGGCGCTGCCCGAGGATCCGGACGAGTTCGGGGACGAGGGCGCCGACGACGGGCTCGGCTGGCGGACCCGGGTGCAGTTCGCGGTACGCCGGGACGGCGCGATCGGGTTCCGCCGGCACCGGTCGCACGACATCGAACCCGTCGACGAGTGCCTGATCGCCCACCCCGAGGTGGAGGTGCTCGGCATCGAGCGGCGCCGCTGGCCCGGTGCCGCGCGGGTGGAGGGCATCGCCTCGGCCGCCACCGGTGACCGGGTGGTCGCGGTGTCCGGTCGCGGCCCGAAGGCGCGGGTCCGCGTACCCCGGCTCGCCGCCCCGGTGCGAATCCTGCACGGCCAGCCCCGGCCCGGACCCGGTCTGCCGTACGTGCGCGAGGTGGCCGCCGGGCGGACCTGGCAGGTCAGCGGTGCGGGGTTCTGGCAGGTCCACCCGGGCGCGGCCCAGGCGCTCGCGGACGCGGTGGTCGCCGGCCTGGCACCGCGGACGGACGAGTCGGTGCTCGACCTCTACTGCGGCGTGGGGCTGTTCCTCGGCGCGCTCGCCGATTCGGTCGGACCGTCCGCCCCGCTGGTCGGGGTGGAGGAGAACGCGCTCGCGGTCCGCGACGCCCGGCACAACCTGCGCGACCTGCCCAACGCGACGGTCGAGCAGGGCCGGGTCGACGTGGTGCTCGGCCGGCTCGACCAGGCCGACCTGGTGGTCCTGGACCCACCGCGCGCCGGACTCGGTGTCGACGTCGTACGCCAGGTCGCGGGCCTCGCCGGCCGGGCGATCGGCTACGTCTCGTGCGACCCGGCCACACTGGCCCGCGACCTCGGCTACTTCGCCGAGCACGGTTGGGAACTGACCGGCCTGCGGGCCTTCGACGCGTTCCCGATGACCCACCACGTGGAGTGCGTGGCGATCCTGCACCGGGCCGGTCCGACCCAGTAGGGCCGCGTCCGGGTCGGACGGCGCCCGGGCCCGGTTCGGGTGTTCGTGTACGTTTCGCCCGTCGTTCGCGAACGCGCGCGCCCCGGCGCAAGCCCTAGCGTCCGGGCTGTGACCCCAGACTCGAATCCCCCCAACCGCCTTGCCCGCCGAACGTTTCTGCTCGCGTCCGCGACGGCCGCCGTGGCCACCCTGTCGGCCTGCTCTTCCGGCGGCGGGAAGGACGGAGCCGGTGGGACCGGTGGGAGAGGTGGCGGGAAGGACGGGGCGAAGGCCGCCGCCACCGGCAGGGCGAGCCGGAAGGGTTCGGTCATCAAGCCGCTGCAGCCGCCGGCGAAGTTCGCCGAGGCGCCCGAGCTGGCCGCGAAGGTGAAGGCGGGCAGCCTGCCGGCGGTAGCCGAGCGGCTGCCCGACTCGCCGTACGTCGTACCCCACCGGTGGGTCACGCCCGGCAAGTACGGCGGCAACCTGCGGATGCCCACCACCGACCCGGCCGGTGCGTCCAACAAGGAGTACATGTACGGCCACTCCCCCCTGCGCTGGCTGAACGACGGCCGCGACGTGGGCCCCGGGCTGGTGCAGGAGTGGGACTCCAACGCCGACGCCTCGGAGTGGACGTTCCACTTCCGCAAGGGACTTCGCTGGTCCGACGGCAACCCGTGGACGACCGCGGACATCATGTTCTGGTGGCAGGACATGGTTTTGAACAAGGACCACTCCGAGCAGCCACCGGACGAGGCCAAGGGCGCGGACGGCACGCTCGTGAAGATGACCGCGCCCGACCCGTACACACTGGTGCTGCGGTACACCACGCCCGCCCCGCTGACGCCGTTCCACCTTGCCCGCTGGGTGAACGGCAACGTCGGGCCATCGTGGATGGCGCCCAAGCACTACCTCAGCAAGTACCACCCCCGCTACAACCCCAAGGTCGGCGCCGACTGGGCGGCGGCCGGTGGGAAGTTCGACCGGCTGCGTGACTACGGCACCAACCCGGACTGCCCGACCATGAACGGCTGGAAGGTGCGCTCCTACCGCGAAGGGCGTACCGCGGTATGGGAACGCAACCCCTACTACTGGTGCGTCGACACCGCCGGCAACCAGCTGCCCTACCTCGACACCATCACCATGGTCGTGTCGCAGGAGCCCGAGGTCACCAAACTCCAGCTACAGCAGGGGAAACTCGACCACGCGCACGGGCCGTTCCTGTCGCTGACCCTGGGCGACGTGTCCGGGCTGAAGCAGACACAGAAGCGCACCGGCCTGGAGGTCCTGTTGTGGGACGGGGGTTCGGGCACCGGGTCGATCTTCTTCTTCAACTACGACTACAAGGACGACAAGCTCCGGCCGCTGATCCGGGAGCCGAAGTTCCGCCAGGCGCTGTCGCACGCCTTCAACCGCGCCGACGCCCGCAAGGCGATCTACTTCAACACCGGCGAGCTCACCACCGGCACCTACAGCCCGAAGGCGATCGACCTGACCGGCAGCGCACAGGCGAAGAACGCCTACGCCGGTTGGCGGGACAGCTACGTCCGCCATGATCCGGAGAAGGCGAAGAAGATCCTGGACGACCTCGGTGTCGTCGACCGGGACGGCGACGGCCTGCGTGAACTCCCCGACGGCGGAAAGCTCGTCATCCGACTGGACTATCCGGGCGGCACCTCACCCGAGCACATCCACAAGAACGCCCTGCTGGAACGAGACTGGAAGGCGATCGGCATCGCGGTGAAGCAGAACCCCGTCGCGCCGGACGCGTTCTCGATCAAGTGGCAGGCCGGCGAGCTGATGACCACCACCGCCTGGGAGAACGGCGGCGGCATCCACGAGATCCTGGTCGAGCCGCAGGTGCTCATCCCCCTTGCAGGCTTCGCCGACTGGTGGGCGCCGCTGCACGCCAACTACCACGCGATTCGCAACACCCCCGACGCTGCGAAGGTGAAGAACACCGACCCCTACGCGCGAAAGCCGCCGAGCGTCGAACCGGAGAAGGGCGGACCGATCGCGAAGCTGTGGGAGCTGCACGATCGCGCGAAGGTCGAGCCGGACGCCCTGCGCCGCTACCGGCTGGTGTGGGAGATGGTGAAGGTCCACGTGTCCGACGGGCCGTTCTTCATCGGACCGGTGGCGAACACTCCGGTGCCGATCCTTGCGCACAAGGACCTGCGCAACGTGCCGCGCCGGGAAAACCTTGCCCTGAACGGGTTCGCCGGGCCGTGGAGCCATCCCACGCCCGCGGTGTACGACCCGGAGACGTGGCACTGGACCAACCCCGACCAGCACGCCTGACGTGTCGGTGACTACTGCCGTTCAGGAAGGGCCGCGCAGGTCGGACGGCCGCAGCAGGAGTGCACCCGTTGCGTACAACGTGAATGCGGCGCCCAAGCCCGGCAGCAACGTCCACAGGGCGGTGTTGCCGGACAGCGGCGCCACGATCGCGGTGGCGATCGCGGTCACGCACATCGCGAGTCCGGTGGCGTCGTAGAGGCGTACGCCGAACAGCCTGCGCAGCGGGAAGAAGTGGATGCCGACACCGAGACAGACCACCGGTGCGATGACCTCGGGATGGCCGGTACGTCCGAGGACGGCGGCCACGACGAACAGTCCGAGGAACTCCGCACCGACCACGATGCCGAAGGTGCGGCCGACTCGCCTGGACTGGTAGTCGGTGGTTCCGGGGTGCAGTGACGCCGACCGCCGGAAGGCGAGGATCGCCCAGCCCAGCAGGGAGAGGAGACACAGAGCGCTGACGATCCGCACGACGTTCGCCACTCCGGCCGGTACGCCGGTGGACAAGCCCCAGCCCGTCCAGCCGAACGCGAAGAACGACATCACCACGATGCCGACCGCGCGTCCGCGTACCTCCGGCCGGGCCAGGCCGGTAGCGGCTGGTGCGCCGGTGGCATGCGGATCGGTGGCAAGCGGATGGTGGCGCGCGTGTTCGGTCATGGTCCCAATCCCCCTGAATATCGGTATCGCATCCTAGGACGTGCCTTGAATCACGTCCTGATCCGGACGAGCGTCAAGTCCGGCTTGCGGGCGCGGAGGCGGGTTCGGGATGTCACGACGTCCGGAGTGCCGGTTGCGAAAAGGCGATCTTGGGTATCTCCTGGTAGGTGAGGTCGCGGTCGGCACCATCCGATGGCCGCACCAGAGACGGGAGGCTTCCGTAATGGCTGCAGGCGACAAGATGAAGCACAAGGCTGAAGGCGCCAAGGGCAAGGCCAAGGAGAAGACCGGCGAAGCCACCGGCAACGACCAGCTGCGTGACGAGGGCCGCGCCGACCAGGCGTCGGCGGGCGTCAAGCGTGCCGGCGACAAGGTGGGCGACGCGGCCGAGGACGCCAAGGACTCGGCGAAGAAGGCCTTCGACAAGGACAAGTGACGCCGCGCACTCGCACCACTTCTCCAGGTGAGTGAACGGGTGTCTCGTGCCGACCGGCACGGGGCACCCGTTTCGCATGTGCGGGCAGGGAGGGATCCCGGTGCCCGCCCGGGCGCCGTTCCTGCTGTTCCCGGCGAGAGTCCCGGTGTGGCAGCCTCCTCACCACGCCGGGATCGTGCCTGGTCGCGCCGACCCCTGAATTGGCCTATGGTTTGCCGACGGTAATCCAAGCGGGGGGACAACCAGGTCCAGTTTTTCGCAGCCACGAGGTGGTACGTATGGGTATCGGTGCGAGCATTCTCCTCATCGCGGTGGGTGCCATTCTGGCGTTCGCGGTCGACTTCAACATCTCCGGACTCGACATTCACGTCATCGGGTGGATCCTGATCGTCGTCGGCGTGATCGGCCTGATCATGACCGCGCTGATCTGGGGTCCTCGGCGTCGACGTGCGGCGGCCGCTCCCACCACGCGGGTCGAGGAGCGCCGGGTGTACGACGACGGCCCGCCCGCCGTCTGACCCACGTCACGCACGCGGGGGCAGGTCACACCCGACCTGCCCCAGCGGGGCTGTGCCCGCCGGTAGGGCGCTTGTGAGAGCAAGCCGGACGAAGCCGACAAAAGCCAACGAGGCAGACAAGCGCGACACGACCTGTGCCCCGGCCGATCCGAGCCCGGACCACACGCTCACTGCACAAGAGGACAGGGGTGGGAGCGCGGATGAACGCGCAGGTACGAAGTAGTGAGAACGCGGGCCGGCAGGCCCAGCAGGCCGCGGGCAGCAAACCGGTCAGGATGCTCGGCCGAGTCGGACTCGCCGCGTACGGACTCGTCAATCTCCTGTTCGCCTACCTCATGGCCAAGGTGGCCTTCAGCGGTGGCGGTGGCGGCAACGCCAGCAAGCAGGGCGCACTGCAGACCATTGCCAGCCAGCCGGGTGGCGGTGTTCTCCTGTGGGTGATCACCATCGGCCTGGTCGCGCTGGCGGTGTGGCAGCTCACGGAGGCCGGCGTCGGATACGGGTACGCCGAATCCGACAAGCGCCGGACGTTCCGCCGGCTCGGCAGCGCCGGCAAGGCGATCGCGTTCGGCGCACTGGCGTTCAGCGCGGGCAAGATGGCGGCCGGTGGCGGCTCGGGCGGCTCCGGTGGCAAGCAGAAGACCATCACCGCGAAGGTTCTCGAACTCCCCGGCGGCCAGATCCTGGTCGGACTCGTGGGGCTCGGCATCATCGCCGGGGCGGGCTACCTCGTCTACCGCGGCTGGAAGAAGAAGTTCCTCGAGGACCTCAACTTCGCGCGGGCGAGCCAGGGCACTCGCAAGGCCACGATCCGGCTCGGCCAGGTCGGCTTCATGGCCGTCGGTGTCGCGTACGCCCTCGTGGGTGTGCTGGTCCTCGCCGCGGCGGTGACGTACGACCCGAAGAAGTCCACCGGGCTCGACGGGGCGCTGCAGGCGCTGGCGAAGCAGCCCTACGGTCCGGTGCTGCTCGGGCTGATCGCCCTCGGCGTCGCGTGCTACGGGGTCTACTGCTTCTTCGACGCCCGCTTCCGCAGGGGCTGAGCTTCACCGGACGAAACCCGGACGAAACCGCAGTGACCGACGGGCGGGTCTCCTCACACCAGGTGAGGAGACCCGCCCGTCGTCATGTCCGCCGTCGATCGCGACGTGATCAGGCTGTCAGCCGGTCCGCTGGTCGCCCGCCGCCGCGGCCGTGGTGGGGTCGGGGTCGGCTTCGGTCGGCGTGCCACTGGGGAGGTACATCCGCCAGGCGCCCGGCAGGACCCGCCACGAGGTGTGCCGCCGTGGACCGGTCACCTCGCCGTCGGCGTTGATGAAGAACTCCTCGCCGGACACCACGACCTCACGTCCCCGCAGCGACACGACGTCGTCGCGGCTGGTGTGCCGGCCGCGGGTCAGGTGCAGGGCGTAGCCCAGCCGGGCGAGCCGGCCCACCGAGTGCGACACCACGACGTCGACCTGCCCGTCGTGCGGGACGGCTCCGGGTGAGAGTTGCGCGGTGCCGCCGGCGATGCTCGGGGCGTTCGCCAGGCCCACCATGAGGGTCTTGTGCCGGGGCCGGGCGACCGTGCGCCCGTCGACGACCACGGTGAGGCGCCATCCCTTCGTCCGCAGGCCGGCGACGATCGCGCCCAGCGGAAACGCCAGGGGGCCGAGGCGCGGCTTCAGCGGATGCGCCGCCTGGGCGGCCTCCGCGCCCGCGCCGACGTGCACGGCGTTGACGACCACGCCGCCGCTGTCGTCGGCGATCAGGTCCATCGGCCGCAACGCACCGGCGCGGATGATCTCCGCGGCCTCTGCCGCGTCGAGCGGGATGTCCAGCCCGCGGGCGAGGTCGTTGCCGGTGCCCAGCGGGATCAGGCCGAGCGGGGTGTCGGCGAGCTCGCCCCGTGCGTACAGCGCGGAAACCGTGGTGTGCAGCGAACCGTCGCCGCCGATGACCACGACGGGCCGGCCGGCCCGGGCGTCGAGGCATTCCTGGAGGTGGTCGCGGCTCTGGCAGTAGACCAGTTCGGTCGGGCCGTCGGCGCGGAGCACCTCCAGCGCCCGCTCGATCTCCTCGGGTTCGGTGCTGCCGGCGTCCTTGTTGGCGATGACCAGCATCTGCGACCCATCCTTCGTCCGGATCCGTGGCCCACCGGCCGGTGAGTCTGGGGCGTGCCCCGGCACACCCTAGACTTCTCGCCGCCCCGAAGCACGACAGCACCGAATCGCCGTACGGAATCAGCATGATCGCCCCGTGCTCGGCTGTCGACGTCCCCCGCGTGCCACCCGTGGGGTCGCCGTCCGGCGTCGTGTCGTGCCGTACGGTGAAGCCGCCGGACCCCACGGCGAAACCCGTTGCGTCAAGGGTGGCTTGACAGCTGCGATCCTTCCGTCACCACTGGCCGGTCGCGGCCTGGAGAAGCAGGGCGGTGCCGGCGACGCACACCCACAGCAGTGCGCCCAGCAGCAGTGGCCGCGGCCCGGTCGCTCGCAGCTCACCCAGCCGGGTGCCGAGGCCGACCGCGGCGAGCGCGGCCGTGACGAGGAACGCCGCGACGTGGCCGAGCGGTTCGTGGACGGTCGACGGGACCAGGCCCAGGCTGTTCGCCAGGGCGGCGACGGCGAACAGCACGACGAAGCCGGGCACCACCTGTCGCAGCCGAGGAAGCGTTCGGCCGGTTGGAGCAACTTGGGCAGCGTGGTCTGCTCGGTCGGCTCGGGCCGCACGGTCGGCTCGGGCCGCACGGTCGGCTCGGGCCTGGACGAACGCGAGACCGAGCGTGAGTGGAACGATCGCGAGCGTACGGGTCAGTTTCACCACGACGGCATGGGTTCCGGCGGCGGCGCCGAACGCGTACCCCACCGCGACGACCGAGGACGTGTCGTTGACCGCGCTGCCCGCCCACAGGCCGAAGCCCGCGGGGGACAGGTCGAGCAGGTGGCCGAGGACGGGAAAGACCACCACGGCGGCGATGTTGAACGCGAAGATGGTGGCGACGGCGTAGGCGATCTCGGCCTCGGTGACCGCGATGACGCCCGCCGTGGCGGCGATGGCGGAGGCGCCACAGATCGCGGTGCCGGCGCCGACGAGCGTGCGCAAGCGGCCGTTGACACCGAGTGCGCGCCCCAGTAGCGGGGTCGCCACCAGGGCGACGCCGAGGGTCCCCGCCAGCACCGGCAGCGACGCCAGGCCGGTGTCGGCGATCTGCCGCAGCGACAGGCTCGTGCCGAGTACCACCACTGCGGCCTGCAGGCACCAGCGTCCAGGGAGTGCCATCCGCGGGCGCAGTCGTGCCACCGGAGGGCAGGCGCCGCCGAGAAGTACGCCGAGCGCCAGCGCCACCACCGGTGCGCCGACCACCGGGACGTGGCCGCCGAGCACCGTGGCCACGAGAGCCGTCGCCAGGATCACCAGGCCCGCCAGGACGACCGTGCCGGCCGGACGCGCCGGACGCGCCGGACCTGCCGGACCCGCAGCCCCCGCCGGGCTCACTGTCGTACGAGGTGACCCCGCTGCGGGCGCCCGCGTGGTGGGTGCCTGAGCCGGAGGGTTCCGCACGTCCGTGGCCACGCTGTCCCTTTCCGATCCGCTCTTCCGACCGCTTTCCCGGCTGATCGCTTTCCCGGCCGACCGGGTTTCCGGGCCTACTGACTCGCCTCTCACGATGCGGGTGATCCGGCGTCCGTGGTAGCCGTCGTCTGCCGGGCAGGTGATAAGGCAGCCTTATCGCAGCTTCGACCGGCCCCCGGTCTTCTATGCTCGCGGTGTGCTCGAACTCCCCGAGGTCGCGACCCTGCACCTGCTGGTCACGGTGGCGGAGACCGGCAGCCTGCGGCAGGCGGCCGGGTTGCACGGCATCAGCCAGCCCGCGGTGAGCCAGCGGCTGCGCGGACTCGAACGCCGGCTCGGGCTGCGGCTGCTGGAGCGCTCCACGGTCGGTTCGACGCTCACCCCGGCCGGTGCCGCGGTCGTCGACTGGGCCCGGCCGGTGCTGGACGCGTCCCGCGAACTCGCCCTCGGCGTGGCCGCCCTGCGGGCGGAACAGTCCAGCCAGCTACGGCTGGCCGCGTCGATGACCGTCGCGGAGTACTTCGTACCCGGCTGGCTGGCCCGGCTGCACACCGCCGAGCCCGAGCTGGACGTCGCACTCCGCGTCGGCAACTCCGAGCAGGTCGCCGCGATGGTCCGCGACCGGCGCGCCGACCTCGGCTTCGTCGAGGGAACGTCGGTGCCGACCGGCCTGCGGTCGCGCACGGTCGGCGCGGACGAACTGCTGGTCGTGGTGGCGCCGGGTCACAGGTGGTCCCGCCGCGCCGCCGGAGTACGCCCGGACGAGCTGGCCGCGGCCCGGCTGGTGCTGCGGGAGGAAGGGTCGGGTACGCGGGACGTGTTCGTCCGCCGGCTCGCAGCGGCGGGGCACCACGTTCACGCGGGTCTCGAACTCGGCTCCACCACCGCGATCAAGGCGGCGGTGATGGCCGGGGAAGGGCCGGGTGTGCTCAGTGCGCTCGCGGTGGGCGCGGAGCTCGCGGACGGACGGCTGGCCGCGGTGGCCGTCCGCGACCTGCGGTTCGAACGCCGGTTCCGCGCGGTGTGGCTGCCCGGTCGCGACCCGAGCGGTCCGGCCGCCCGGCTGCTGGCGCTGGCCGCCGGAACGAGCTCGCCGGGCCGGCGACCCCGGAGGGCGCCGACCCGGCGAGGGTCGTAGCGAGCAGGCGGCTCAGGCGTACTCAGAGCACATTCTCGGAGCACATTCTCGGAGCTCGTTCTCAGAGCACGTCGTGACCGGGGTGCGGCTGGGCGGGAATGGTGCCCAGCCGGCCGGCCTGGAAGTCCTCGAACGCCTGCAGGAGCTCCTGGCGGGTGTTCATGACGAACGGGCCGTACGCCGCGACCGGCTCCCGGATCGGCTGCCCGCCGAGGACCAGGACGTCCAGCGCCGGGCTGCGGCTCTCCTGGTTCTGGTCGGCGTCCAGCGTCACCACGTCACCGGGACCGAACACCGCGAGCTGGCCACTGCGGATCGGACGACGGTTGGCGCCGACGGTGCCGGTGCCGTTCAGCACGTACACCAGCGCGTTGAAGTCGGCCCGCCACGGCAGCCGGACCTGCGCGCCGGGGGAGACGGTGGCGTGCAGCAGGGCGATCGGCGTGTGCGTGACGCCGGGCCCCTTGTGCCCGCCCACCTCGCCGGCGATGACGCGCAGCAGCGCGCCGCCGTCGTGGGAGCTGACCAGGCCCACGTCGCCCCGGTGGATGTCCTGGTAGCGCGGCGCGGTCATCTTCAGCCGGCCGGGCAGGTTGACCCACAGCTGGAAGCCGTGGAACAGGCCGCCGCTCATCACGACCTCCTCCGGCGGGGCCTCGATGTGCAGCAGGCCGCCACCGGCGGTCATCCACTGGGTGTCGCCGTCGCTGATCAGGCCGCCACCGCCGTTGGAGTCCTGGTGCCGCAGGGTGCCGTCGATCATGTACGTCACGGTCTCGAAGCCGCGGTGCGGGTGCCAGGGCGTTCCCTTCGGCTCACCCGGCGCGTACTCCACCTCACCCATCTGGTCCATGTGGATGAACGGGTCGAGCTGACCCAGGTCGACGCCGGCGAACGCCCGGCGGACCGGGAAGCCCTCGCCCTCGAACCCGCTCGGGGCGGTCGTCACGGACGTGACCTTCCGCTCCGTGGCGATGGCCGGGTCGACCTTGGGCAGGCGAGGCAGCACGAGGATGTTGTCGACGCTGACCGCGGGCATGGTCACTCCTTGGATCGGTGGGGGCCTGCCGCCCGGCTGGCGGCCGGTCCTGCCACGCTGAACGATAGTTGAAGCGTCAACATTCCCGCTACCCCGCCGGTGCGGGGCCGTACCGGCGCCGGACACCGGCTTGGCCGGAAATGCGCCGGTGTGGTGCACTCCAACGGCGGACGTGGGCGCACGTGGAGGCAGCGTGCGGACCCTGGACCGGGACCCATCCAGACGGCGAAGGAGATCGCATGCGCGCGGCCCTGTACACCGGTGACCCGAACCTGATCGTGGAGGACCGCGAACGGGTTCCGCCCGGGCCGGGCGAGGTGGAGATCGAGGTGGCGTACGCCGGAATCTGCGGCACCGACCTGCACATCCGGCACGGGGCGATGGACCACCGCGTGCCGGCCAAGGCGGTGCTCGGCCACGAGTCGTCGGGCCGGATCGCCGCCGTCGGCGAGGGCGTCACGGACCGGCAGGTCGGCGACCCGGTGACGGTGATGCCGCTGCGCTGGTGCGGCACCTGCGCCGCGTGCCGGGCCGGCCACACCCACGTGTGCCAGACGCTGAAGGTCATCGGCGTCGACATCCCGGGCGCGATGCAGGGAAGCTGGACGGTGCCGGCGGACGTCGTGGTCGGACTGCCCGCCGACCTGCCGCTGGACGTCGCCGCGCTGGTGGAACCGACCGCGGTCGCGGTGCACGACGTACGCCGGTCCGGCCTCGCGCCCGGCGAGAAGGCGGTCGTCGTGGGCGGCGGGCCGATCGGGGTGCTGATCGCCCGGGTCGCGGAGGCGCAGGGGAGCGAGGTCGTCCTGCTCGAACTCGACCCGCACCGCCAGGCGACGGCCGAGCGCCTCGGCCTCACCGTCGTCGACCCGAGCCGCACTGACGTCGGCGCGTACGTCGCGGAATGGACCTCCGGCGCCGGCGCCCCCGTCTCGTTCGAGGTGTCCGGAGCGCCGGCCGGCGTCCGCACCGCCACCGACGTGCTCGGCGTACGCGGCACGATGGTGGTCGTGGCCATCCACTCCGAGCCGCGGCTGGTCGACCTCAACCAGGTCTTCCTGCGGGAGCTGTCCGTCCTCGGCACCCGCGTCTACACCCGGGACGACTTCGAGTTCGCCGTCACGTTGGTGGCCGACCGGCAGGTGCCGGCCAAGGAGCTGATCTCGCGGGTGGTCCCGCTGTCCGGCGCGAGCGCGGCGTTCGACGCGCTGGAGTCCGGCGGCGGCGTGATGAAGGTGCTGATCGACTGCCAGGACGCCTCGTGAGCGACTCTTCCGGTGCCTCGTCCGGCACGGGCGGGATCTTCGACCTGACGGGGAAGCTGGCACTGGTCACCGGCGCCAACCGCGGGCTCGGGCTGGCGATGGCCCGGGCGCTGGCCGCCGCAGGCGCCGACGTGATCGGGGTGAGCTCGCGGCTCCAGGCCAGCGGCAGCGAGGTGGAGCGGGCGGTGACCTCGCTCGGCCGCTCCTTCGAGGGGCACCGGGTCGACTTCGCCGACCGTACGGCGGTGACGGAGTTCGGGCGGGAGCTCGCCGGCCGGGACCGACCGGTGGACATCCTGGTCAACAACGCCGGCACGATCCGGCGCTCGCCCGCCGTCGACTACGCCGACGCCGACTGGGACGAGGTCCTCGCGGTCGACCTGACCGCGCAGTTCGCCCTCACCCGCGAGCTCGGCCGGCCGATGCTGCGCCGCCGCGCCGGGAAGGTGATCTTCACGGGGTCGGTGCTGAGCTTCCAGGGCGGGATCAACGTCGCCGCGTACACCGCCGCGAAGAGCGGGCTGGCCGGGCTGACCCGGGCGCTGGCCAACGAGTGGGCTCCGTACGGCGTGAACGTCAACGCGATCGCGCCCGGCTACTTCGCCACCGACAACACCGAGGCGCTGCGCGGCGACCCGGATCGCAGCCGGGCCATCCTGGAACGGATCCCCGCCGGGCGCTGGGGCCGCCCGGACGACCTCGCCGGCGTGGCCGTCTTCCTGGCCTCGGCCGCCTCGGACTACGTGTCGGGCGCGGTCGTGCCGGTGGACGGCGGCTGGCTCGCACGCTGACCGTTCCTGCCGGCCGTTCCACGGACCGGCCCGGCGTACCGGCGTACCGGTCGAAATCGGGTGGAGGTGATGATTCAGCGTTTGCTTAATTCAGTGAGTGCTGTACCTTGACCGGGTGCGCACGCCACCACCCGGACCCCACCGACCGCAGGCCGCCTCGATCGGCCCGGCGGACGTGGACGCGATGTCCCGGCTCGGCCGGGCGATCGCCGACCCCACCCGCTGCCGCATCCTGCTCGCCATGGTCGCCGGGCCCGCCTACCCGGCCCAGCTCGCCGACACCCTCGACCTGACCAGGCCGAACGTCTCCAACCACCTCACCTTCCTGCGCGGATCCGGCCTGGTGTCGGCGACGCCCGAAGGCCGCCAGGTCCGCTACGACCTGGCCAGCCCGCACCTCGCGCACGCCCTGGTGGAGTTCCTCGCCGTGGTCAACGAGGGCGCCGAGCAGACCACCTGCGCGGACTCCGACGTACGCGAGCACTCCGACGTACGCGAGCACTCCGACGTACGGGCACCCGGGTTCGCCCGGTCGGCCCGGCCGCACGAGAACCTCCCCGCCAGCGGCCACGAGCCCGCGCGGACGCAGGAGTCCGGCCCGGTCCGCGCCCACCGCCGTCCAAGTCGCCCGGGCCGTCGGCCCCCGCGTGCGGAAGGGACCTCCTGATGGCCGCCGGACACGGACACGGGCACGGCCACGCAGCGCCGCAGGGAACCGCGACGGGCGGCCACCGGCGCCGGCTGATGCTCGTCCTGTTGTTCACCGCGTCGGTCCTGGTGGTCCAGGTCGTCGGCGCCATCCTGTCGGGCTCACTGGCGCTGCTCGCCGACGCCGGCCACATGGCGGCCGACTCCGCCGGCATCGTGCTCGCTCTGGGCGCGGTGACGCTGGCCCAGCGCGCGCCGACGAGCCGGCGTACGTTCGGCTGGCAGCGCGCGGAGATCCTGGCCGCCGCGGCCAACTCCGTGATTCTGTTCGGCCTCGCGCTCTACATCCTGGTCGAGGCGGTGCAGCGGCTGTCCGAACCGCCCGAGGTGAAGTCCGGGCTGATGCTGGTGGTCGCGCTGGTCGGCCTGGCCGCCAACACCGCGTCCCTGCTGCTGCTCCACCGGGCGCAGTCGGACTCCCTGAACCTCCGCGGCGCCTACCTCGAGGTCCTCGGCGACCTGCTCGGATCGGTCGCGGTGGTGGTCGCGGCGCTGGTCATCACGCTGACCGGCTGGCAGCGCGCGGACGCGGTCGCGTCCGGGCTGGTCGCCCTGATGATCCTGCCCCGCGCCTGGGGGCTGCTGTGGGAGGCGATCGACGTACTCCTGGAGGCCGTGCCCAGGGGCGTGGACATGGAGGCCGTACGCCACCACATCACGCACGTGCCCGGCGTGGTCGACGTCCACGACCTGCATGCCTGGACGATCACCTCCGGCCTGCCCGTCCTGTCCGCGCACGTCGTCGTGGACGAGGCGACGATGGCCGGCGGCCACACCGGACGGGTACTGGACGCGCTGTGCACCTGCCTGGCCGGGCACTTCGACGTGGAGCACTCGACGTTCCAGATCGAGTCGGCCACCCACCGCGAGCACGAGAGCCCCGTACACGACTGAACCGGTCGCCTGACTCGGCCGGCAGCGGATTCTTCCGCGGAAGAATCCACGACGGGATCGCCGCTCCGGATTCTGCTGCACCGCGATTCTTCCGCGGAAGAATCGTCCGCCGCCGCCGCGACCGCCGCGCGCGGGCACTCGCGCCGGGCCTTCGTGCCGTCAGCCGCCGAGCCGCCGACAGGCCGACGCGAACATGAGGGATCCCTCGCAAAGTTGGGTGGCAAATTTGCGGAAACCGGTGCTGACCGGCATTGGAGCAGGTGACCATGGGGTACTGCACGAGATCGGAAGGCGGCGTCAATGCCGGCACCACACGGGTTCGAGTTCGCCGCGGCGCAGGGGTCTCCCGGACCCTCGTACACCGCGCCGGACCCGGACGTCGGGCGGGACCAGGTCCGCGATCCGCTGGTCTTCTGCGTGAGTGGCGGGACCGGTGGTTTCGGCGGGGCCTACTGGCTCGACGACCGGATGGACGAGCCCGGACGGGAGTACGGCCCGGACGAAGTGACGCGGTAGCCACGCCGATACGATCATCGGCCGGTACGCCGCAGGCGCCGCGCGGACCACAGGCACGCCGACCGCGGAGTCGCCCGACGACGAAGTTCGCAGGAGTTCGCAGCAGCGCAGCACCCGGCAGCATCGCACCACCGGAAGTTCCCGCGCACCGCCGCAAGCCGAACCACCGAACAGCCGCACCGACAGAACCACCGCACAGCCCCGATCCGCCGGGACCGCCCCAGTCGGCCCCGGCGCCGGTGCCCTCGTCGAGCCCGTGCTCGGAGGGTCCAGATCGCACGCCTCCGCGATCTGGGCCGTCCCGGCGCGGGTTCGCCCCGTTTCCGGCACGTTGCGTACAACGAAACGGTGCACGAACGATTTAACTCTTGACGTCATTCCCGCCGAATGCGACTGTTTTCCAACGTGGGAGATCACTCATGTCGCCGGCGGAACCGTCGACGGTGGCAGCGTGTCCTCCCGCGTCGGTCGACGTGACCGGGAGTCCGCACGTATGTCGCCGGCTGTGATCGCTCCGGCCGGCGTTTCTTTATCGGAGGTGTGTACGCATGACCCCGACACAGCCGGCCGGCCCTTGGAGCCGACGAACCTTCCTGCGCCGTACGGGTGGCCTGGCAGCCCTCGGCGCGTTCGCCGCGGCCTGTGGCGGGAACACCGGACGCCCGGCGAGCGGGGGCGGCGGCGGTGGCGGCGGTAGCAACACAGTGTTGTCGCAGTGGTACCACCAGTACGGCGAGACCGGCACGAAGGAAGCCGCGCTGAAGTACGCCAAGGCGTACGACAAGGCCGCTGTCAACGTGCAGTGGACACCCGGTGACTACGCGTCGAAGCTCGCCTCCGGACTGCTCTCCGACAAGGGCCCGGACATCTTCGAGAGCCAGCTCAACATCGCCATGGTGCAGAGCAAGCAGGTCGTACCCCTCGACGACATCATCAGCGACGTCAAGGACGACTTCAACGCCAACGACATCACCACCAACACCGTCGACGGCAAGCTCTACGGCATCCGGATGATCGACGACCCGCAGCTCATCTACTACCGCAAGAGCCTGCTGGACAAGGCCGGACTCAAGCCGCCGACGACGATCGACGAGCTCATCACCGCGGCGAAGGCCCTCACCAACAAGAACATGAAGGGCCTGTACGCCGGCAACGACGGCGGCCTGGCCATGGGCGGTCCCGCGTTGTACTCCTCCGGAGGCACCTACCTCACCCAGGACCACAAGCCCAACTTCACCGGCGAGCGCGCCCTGCAGGCGTACTCCAAACTGCACGAGCTGTACGCCAGCAAGTCGATGTTGCTCGGCGCCCCCACCGAGTGGACCGACCCCGGCGCGTTCATCAACGAACTCGCGGCCATGCAGTGGATCGGCCTGTGGGCGATGCCCGCCATCCTGAAGAAGTTCGGCGACGACGTCGGCGTGATGGCGTTCCCGAAGCTGGACGCGCAGGGCAAGGACGCGGTCTACTCCGGCGGCTGGACGCAGTTCGTCTCCGCGAAGAGCAAGAACGTCGAGGCCGCCAAGAAGTTCGTCCGCTGGCTGTGGATCGACAAGACGGACTTCCAGGAGGACTGGAGCCTGAGCTACGGCTTCCACATCCCGCCCCGCAAGAGCCTTGCGGCAAAGGCGAAGAAGCTACAGACCGGCGCCGCCGCCGAAGCGGTGAAGCTCGCCGCCGACAACGGCTTCACCGACAACCCCGCCTGGACACCGAAGATGGGCACGGCGTTCGGCGACATGCTCACCAACATCATCAAGAAGGGCGCCGACCCGGCCGCGGAGGCGGCGAAGGCGAAGAAGACCAGCCAGGCAGAGCTCGACCGGCTGTTCGGCTGAGCGGCGATGAGCGCCGTCACCGAGTCGTCCACCGCGGACGGCACCAAAACGTCGACGGGCAAGGGGAGGCGCCGCGGCATCCGCGGCTCCTCCCTCGCCTTCTGGCTGTTCGTCGGACCGTTCCTCGTCGGGCTGCTGGTCTTCGGCTACGTGCCGATCGTGTGGAGCTTGTTCCTCAGTTTCTTCGATGCCCGCAACACGGTCACGCCCACCGACTTCGTGGGGCTGCGCAACTACGCGGACATGCTGACGGACCCCAACTTCCTGTCCAGCATGGTGACCTTCACGGTGTTCGCGGTGTTCATCGTGCCGCTGACCTTCGCGTTGTCGCTCGGCCTGGCGCTGCTGGTGAACGGCGTACGGGTGGCACGCGCCTTCTTCCGTTCGGTGTTCTTCCTGCCCACCGCGTGTTCGTACGTCGTGGCCTCGCTGATCTGGAAGCTGTCCATCTTCAACGGCGTGCGGTTCGGCCTGGCCAACACCGTGCTGAGCTGGTTCGGCATAGAGAACATCGCCTGGCTGAGCACCGTCAACCCGCCGTGGTACTGGATCCCGCTGGTGACCGTGCGGCTGTGGCTGCAGCTCGGCTTCTACATGATCCTGTTCATCGCCGGCCTGCAACGCATTCCGACCGAGCTGTACGAAGCGGCCTACGTCGACGGCGCGAAGCCGGGCTGGCAGGTGTTCCGCTTCATCACGTTCCCGCAGCTGCGGGCCACCTCCATTGCGGTGCTGCTGCTGAACCTCATCGCGGCCTACCAGGCGTTCGACGAGTTCTACAACCTCGTCGGCAACGTCAACTACGCCCGGCCGCCACTGGTGTATCTCTACAGCGTCTCGCTGGGCTCCATCCAGGACCTCGGCCGGGGCAGTGCCGGCGCACTCATCCTGGCGGTGATCATCATGATCCTCACGCTGGTGCAGAGCAGGATCTTCGGCTTCGGTAAGGCGGACTGATGGCGACCACGACCCAACCCGCCGTACGCACCACCGGAACACCCGTCCCGATCGGGCACAGCCGCGGCCCGATGGCGACGGTGGCCAAGATCGCCCGGTGGGCGGCGCTGCTGGTCACCACGCTGGTGTTCCTGGTGCCGTTCTACCTCATCGTGCGGAACGCGCTGTCCACCGACGCCGACATCACCGCGCCCGGCTGGAAGGTGTTCCCGAGCGCGCTGCAGTGGGGGAACATCGCCGAACTCTTCAACGACAGCGAGGTTCCGATGGCGCGTGCGCTGTGGAACTCCGCGGTCGTCGGCGTGCTCGGCACCGGCGGGCAGCTGCTGCTGGCGGCGATGGCCGGCTACGGTCTGGCCCGCATTCCCCACCGCGCGGCCGACAAGATCTTCTACCTCATCGTGGCCACGCTGATGATCCCGGCGGCGGTGACGTTCATCCCGAGCTTCGTGCTGGTCTCCTCGCTCGGCTGGGTGAGCTCGCTGCGCGGCCTGATCATCCCGGGGCTGTTCAGCGGGTTCGCGGCGTTCCTGTTCCGGCAGTACTTCATCAACTTCCCCAAGGAGCTCGAGGAAGCGGCCAGGGTCGACGGCCTGGGCTACTGGCGGACGTTCTGGCTGATCGTCGTACCCAACTCGCTGCCTTTCTGCGCCGCGATCGCCGCGATCACGTTCATCGCCAACTGGAACGCCTTCCTGTGGCCGTTGGTGATCGGGCAGGACTCCTCGTCGTGGACCGTGCAGGTGGCGCTGTCGACGTTCGTCACCGCGCAGACCATCAACATCCACGAGCTGTTCGTGGCCGCCGGGGTGTCGATCCTTCCGCTGGTGCTGATCTTCGTGTTCCTGCAGCGCTATCTCGTGCAGGGCGTCGCCGAGACCGGCATCAAGGGCTGACCAGGCGGGCACCGAGCACGGGCAGCAGGTTCGCGTAGTCGCGCAGCAGGGTGATCTGCCCGTCGCGTACCCGCAGGACGTAGACGTACGACATCCGCAGCGGGCGGCCGGTCGGCAGGTGGGTGCAGTCGATGTCGTGCTCGACCACGATCACCTCCGGGTCGGTCGTGTCGTGGACGACGACGTTGCGGTACGCCTCGAACCGGATCAGCTGCCCGGCGTTCCGGGAGAGCCAGGAACGCACGGCCTCCCGGCCCTCCAGCCGCTCCGGGATGCCGGGCAGGCGGAACGGGAACTCCTGCACGCCGTCGGGGGCGAACAGGTCGGCCATCTCCTCGCGGGAGTTCGCCAGCACCGCCTGCTGGTAGCGGGCGAAGACGGCCCGCGGCCCGGTGCCCGCCGGGTCGGCGCTGTCCGCGCTGTGCGCGCTGTGGGTAGGAGCGCTCTCGGCATCGGGCGGGTCGGCTGCTGCCGCCTCCTTCACCGCGGCCACCAGTTCGTCGAACCGGCCGAACGCCTGGGCCATCGCCACCACGTCCTGGTACTCGCGTACGTGCACGACCTGCCCGTCGCGGACGCGGAGCAGCACCAGCACGGCACCCGACACCCGCTCTCCCGTAGCGGTGAGCGTCCCGGCGAGCTCGTACTCCACGATCGCCACCTCGGGGTCGAGGCTGTCGTGGATCGCCACGACGGGGACGTCCTCGATGCGCATCGGCAGCGCCGCCCGCCCGGCGCGGGTCAGCGCCTCGAGCCGCGATCTGCCCTGGAGCCGGTGCGGACGTCCGGGAGGGTTGAACGGCCACTCGACCACGACGTCCTCGGCCTGGTCGGCGGAGTCGTCGGTGGTGCCGGACAGGACCGAGCGCCGGAACCGCTCGAAGGCCAGTCGCGGGGTCAGCCCCGTGGTCGGTTCCGAGGTCGGCTCGGTGGTCTGCTCGATTGTCGGCTCGGACATGATCTCTCCCGTTCACTCAACGATTGTTGAATCTCAACGAGCGTAGAGCGAAATCATGGCTTCGGTCAACGCCGGTAGAGTCACGAGAATGAGCGCCGCCAGGAAACCCGAGGAGACCGGCTCGCCCGACTCGGCCGACCGTCCCCGGCTCAGCCGGGCCGAGCGCCGCCGGCAGACCGAGCAGCGGATCCTCGCCTCGGCCCGGCGGGAGTTCGCCGAGCGCGGCTACGAACGCACCACCATCCGGGGTGTCGCCGGGGCGGCCGGGGTCGACCCGGCGCTGGTGATGCAGTACTTCGGTTCCAAGGACCAGCTGTTCCGGCAGTCCGTGCACGTACCGGCGGAGGAGGAACTCCCCGCCGAGCCGGCCGAGTTCGCCGAGCTGCTGCTGTCGATCCTGGGCGTCAAGCTGAGCGGGCAGCCCGCCAGCATGCCCCTGCTGCGGTCGGCGTTCACCCACCCGGAGGCGACCGAGGCGGTGCGGGCGTCGCTGGCCGGGCAGATCGCCCAGGGTGCCGCGGTGATTCCCGCCGAGGACCCCGAGCTGCGGTCGGCGCTGCTGGTCGCGGTCCTGCTGGGTGTCACCACCGGACGTCACCTGCTCGAGCTGGACCACCTTCGCGACGCCTCGCCGGAGCAGATCACCGACCTGCTCCGGCCCGCGTTCCAGGCGCTGGTCGGCGGCCCTACCGAACCGAGCGCCGGCCAGGACGCCTGACCACCCCCGATGCGAGAGCCAGGGTCACGTGCCGACCGTGCTCGAGACCACCACGCGACGAACGTCGAGCCTCGCCCCCTGACCGAAGAGCCGGCTGGACGGGAGACTCGACGGATCCACGAAGGTCGACGGCGTTGGCTCGCCCACGTTCGGGTCGAAGTATCCGGTGGGGCCGTCCCCGAGCTTCACCAGGCTGGTGCCGGTCGGGCAGTAGCCGTCCAGCAACGTGAACATGCCCATCCCGCAGGCAAGCTGTCGCGGCTCCAGGAGCACGTCCTCACCGCCGTGGTCGAGGGTGAGGTATCTGCGGTCGATGCGGCAGCCGATGCGGTCGACCCCGAACACCTCCTCCTCGTCGACGTACCAGCGCACGGTTCCGGCCGCACGGTCGTAGGAGATCCTCAGATGGTGCACCGCCCGCGGATGGTTCGCGGCGACCGGGATCTGAAAACTGAAGGCCGCGTAGTTGTCTCCGAGCGCCGGACCCCTGCCGAACGGGAGGCGCTCGTAGAAGGCGTAGATGGTCTTGTTCGTAAGGAAGAAGTCGAAGACGGCATACGTCTCGAAGTCGATCAGGTTCGCCGCGAACGAAGCGAGCCGCAGGTCGTCGTCCGGGTCGTCCACGGCGCCTCCGAACGGCTGGAACCGAGTTCCGTACGTCCGTCCCCCCAGCCAGGTCTCGAGGGAGAGCACCTGGCCGGTGACGGCATCGAAGCCGGGATGGCCGCTGGAGGCGGTGTGGTTGGCGTAGGCGAGCCACTTCACGTGGTCGAGCCCGCCGGCAAGGCCGCCGTTTCGGCTGTCCGGTGCGAGGGTGAGGGTGAACGCGGGGTCGCCGGTCGTCGAATTCCTGCCCGGGGAGACGACCGTGAGGCCGTGGGGGCCGGTGGTGATCATGCCGTCGTCACCGGTGAAGCTCCCGGCGCGGAAATAGAACCACTTTGCCGTTGGCGTGCCGACGGTGAACCCGTCCTTGAAGTCGTCCCAGAGGCGGCGGTACGTCCCGTCGTCTGCGCGAACGAACTCGAGATCGCGCATGTCCTTCTGCCTTTCCGACCTTCCGACCGGCTGGTCGCAAGTGTCTTGATCAACTTCGTCGAAGATAGCCGAGCCCGGGCGGGATGTCCCGTGCCTCAGGGGAGGCGAACGGGGTCGACGGGACGCCGGCCGGACGCCTGACGGGGGCATGGTGGCCTCGTGACAGACTCCGGTGTCATGTCCGCCCCACAGACCCCGTCCGGCTCCACGCCCGGCTCGCCCACGCCCGGTTCGCCCGGCGCGAGCTCCCCGGTCAGCTACCGCCTGCGCCCGGCGCTCGGGGTGCGCATGCTCGGGATGGCCTGCGTGTGGCTCGCCCTGGCCGTGGTGCTCGAGGCGCTCCGCCGGGGCGTACCCGCGATCGACGGCACCCTCGTCGTGGTGCTGGAGTGGATCTTCTTCGCGGTCTTCGTGATCGTCGTGGCGCTGGCCGCCTGGTCGCTGCTCAGCCGGCGGTCGGGGCTGGTGCTGTCGGACGAGGGGTTCGTCAACCGGACCAACTGGCGCCGCGACAGCGTGCGGTCGGCGCGCTGGTCGGAGGTCGCCGACGTACGCCGGTCCGACGGCGACGCCGGCGCGGTGTTCGTCGTCGCACTGGCGGACGGCCGGCGCAGCCTGATCGCCACCCGGCTGCTGGATGCCCCGGTCGGTTCGCTGGAGGAGCAGTTGCAGGGGCGGCTGAACACCGCCCACGGCTACCGCCCGTTCGACTGAGCCGAGCTACCGAACCGGACCGGCCACCGAGCCGGGCCGGCTACTGGATCGGGCGGTACGCGCAGGCGTCGGCGAGGGAGTCGGCCGGTGCGTTCGGGTCCGGGGTGGCGCTGACGGAGGGCTTGGGCGTCGGCGTGGGCTTCACCGTCCGGTTGGTCGCCGGCTTCTTGGTCGGCGGCGCCTTCTCACTGGCCGCGAGCGCGGTGCTCACCCGCTTGTGGATCAGCTTGTAGTCGGGGTTCCACGGCTTGATGATCTTGTTGGTGAAGGCGATGCTCTTGACGTCGCCGCCCTTCACCTTCATCGACAGGTCGACGAACGCCGGGAGCAGCGAGCCGGGGATGTCGGTGAGCACGATGTGCTTCGACGTCTTGGCGATCGCTTCGTACCTCGTGAGGACCGTGCCCGGGTTGGCCTGGTCGATGATCGCCTTCATCGCGCACCGCTGGCGCAGCATCCGCTGGTAGTCGTCCGCACCGTAGCGGCCGCGGGCGAACCACAGTGCGTGGTAGCCGTCGAGGTGCTGGTTGGGGCCCGGGTGGAGGTAGCCCGACGGCTTGATGCCCTCGTCGGTGGCGCCACCGATGGCCACCCGCTCGTTGATGTTGACGGTGATCCCGCCGAGCGCGTTGACCAGCTGCGCGAAGCCCTGCAGGTTGATCAGGACGTAGTAGTCCAGCTTCAGGCCGAGCGCCTGGCCCACGGCCAGCTTGGTGGCGTCGGCGCCGGGGTTGTCGCTGTCGAGCAGGCCGGGGTGCTGCGCGGGGACGTTGCGGTAGATGGAGTTGATCATCCACTCCAGCTGGTCGCCCGGCCCGGCGTAGACGCCGCCCTTGTACGCCTTGGCCAGCGAGGAGCCCGGCGGGAACGGCACCTTCTCCAGGTTGCGCGGCAGGCTGAACAGCACGGTGTTGCCGGTGTGGGTGTCGATGCTCGCGACCTGGATGCTGTCCGGCCGGATGCCGGAGCGGTCCTTACCGCCGTCGCCGCCGAGCAGCAGGACGTTGACGCGGTCCTGGCCGGCCCACGGGTCGGCCGCGGTGACGTTCTTGGGGCGGGTGGCACTCCGGCTCTCCGTACCGGCGAAGACGTCCTGGACGACTCCGCGTTGCACCTGGGCGTAGCGGCCGCCCACGGCGAGCGGGGTGAGTACGGCCAGCACCAGGAGGGTGACCAGGGCCGAGCCCAGGATGCGCTGCAACGGGCTGATGTTCCAGGGCCGCAGCGACCGGTAGGTGAGGACGATCACCACCATCCAGGCCAGGCCGACCATGGGCAGGAGGATCCCGATCACCCGGAGGGTGTCCGGCTGGACCAGCCAGTGCAGGAGCGACCGCCGCTGGGTGAGCCCGATCCAGGCGATGAACACGAGAAGGGCCACGGCGACGGCCAGCACGGCCGCCCCGAGCCGGCGGCGGCCGGCGGCCAGCAGGCCGAGGCCGGGCACGATCGCGCCGGCGACCGTGAGCAGGAGGGCGCTGGTGAACGACACCGGCCGACGACGCCGCCGGTCGGTCACCGGTGGCGTCGACGACGTGTCGTGTTCGTCCCTTACCAGCTCAGACATGGACCGTATTCAATCCCACTGGGACCCCCGTCCAGGACCACCCTCGGGCGCGAATGTGCGGGCTCTCACCCTGGCACGACGTGTGAGCGGACCCCGGAGTTGCACCAGCGGGTGCGATATCCGGTCCGCTCTCGTCGCGAGGTGTGCCGAGCTCCACGTTCGCTCCTGTTGGTCGTTCGGTCCTACTGCTGTGCTGCGGGCTGCCATCGGCCTGCCCGGTTCGAAGGATTCTCCTCGGTTCCGGACAGGTTCGTGACAGGTGATGCCCGTTTTGGTGCGACTATCCGGGTTCGACCTGCGCAATCGGCCGGTTTCCCGGCATAGACGACGGACGCCCGGATCAGCGCACGCTACGCCACCACCCTGAGATTGGCCATCTGACCTCGCGGTTCGTGGCTTCGGGCAGGTCGCTTTGCCCGGCTCCGCCCCGGCCCGCTACCCTGATCCGGCGTGCTGGCGCTGCCAGGACGAGGGGAGGCGTCGCCTAGTCCGGTCTATGGCGCCCGCCTGCTAAGCGGGTTGAGGGTTCATCCCCTCTCGCGGGTTCAAATCCCGCCGCCTCCGCCAATGTGATCTCTCAAGAGATCGGAATGGCCTCGAATCCCATTGGGTTCGGGGCCGTTTTCATGTGCGCTCGGCGAAAGGCCAGTGTGTTGGCAGTCTCAGGCGCCGGCGACCGGCCCCGCGCGGATCGTGCGCAGCGGGACCGTCTCCCTCAGCTTCTCCGCGGAGGTCTTTACTCGACTCTCCCGCAAGTTTGCACTATCCACTCAGCGGATTATCGACGCTGACATCGGGCCGTGAAGCTATTGGGCTATTGGGCTGGAGGCCTTGGTGGTGCGACCGGGTCGGAAATTGATCACAGTCTGATCACCCAGATGAGATTCGGTTCCCGGTGCAGCGGACAAGCACGTAGCTTCATCTCACCAATGGCTTCCTCCGGGGGGAGAGACGATGGCCATGAATGGAGCGACACTGGCGACACTGAAGGTTGTCGGCGCCATCGTGGTGGGGTTCGCAACCGTCACGGGCGCCGTCGCGGCAGCTGTGTTTTCCTGGCTCGCCTACCAGGACTCCCACGCCGCCGTCGAGGCCGTGAGGCCCAGCGTCGGGGCCTTCACCGCCAGGCCACGGGACCCGCTCACGGGCTGCGTGTATCGCGCTCCGTACGAGGGAATCAGCGTGGCCGGAACCGCCCACATGGAGCGCCATGAAAGCTTGTTCCTCCTCGTGCGCGGAGACGAGTCGGTCTTCTGGATCGCCGGCACTCCGATCGACATCGACAGTGACGGTAGGTGGACGCAGGCGACGGGCACCTTGGGCCAGTCTGCGGACAAGGACTCGAACGGTAAGTACCACCTCCTGCTGGTCGCGGCTGATTACAACGGCGCGTCGCAACTGGAGACCGCGTACGAGAAGCCAGGCGTGGGCTATGTGAAGACGCTCTCGCCCAGTATTCATGTCATGGACGAGGCGTGTGTCCTGCGGAACTGACAGGCGACAGCACAATTGCGCCCAATCTCGGTGGCCGGGTGAGTCCGCGGCTCATCGTTCGGGATTGTTCAACTGGCCTGTCCGTGGCTTCGTTACGCCTCGAGTCGTCGTTGTCGCTACCGCCGACCGGACTCTCCTCCGACTCGGGGCGACCCGGGTCCGGTCGACCGATCCGTTGCTCCTCACCGCAGTGGTCCGATCACCTGGCGTCTCATCGGTGTCCGAATTCGGACGCGAAAGGCACCCCACGTAGCTCGCCCTTGTATGTGGCATTACCGTGCCTTTGCCATGACAGACGAACTCGCCTTGACGTCCGCTCCGCCCGTCGACGAGTGGAGGCTGCCGGTCGGCGCCCGGTTGCTGCACATCGGACCGCACAAGACGGGGACGACTGCCGTCCAGGCGGCGCTGTTCGAGATCCGCGAGGAGCTGGCCGGGCGGGGCATCTACTACCCGAGCTACGACCGGCACCCCATGCACGCCGTGCTCGCCGTGACCGGCCGGCACTCGATGATGGGCGACGACCCGCCGAAGCAGCACCACTGGGACCGGCTGCTCGAGGACCTGGCGACCGCCGACGCGCAGACCGGCGTGATCAGCAGCGAGTTCTTCTCCGAGGCCGAACCCGAAGCGATCGCCCGCATCGTCGAGGACCTCGGCGGCGAGCGGGTGCACGTCGTGGTGACCCTTCGTCCGCTGGTGAAGATCCTTCCCTCGCAGTGGCAGCAGTACGTGCAGAACGGCCAGCGGACGACGTACGAGAACTGGCTGCACCACATGCTGCGGGTTCCGCCGTACGAGCAGCCGAACCCCAGCTTCTGGCGCCGGCACCGGCACGATCGGCTGATCGAGCGGTGGGTCGAGGTGGTCGGGCGGGACCGGGTGAGCGTGGTCGTGGTCGACGACTCCCAACCCGACATGGTGCTGCGGGTGTTCGAGTCGCTGCTCGGTCTGCCGGACGGAACGCTGCCGGCGGTGCCGGTGGCCACGAACAGGTCGCTCAGTCTCGGCGAGATCGAGATGGTCCGGCGCTTCAACGTCGAGTTCCGCGGCCAGGACGAGCTGCCGGACAACTTCTACTCCAGGCTGGTGCGGTACGGCGCAATCCAGCGGCTGAAGGAGGCCCGCACGCCCGTTCCGGACGAGCCGAGGGTGACGACTCCGCGGTGGGCGCAGGAGGAAGCGGTCGCGGTGGGCCGCGAGATGGCGAACCGGATCGCGAGCTCCGGGGTACGCGTCATCGGTGACCTGGAACTGCTGCACAGGCAGTTGCCCGACGCGGCGGAGGAGTCGACCTCGACGGCCCTGGTGGACCCGGAGGCGGCGGCGCAGGCGCTCTTCGGCGCGATCGCCGCGGTGCCGACCCTCAACCCCGTGCCGCCGGCTCCGCCGGTGGCGAAGCCGGAGAAGGTGGGCGTGCCGGTGCACAAGGTTCGCTCCACCGAGCTGGTCAGGATCCTGGCCCGGCGCGTACGCCGGCGTCTCCTTCGTCGCTAGGCCGGGTGTGCGACGTGTCGTCCCGGCGGGGTCCGTCCTTGCCCGCGCGGGCGGTCACCGGTCGGCCGGTTCCTGAAGCGCGCGTTGTCCCGACCGTGCCGGGTACTCCAGACTGGTAGGTCGGAGAGCGTTTTCCCGAGGGGGACCTGATGACCGAAGGCGATGTGCCGGTGCCCGAGACCCGTCCAGAGCCCCAGCCGGACCTCCAGCCGGACCTCCGGTACGAGACGTACTACGACTTCGGCTCGCCCTGGTCGTTCCACCGCGACGCGACCGAGGCCGAGCGCAAGGCGCAACAGGAGTGGCAGAACGAGCTCGTCGGCCGCGGTGACGTGGAGTTCGGCCCCGACGTGTTCGTCTCTCCCCGCGCCCACGTCCATCCCGGGCGGCTGCGCCTCGGCGCGACCTCCTACATCGGAGGCCACGCCCTGGTGAAGGTGGACGTCCTGGAGATGGGGTCGGAGTGCACGCTCAACCCGTACTCCGTGGTGCGCGGTCAGGTCCGGATGGGTGACCAGGTACGGATCGGCGCGCACACCTCGCTGCTCGGCTTCAACCACTCGATCGCGCCCGACCGGCCGGTGTGCAAGCAGCCGACGACCTCCCGGGGCATCACCATCGGCGACGACGTGTGGATCGGTTCGCACGTGGTGGTTCTGGACGGCGTGCACGTCGGCGACCACGCGGTGCTCGGTGCCGGTGCGGTGGTGACGAAGGACGTGCCCGCCTGGGCGGTGGTCGGCGGCAACCCCGCGCGGCAGATCCGCGACCGTCGGCAGGTTCGGCAGAACGGGCAGGCCGGCAATGCTCGGCAGGCCGGGGCGGCCGGCGGCGACCTGGCCGCGCGGCTGACGGCGTTCGCCGACCGGGCCCGCGAGGAGGCCGAGGCCGTGCTGGCCCGCTGCTGGCAACCAGTGGCCGACTCCGGCGAGGGTGTCCTGCACGGTGGCCGGTTCCTCGACCGGCCCGGCGCCGTACCCACCGTGCGCGCCTGGTGCGACGCGGTGGAGATCGCCGACCTGCTGCTCGGCACGACACCGCCACAGCTGCCCGGCGAGGAGATCGCCGCGCACCTGCGGGGCCGCCAGGACGCCGCGACCGGGCTCGTTCCGGAGTACGCGACACCGGCACATCCGCGTGCGCAACCCAGCCTTGACAACGGCGCGAGCTACCACATTCTCTGTGTGGGTTACGCGTTGGAGCTGTTGGGCACGTCGTTCGCCCACCCCGTCCGCGCCGTGTCGGACCTGCCCGGGCCCGAACTCCTCTCCCGGCTGCCGGCGCTGCCCTGGGACACCCGCGGCTGGTCGGCCGGTTCGTGGGTTGACGGCGTGGGCACCGCCCTGCACCGCAACCTGGTCGACTTCGGCGTCACCGGCCCGGCCGAGCCGCTGTTCGGCTGGCTGCTCACCAACGCCGACCCGTTCACCGGCATGTGGAGCAGGCCGGACGTGAACGGCCGGTGGCTGCAGCCGGTGAACGGCTTCTACCGGCTCACCCGCGGCACGTATGCGCAGTTCGGGCTACCGCTGCCGTACCCCGAGCAGGCCCTGGACACCGTGCTCACCCACAGCCGGGACGGGGCGTACTTCGGCGACGACCTGGGCAACGCCTGCAACGTGCTGGACGTGATCCACCCGCTGTGGCTGATCGGGAAGCAGACCCGGCTGCGCCGCGACGAGGGCGAGGCGTGGGCCCGCCGGCAGCTGGAGCGGGCCCTCACCCGGTGGCGTGCCGGCGCGGGGTTCTCCTTCGCCCTGGAGGACGACCGCGGGCCCGAACGCGACCGCACGCCCGGCCTCCAGGGCACGGAGATGTGGCTGGCGGTGATCTGGCTGCTCGCGGACTATCTCGGTGAGAGTGCCGCGCTCGGCTACCGCCCGCGCGGCGTGCACCGGCCGGAGCCGGCGTCGTCGCTGCGAGGTGGAGGCGCTGCTGTCACCGCTCCCCGAGCCGGCTCCTGAGGCCGTCAAGCTCGCCCCACAGCGCGGCCGGCACGGTGTCGCCGATGGTCTCGAACCACTCGGCGATGCCGGGCACCTCGGCCCGCCACTCCTCCTCGTCGACCCGCACCAGCTCCTCGACCGTGTCGTCGTCGATCGACAGCTGGGACAGGTCCAGCGAGCCTGGAGCGGGCACGTACCCGATCGGCGTCTCCCGGGCGTCCGCGCGGCCCTCGATGCGATCGATCGCCCACTTCAGGACGCGACCGTTCTCACCGAACCCGGGCCACAGGAACGAGCCGTCCTCGTCGCGCCGGAACCAGTTGACGTAGAAGATCTGCGGCAGCTTGGCGTGGTCGTGGTGCTTGCCGATGTTGATCCAGTGGTCGAAGTAGTCCCCGGCGTTGTAGCCCATGAACGGCAGCATCGCCATCGGGTCCCGGCGTACGACACCGACCTTCCCCTCCGCCGCCGCGGTCTGCTCCGAGGACAGCGTGGAGGCCAGGAACACCCCGTGCGTCCAGTCGCGCGCCTGGGTGACCAGCGGGACCGTGGTCGCCCGCCGGCCGCCGAAGAACAACGCGGAGATGGGTACGCCGCGCGGGTCGTCGAACTCCGGAGCCACGATCGGGCACTGCGGCAGCGGGGTGCAGAACCTGCTGTTGGGGTGGGCGGCCGGCTCGGTGCTGCCCGGCGTCCAGTCCCGGCCCTTCCAGTCGGTGAGGTGCGTGGGCGGTGAGTCGCTGTAGCACTCCCACCACACGTCGCCGTCGTCGGTGAGCGCGACGTTGGTGAAGACGGAGTTGCCCCGCTCGATGGTGCGCATGGCGTTCGGGTTGGTCTTCCAGCCGGTGCCCGGCGCCACGCCGAACAGGCCGTACTCCGGGTTCTGCGCGTACAGCCGGCCGTCCGGTCCGAACCGCATCCAGGCGATGTCGTCGCCCAGCGTCTCCACCTTCCAGCCCGGCAGGGTCGGCTCGAGCATGGCGAGGTTGGTCTTCCCGCACGCGCTCGGGAACGCCGCCGCGACGTAGTGGACGTGCTGCTCGGGCGAGGTGAGCTTGAGGATCAGCATGTGCTCGGCCAGCCAGCCCTCGTCGCGGGCGATGGCGCTGGCGATCCGCAGCGAGTAGCACTTCTTGCCCAGCAGGGAGTTGCCCCCGTAACCGGAGCCGTAGGACCAGATCTCCCGGGTCTCGGGGAAGTGCGAGATGTACTTCGTGTCGTCGCACGGCCAGCGCACGTCCTGCTCGCCCGGCTCCAGCGGCGCGCCCACCGAGTGCAGGCAGGGCACGAAGTCACCGTCGGATCCGAGACCGTCAAGGACGGCTTGCCCCATCCGGGTCATGATCCGCATCGACACCGCGACGTACGCCGAGTCGGTGATCTCCACGCCGTACAACGGGTTCTCGGCGTCCAGCGGGCCCATGCAGAACGGCACGACGTACATCGTCCGGCCGTGCATGCTGCCGCGGTACAGCTCGGTCATCGTGTCCTTCATCTGCCGCGGGTCCATCCAGTTGTTGGTGGGGCCCGCGTCGGCCTCGCGCCGGGAGCAGATGAACGTGCGTTTCTCCACCCGGGCGACGTCGCTGGGGTCGGTACGCGCCCAGAAGGAGTTCGGCTTCTTCGCCGGGTTCAGGCGGACCAGCGTGCCGGCCTCGACGAGCTCGTCGGTGAGCCGCTCCCACTCCTCGTCCGAACCGTCGCACCAGTAGATCTGGTCCGGTTCGCACAGGTGGGCGACGTCTTCGACCCAGGCGCGCAGACGGGCATGGCTGGTGGGGATTCCGGCAGGGGTGGCGCCGGTGGCGTGCAGCACCCTGCCGGTAGGCGTAGTGGTGGTGGACATGCGGTCACGGTAGGGATCGGCGGGCGGCCGCGGGCCGGATCGGGAAGGTGCCGGCAACAACGGGAAAGGGCTCTCCTACCAGTTCTTGCGGATCCGCTGCAAGGTCTTGCCGGCAGCGGGCCGGGTTCGTCATGATCAGCCGCAAGTCGGCGTGACCGGTCCGGACCAGGCCATACCTACGTCGGAGCTTCGCCGTTCACGAGGGTTGTACAGAAATCCCGTGGATCTCACCGACCGGTGAGGGCTTCCACCACCGGCGCGAGTTGGTCCATGAACGCCCCGTTCACGTTGATGTAGGAGATCCCGAGCGCGTCCCGGCGCCGCCGGAGCGCGTCGGCGATCTCCGTGGGCGAACCGGTGAGGATTGCGGCCGAGCCACCGCGCGCGAGTTCGGCCGGGTCCCCGCCGAGCTGTCCGGCCAGCCAGCCGGGCAGGTCCGAAGGTGCCGGAGCCACCGCCGCGAGGTTGTAGGCGATCTCCAGCCTGTCGAACCGGTCGCCGGCGACGTCGCGGAGCTCGCCCACCTTGGTGGCGAGGTCGTACTCCGTGCCGGTCGGCGCCACCCCGAGCGCCACGATGTCGGCCTCGCGGGCGGCGAGCGTGAGCAGCCGCCGCCCCGCACCCGCCACCATGATCGGCGGTCCGGGCTGCTGCACCGCCCGCAGCACCGGCCCGCGCGCCTGCCCGGCCGTGGCGTCGGCGGTGCTCTTGGCCAGCGTCTCCTTCACCGTCCGGATCGTCTCCGCGAGCTGGTCCACCCGCTGACCCGGGGTGCCCCACGGCAGCCCCAGGCGGGCCGCCTCGGCCTCGGCTCCGGGCCGACCGGCACCGAGGCCGAGCTCGAACCGGCCGTCGCTCGCCAGGTCCAGGCTCATCGCCTCGTGCGCGACCGCCGCGGGCGTGCGCAGGGGAGCGTTGAGGACGAACGTGCCGAGGCGCAGCGTGGAGGTGGCGGCCGCGGCGGCGCTCAGCGCGACCCACGGGGAGAGGGTCCACAGCGTGTCCGGCACCAGCAGGGTGTCGTAGCCGAGGTTCTCGGCGCGGCGGGCGGTCTCCGTCCAGGCGGCTCCGGTGGGGGCGAGCCCGGCGACGACGCCGAAGCGGAACGGTCGGTCGGTCATGACGACTCCTTCTCGCGGTGCGCGGGTGCGCAGGTGCGCGGTGCGCGGTGCGCGGGTGCGCGGTGCCGCCGGGCGGAGTGCCCGGTGCGGGCGGGTGTGTCCCAGCCCGTGTCCCAGCCTGCCGGGGGAACCAGGTGCGTGGCGTCCGCTCACCGGGGCGATCTCGGGTACGGCGGACGGCGTGCGGGCGGGCGGCGGATCTACTCCCGGGGGCGTACGCCGTCGCCACCGGCGCCGCTCGGTGGCTCGACCAGCACGCCGGGGTTGAGGATCCCGGCCGGGTCCAGCGCGGCCTTCACCGCCGCCAGCGCGCGGGCGCCGACCGGGCCGATCTCGCCCTCGAGGTAGGGCAGGTGCGTGCGGCCGACCGCGTGGTGGTGGGTGATCGTGCCGCCGGCGGCACGGATCGCCTCGCTCGCGGCCGCCTTGGCGTCCGCCCACTGCGCGACCGCGGCGGCCGGGTCGGCCAACCGGCGGGCGAGGGCGGTGAAGTAGAGCGACGCGCCGGTGGGATAGATGTGCGACACGTGCGCGAACACCATCGGAGGGGTGCCGCACCCTTCGAGGCTGGTGATGAGTGCCGTACGCACCGCGTCGTACAGATGGGGCAGGTTCACCCAGTCGGTGGCGGTCTCCACCGTCTCCGCCAGCGCGCCCGCGTCCAGCAGGACGTCCCGCTGGTGCGGGCCGGCGAACCGGTGCCGCCGCCAGGCCTGCCCGGCCCGGGTGCCGACCCGGATGGCGTCGTGCGCCCGCAGCACGGGAAGGGCCGCCGACCGCGCGTCGGAGGTCGTGCCGGCCGCGCCCTCCCAGCCCAGTACGCAGACCGCCGGGGTGCGGCCCGCCCGGGTCCGGACGTAGATCGACAGCGCCCGGCCCGCCGCCCCCTGCGTGGCGAGGGTGGTCCGGGTCTCCTCCTCGTCGGACAGGCGTACGACATCAGGCGGCCGGGGGCAGTCCTGCGCGAACGCCCGCACCGCCGCCAGCCCGCGCTCGAACGACGGGAACACCCACAGTTCGTACCTGTGCTCGGCCGGCGCCGGCCGCACCCGCAGGGTGGCCTCGGTGACCACGCCGAACGCGCCCTCCGACCCGACGAACAGCGCCCGCAGGTCCGGGCCGGCGGCGTTCGGCGTGCCGGTGCCCGCCCGCGCCTCGCCGACCGGGGTGGCCAGCCGCAGCGCGACCACCAGGTCGTCCAGCCGGCCGTACCCGGTGGAGGCCTGGCCGGCGGAGCGGGTCGCGACGTAGCCGCCGATCGTGGCCCGGGCGAAGCTCTGCGGAACGTGGCCGAGGGTGAGGCCGTACGGCGCGAGCAGCGCCTCCGCGCGCGGGCCGGTGACGCCGGGCTGGAAGGTCGCCGTACGCGAGACCTCGTCCACGCCGACCAGCGCGTCCATCCGGGACAGGTCCAGCGTCACCACCGCGCGCCGCGGCTCCCCGTCCGGTGCGGTGCCCCGGACCGGCTCGACCCCGCCGACCACGCTGGTGCCGCCGCCGTACGGCACGACAGAGAACCCGTGCTCGCCCGCGGCCGACAGCACGGCAGCCACCTCGGCGTGGCTGCCCGGCGACACGACCGCGTCCGGCATGGCGACCTCGACGCCGGTGCGGCGGCGGAGCAGATCGAGGTAGGACTGCCCGCCCGCGTGCGCCAGCCGGGCCGGCGCGTCCGTGCCGACGTGCGCCGCGCCGACCGCGGACCGCAGCGCGTCCGTGGCGGCGGACGGCAGCGCACTCGGTGGCACCGGTATGTCCGACACCGGCACCGCCGGGCTCGGGGTCAGCCCACCGAGGCGACGTACCAGCCACACTGGGACCTTGCTCGACGGCACCGCCGCGTCCTCGGGGTCCGCCCACCGGGCGAACGGCCGGGGGCCGAGTCCTGCGTGCGCAAGCTCGTCCATGGGGAGAGCGTGACATATGTCAGAGGGTGATCACCCAGCGTCGACCAGATCCTCCACCGTGTCGGAGAAGCCGGAGAGGCCGGCGGAGGAGCGGCCGGACGTCGAGCGCATCATCGCCGAGCACGACGAGGAACGCCCCGCCCGCCGGCTGTCCGGCCGGGTCGCGCTGGTGGTCACCGTGGCGTGCGCGGTGGTCAGCGTGTTCGTGCTGTACGTCGTGTTCTTCCCGCTGGCCAGGGGTACGCAGTACTACCTCGTCCTCTTCCTCGCCGCGATCCTGCCGCTGACGTTCGTGTCGTACCGGCCGAGGCCGAAGCCGCCGGCGAGCTCGAGCGACCCCGACAGCGCCGATGGCGCCGACAGTGCCGACAGCGCCGAGCTGTCCGACAACCCGGGAATCCTCGACTGGGCGCTGGCCGCCCTCTCCCTGGCGGTCACGCTCTACCCGCTGGTGGACTTCGACGGCTTCCTCGAACGCCGCCAGGTGCCCACTACCCTGGACCTGGTGGCCGGGCTGCTGCTCACGCTGCTGGTGCTGGAGGCGTGCCGGCGTACGACCGGATGGTGGCTGCCGGCGATCTGCCTGGCGTTCTTCGGGTACGCCTACTACGGCGGCTACCTCCCCGCCGACTGGTCGCTGGCGCACGTGGGCTTCAACATCGACGAGATCGTGCCGCAGCTCTACATGGGGACCAGCGGGTACTTCGGCACCCCGCTCAACGTGGCCGCGACCTACATCGTGCTGTTCACGATCTACGGCGCGGTCCTGGACATGTCGGGCGCGGGGAAGTTCTTCATCGACCTGTCGTTCGCGGCGTTCCAGGGCCGGAAGGGCCGGCAGTCACCGAACGCGCCGGGTCGTACGGTCACCCTCGCGGGCTTCCTGCTCGGCACCGTCTCCGGCTCGGGTACGGCGACCGCGGTCAGCCTGGGCTCGGTGTCGTGGCCGATCCTGCGCCGCGCGGGCTACGGTCGCGAACAGGGCGGTGGGGTGCTGGCGGCGGCCGGCATCGGGGCGATCCTGTCGCCGCCGACCCTGGGCGCGGCGGCGTTCATCATCGCCGAACTCCTGCGCACCAGCTATCTCACCGTGCTGGTGTACGCGATCATCCCGACACTGCTCTACTACGTCGGCATCATTCTGGCGATCGAGATCGACGCCCGCCGGCACGGCGCCCGCGCAGTGGACATCCCGGCCGGGTCGGCGCGCAAGCTGTTGCTGCGCTTCGGCTACCACTTCGCGTCGCTGTTCCTGATCGTGGCGTTCATGGCGGCCGACATCCCGCCGTTCCGTGCGGTCGTGTACGCCACGATCCTGCAGTTCCTGTTCTCGTTCCTCGACCCCGCGCACCGGATGGGCCCGCGCCGGCTGCTGGAGGCGCTGGCCGCGGGCACCCGCAGCGTCCTTCCGGTGGCGGCGGTGTGCGCTGCGGCCGGCATCATCGTCGCGGTCGTGACCCTCACCGGCCTGGGCCTCAACCTGGCCGGGATCATCATCGACGCGGCCCAGGTCGTCGGCGACCACCCGACGCTGGTGCTGGTGCTGACCGCGGTGTTCGCGGCGGTCGCGGTGGCGGTCCTCGGTCTCGCCGTACCCGTCACCGCGTCGTTCATCATCGCGTCGGTCATCATCACCCCGGCGCTGGTGGAGCTCGGCGTGAGCCGGCCCGAGGCGTACATGTTCGTCTTCTACTACGCCGTGCTGTCCGAGGTCAGCCCGCCGACCGCCCTGGCCGCCGTCGCCGCGGCCGCGATCACCGGCGGCAATCCGATCCGGACGATGTGGGCCACCTGGCGGTACGCGCTGCCGGCGTTCCTGGTGCCGTTCGCGTTCGTGCTCACCGACAACGGCTCCGCCCTGCTGGCACAGGGGCCGATCCTCGGCATCCTCGCGGCCACCGCGGTGTCGGTGCTCGCCGTCGCCGCACTCGCCGCGGCCACCGGCGGCTGGATCGTCGGGCCGGCCAACGCGCCGGAAAGGGTCCTTGCCTTTATTGCCGCACTCCTGCTTCTCTACCTGGAACCGCTCACCGCCGGGATCGGCGGCGCTCTGATCGGCGTCGCCGTCGTCCTCCATCTGCTCCGGCGCCGCCTGCGTGGCAGGCCTGGCGCGCCGGTGCCGGACACGCAAGGGAGCACCACATGACCAGGTTCACTCACCGGTCCACCCGGCTGCCGCTGCGGATCGCGGTGGCGTTGCTCGCGGGCGTGCTCGCGCTGGCCGGCTGCGGCGGCAAACGCAACGACTCCGGCAGCGACGACGCGGGCGGCGGCAGTGGTGGTGGCGGCAAGAGCTCCGGCGGCCGGCTCACCATCGCCACCGGGAACACCACCGGCGTCTACTACCAGCTCGGCGGCGGCCTGGCCCGGCTGATCGGCCAGGACCTCGACGGCTACAAGGCCACCGCCAGTGAGACCGGCGCGTCGGTGCAGAACATCCAGGGCATCGTGGCCGGCACCTACGACGTCGCGTTCTCCCTCGCCGACACCGCCGACGACGCGGTGGAGGGCAAGGGCGCGTTCAAGTCCAAGCAGCCGATCGAGGCCCTGACCCGGCTCTACCCCAACTACACCCACGTGCTGGTACGCACCGGCTCCGGCATCGACTCGATCGCCGACATGAAGGGCAAGCGCATCTCCACCGGTTCGCCGAACTCCGGCACCGAGGTGATCGCCCAGCGGCTGCTCAGGGCCGCCGGACTCGACCCGGCAAAGGACGTCAAGGCGCAGCGGCTCGGCCTCCCGGAGACCCAGGACGGCATGAAGGACGGCACGGTGGACGGGATGTTCTGGTCCGGCGGCCTGCCCACCGGCGGCATCACCGACCTCACCACGTCCCTGCGCGGCAAGGTGAAGTTCCTCGACCTGTCCGCGGAGCTGCCGAAGCTGCGGGAGGAGTACGGCGAGATCTACGAGCCCGGCACACTGGCGAAGGCGACGTACGACCAGCCCGCCGACGTGCCCACCATCGTCGTACCCAACGTGCTGGTGGTGAAGAAGGGCTTCGACCCCGAGCTCGCCGGCAAGCTGGTCAAGCTGGTGTTCGACCGCAAGGCGGAGTTGGCGAAGGTCAACCCGGCGGCGAACGACATCTCCCTGGACACCGCGCGCAAGACCGACCCCATCCCGCTGAACTCCGGCGCCGACAAGGCCCTGAGTGATCTCGGTGCGAAGTAGGGGACCGGCGCGAAGTAGGGCAGACCAGCCCCTGAGCCTGCGAGCGGTTAGCGTGGGAGCGGTAACACACGCGAGGCGGGCGAGGTGGGCAGATGGCCGGGCGGTTGACCGAGCGGGTCGCGAGCAAGATCCCCTTGCGGCGGATGGCGGCGACCCGGTGGGCGGAGCAGACGCCCACGTGGGAAGGCGCGCGCCCCGGACTGATCGAGGCCGCCCTCAAGCGTGCCGAGGCCAGGCCGTCCGGCAACTGGTTCGTGCTGGCGAGCAGCGCGGAGATCCGGGCCGACCGGCCGTTCGGGCGTACGGTCGCCGGGATCGAGCTGGTCGCCTGGCGTACGCCCGACGGCGCGCCGCACGTCGGCCCCGGTGCCTGCCCGCACCTCGGCGCACCGCTGTGTCAAGCCGCAGTTGACGGGGGCAAGCTGATCTGCCGCTGGCACGGACTCGGCCTCGGCGCGCAGGGTTTTCCGGGCTGGGATCCCTATCCCGTCCACGACGACGGTGTGCTGTGCTGGGTCCGGCTGGACGGCCCGGGCGGGGAGGAGCCGCTGCCCGCGCCGGTGCTGCCCGAGCGGCCGGACGTCCCGGTGAGCATCGACGCGGTGGCCACCGTGGTCGGCCGGTGCGAACCCGCCGACGTCGTGGCCAACCGGCTCGACCCGTGGCACGGCGCGTGGTTCCACCCGTACTCCTTCGCCCACCTGAAGGTGCTGGACGCCCCGCGTGATCCTTCGCCCGAGGACGACAACCTCGTGGTGGAGGTGACCTTCCGAGTCGCCGGCCGGGTCGGTGTGCCGGTGCGGGTGGCGTTCAGCTGCCCCGAGCCGCGCACCGTCGTCATGCACATCCTCGACGGCGAGGGCGCGACCAGCGTGGTGGAGACCCACGCCACCCCGCTCGGCGTGGACGACCGGGGCCGGCCGCTGACCGCGGTCATCGAGGCGACGATCGCCTACTCCGGACGGCCCGGGTTCGCGGTGGCGCGGCGGGTCGCGCCGGCGGTGCGCCCGCTGATGCGCGTCGCCGCCCGCCGGTTGTGGAAGGACGACCTCGCCTACGCCGAACGCCGGTACGAGTTGCGCAGCACCGGCCGTTTCCCCGGCTGAGGCCGTGCCAACCTCACCGACCGGGCCCCGGGAATTCTTCCGCGGAAGAATCTCGTCGCCGGTCGATCCGATCGAGCCCGCCGCCCCGGGCTAGTGGAGCGTGAAAACCGCGGGTGGCCCTGACCACCGCGGAGTTTCACGCTGCGGCCCACTCGACCGACCGGTCGCCGGAGTGTGAAAGCTGCAGGTGGCCCTGACCACCGCGAGCTTTCACGCTCCCCGTCCGAGCCGAGCCGCGGAAGAGGGTTGAGTGGACGTGCCAGCATGTCTGCGTGACTGAGCAGCGGCTCGAGGGCGGCAACGTCGGCGGTGCGGTGCGAGTAGGAGACACGGTCCGCCGCGCGGCGGGGCCCTGGACGCCGGCAGTGCACGCGCTGCTCGAACACCTTGCGGGCAAGGGGTTTCCGGGTGCCCCGCGGCCTTTGGGGTACGACGAGCAGGGACGCGAGGTGCTCACGTTCCTCGACGGCGAGACGGTCGGAACGCGCAGGCCGCGACCTGCCTGGGTCTTCGCTGACGACACCCTCGAGCAGGTCGCCCGCTGGATGTGCGCCTACCACCGGGCGGTCGCCGACTTCGTACCTCCGTCCGGTGCCGTCTGGCGCGGGGGCGGCTCGTGGTCACCGGGCCTGATCATCGCCCACAACGACGCCGCCACCTACAACGCGGCCTGGCACCGGGGCAGGCTCACCGGGTTCTTCGACTGGGACTTCGCCGGGCCGGCCACTCCTGAGTGGGACCTGGCCCTCGCCGCTTTCAGCTGGGTTCCCCTGCACACCCGCAGCGTCGTCGCGGCCGAGGGGTTCACCGACTTCGCGGCCAGGCCACGCCGGCTGGAACGGTTCCTTCGTACCTACGGCTGGCAGGCGACCACCGGAGAGTTCCTGGACGTGGTCGGGGCGCGGGTCAGGTCGCAGGCCGACAGCATCCGCGAGCTCGCCGCCTCAGGTGACGAGGCGTTCGTACGCCTGCTCGGCCAGGGCATCCCCGACGACCTCGACCAGGCGGTCGCCGAACTCGCGACCTTCCCGCGCTAGTGCCGGCTTTGATCGGAGTGCGGAAACCGCGGGTGGCTCTGACCACCGCGAGTTTCCACGCTGCGGCCAATCCGGCGGGTCTGGCACCCAAGTGTGATAGCTGCGGGTTGCCCTGACCACCGCGGGCTTTCACGTTCCCCGCCCGAGCCGAGCGGCTCGAGTCTGATCGGGGCCGAACAGGCCCGTGGAAAGCATTTCGAGTTGAGGAGCGGAATTCTTCCGCGGAAGAATCTCTCGCATGCAGTCCGCCACCGCGTTCGAGATAGCCGGTCCCGATGCCGGCCCGTACGGCAGGGAGCCGCACGGCCTGGCAGTGGACGCCGCGGGCGCGGTGTGGGTGGCGCTGGAGACCGGAGCGGTCGTCCGCCTCAGCCTGACCTGACGTCCGAGCCGGCCCCCGAACCAGCGGGTGCGTACCGGTGGGACAACGCCCGCAGCGCCCGCCACCGGCCGGCGTTCGGGACGCTCCACACCTGGTGCGTCGGGCGGCCCCACCGGGCGAGCAGGTGGTTGGCCGCGAGCAGGCCGCTGGTGGCGGCGCGTTCCATCAACGCCACCGGCGCGTCCACGCGCACCAGGTCGCCGGCGACCACGACGCCCGGATCCGGGGTGGTGACCGTGGGCCGCCGGTCGAACCCGCCGGGCGGGAAGAGCGGGCAGTCCGCGCGGAACTCGTGGCGTTCGTCCACCACGGTCGCGTCGGCGGTCTCCGGGAACACCCGGTGCAGTTGCTCGAGCACCTCGTGGCGCAGCTTGTCCAGGTCGGTGCCGTCGGGCACGGCGTACGCGTGCAGTTCGACCACCGACCCGCCGGTGCGCCCAGCCCAGGCCCGGGCCTCGTCCTCGTACCGGTCCAGCACACTCACGTTGTCCAGCGGGCCGTATCCCGCCGTACCCGCGAACGCCGGCCGGTCCGCCCGCACCGGCGTGGACAGCCACAGCCGGGACACCAGGAACGCGGGCGCGCTCGGCAACCCGGCCAGCTGGTCCCGCCACTCGGGTGTGCCGAGTGCAGCGGACCCGGTGACCAGCGACCGCAGCCCGGGTACGTCCGCGGCCAGCACGACACCGTCCACGTCGTAGATCGCCTTGTCGGTGTGCACGAGGTGCGTACGGCCGCCACCGCCGACGGCACTCGGCTCGACCGACCGGACCGGGGTGTCAAGCTCCACTTGCGCGCCGCGGTCGTACAGGTAGGAAGCGAGCGGGTTCCACAACGCCTGCGGGAACGGCGAGGACGGCACGTCGAACAGCAGACCCTCGCTGGAGCCGAGGAAGTACAGGTGGAACATCGCCACCAGTTCGGCCGCGGACAGGTCCCGCGGGTCGGCGAAGAAGCTCCGGGAGAACACCGAGAACGCCAGGTCGCGGGCGGCCGCCGGGAACCCGATGCGGTTGAGGAACGTGAGCGCGTCCACGTCGTCCAGCCGGTGGTAGACGTCGGGCACCGACACGTCCACCATCGGCAGCGCGGCCCGGGGCTTGAGCCGGAGGAAGTCGCGGGCGGCGAACGTCGGGCTGGTCGCGGCGAAGACGGCGGCGTTCAACGGCGGCGTACGCGGCACCCGGGTGAACGTGTCGCGCACACCGTCGGCGTGCAGCAGCGGGTAGTCGCGCAGCGGGACGAGCGAACCGAGTCCGGGGTCGACCCGCTCGATCAGCGCACGCAGGTTGTAGTACTGCCGGAAGAACGCGTGGAAGCCGCGGGTCATGGTGACCTCGCTGCCGTCGTTCAGCCGGGTGGACCAGCCGGCCAGCCGGCCGCCGAGGTGCGGCTCGCGTTCGAACAGGACGACCCGGACGCCGCGTTCGGCCAGCGCGACCGCGGCGCTCACCCCGGCGATGCCGCCGCCGACGACGGCGACCCGGGGAGCCTCCGGCGGTCGCGGCACCGGGCGCACCGTGGGGGAGGGGAGCAGCGTCGCCCGGCGGTCCCGTCCCGGCGGCCGCGGCGAGCCGTTCCCGTCAGCAGTTCCGCCAGCTGCACCGTCGGCCGTCCGGTCGGCATGCCGGCCCTCGGATCCATTGCCCAGCCTGTCCAGGACCTTCCCCGCGTGCGCGTTCACGTGTCCGTCGACCTTCCCGTTCGCCTGGCCTCTCGCGTGGCTGTTCACCACCCGGCCGTTGACCTGACCGTTGACCTGGCCGTTGGCGCCCGCGGTGGCCGGACGGCTGGCGAGGAACGTGTGCACGATCCCGCGCTGCCAGCCCGACATCGGGGCCACCCGCACCCGGGTGTAGCCCGCCGACCGCAGCCGCGCGGACAGCTCGCCCACGCTGTCGAAGTGCAGCACGCTGTGCCGCAGGTGTTCGTACAACGCGGGGTGACCGGACACCGCCCGGCCCATCGGCACGATGATCGACGTGCTCACCGCCCGCCAGACGGCGCTGCTGAGCGGCGAGCCGGCGACGGAGTACTCGTGCACGGCGAGCGTGCCGCCCGGGCGCAGCAGGCCGAACACCTCCCGCAGCAGGGCGTCGGGATCGTCGAGGTTGCGCAGCAGGTAGGCGGCCAGCGCCCCGTCGAACGGCTCGTGTTCACCGACCGCGGCCAGCCCGGCGGTCAGGTCGCCGGCGTCGGCGTGCACGAACGTCACCCCGGCCGGCCAGGGCTTGCGGCGCGCCTGGGCCAGCATCCCGGCCGACCCGTCGACGGCGACGACCCGGGCGCGCGGCGCGACCCGCAGCAGGGCGGCGGTGGAGGCGCCGGTGCCGCAGCCGAGGTCGAGCAGCCGCAGCCCGGACCCGTCGCCGGACAGCGGCACGAGCCGGCGGGCCGACCTGCGCAGATGGGTGTGGTAGCCGGGATTGGATCCGACCAGAAGGTCGTAGGTGTCGGCCGCGTCGTCGAAGCCCGCCACCACCTGGGTCGGGCGCAACAGCCGGTCGGTCACGTGGGTCCCTTCGGTCCGCGCCGGGGCACGGGGTCGATCAACGGTGGCGGGTAGTCCAGATTACGGCGTACGTCCTCGGGCAGCTGCCACGGCTGGTGCGCCGCGCCGCCCTCGATCCCGGCCAGCTCGGGGACGTACCGGCGGACGTACTCCCCGTCGGCGTCGAACCGCTCACCCTGCCGGATCGGGCTGAGCACCCGGTTGGGCCTGGTGTCGTTGCCGGTGCCGGCGACCCACTGCCAGTTGCCGAAGTTGTTGGCGACGTCGCCGTCGACCAGCCAGCGCATGAAGTGCGCGGCGCCGATCCGCCAGTCGACCCCGAGTTGCTTGGTGAGGAACGACGCCACCAGCATCCGGGCGCGGTTGTGCATCCAGCCCTCGGCCAGCAGTTGCCGCATCCCGGCGTCCACGAGCGGTACGCCGGTGTGCCCGGTGCGCCACGCCTCCACCGCGTCCTCGGTGTCGGCGGTCCACTCCCGGCCCCGGTTGCGCAGGTCGTCGGTGGAGATGCGGGGGAACGCGGCGGTCACCTGGTGGTAGAAGTCCCGCCAGCAGAGTTGGCGTACGACGTCGTCGGCCTTGCCGCGCAGCCGGTTGGCCACCCCGAGCGGCGACAGGCAACCGAAGTGGAAGTACGGGCTGAGCCGGGTGGTCTGGTCACCGGGCAGGTCGTCCCGGTCGAGCTCGCCGCCGTCGCCGGGCAGCCTGCGCAGGTAGGCGTCCAGCACGGCCCGGCCGGCGCTCTCCCCGCCCTTCGGCAGCCGCGGGGAGGTGTCGCCAAACACCAGGTCGGCGCGGCCGGGCAGGTCGCCGGGCGCGATCCCGTCCGGAAGCTCCACCCGGGTGGGCGCGCGGTCGGGAGTACGCCAGGTGGCTGCGTCCCAGGCCCGCCAGTACGGCGTGAACACCTGGTACGACGCACCCGACGCGGGCCGGAGCTCACCCGGCGGGACCACGGTGACGCCCGGGAACAACGCCAGGTCCAGCCCCTCACGCTCACACTCCCGGGCCAGCCGGTCCTGCCTGGCCTGGGCGTACGCCGTGACGTCGGCACTGACTGCCACCCGGTCGGCACCGACCTGCCTCGCCACCGCCAGCGTCTCCGTCACCGCGTCGCCGGACCGGATCACGAGGTCCCCGCCGCGGTCGCGCAGGCTGTCCCGCAGGTCGGCCAGCGCCTCGCCCAGGAACGCGCCCCGGTTGGGCGAGGCGTACGGACCCCGGACGATCCGGTCGTCCACCACGAACAGCGGCACCACCCGTGCGGACCACCGGCAGGCGGCGGCCAGCGCCGGGTGGTCGCGCACCCGCAGGTCCCGGGTGAACAACACCACCGTCGTGTGGCCTCCGGCTCCCCCCGCCGTGGTGGTTCCGGTGGCCGGGGCTTCGGCGTCGCTCAAGAAGTCAGTCCTTCCAGTAGGTCGGCGAACCCGCCGGCGTCGGCGGCCCAGCCGCTGGCGCCGAGGTCGGTGGCCTGCCCGGCGGAGACCACCGCCGGTCCGCCGACGTAGATCGGCAGGTCGGGTCGCTCCGCGCGGACGGCGCGGACGGTGCGGCGTACGGCGTCCAGGTGCTGGTCGGCGCCGGCGCTCAGCCCGAGCGCGAGGATCCGCGGCGTCTTTCCGACCGCCTCGACCACCGACCGGACGGGCGTGTCGGCGCCGAGGTCGACCAGCGCGTACCCCTCGCCGCGCAGCACGTCGGCGACCATCGCGGTGGGCAGGCTGTGCGGGTCGCCGGTCACCGAGGCCAGGACGACGGTGCCGCGTGGGCGTCCCCGGCGGGCGAACAGCGGCCCGAGCCGGCCGACCAGCCGCAGGGCGACGGTGCTGGCGCGGTGCTCCTCGGCGATCGTGAACCGGCCCTCCTGCCAGCCCTCGCCGAGGGTCCGCATCGAGGGGGCGAGCACGCCGAGGATCACGTCCTTCGGCGAGACGCCGGACACCAGCGCGGACTCCACCACCGCCCAGGCGCCCGCCTCGTCGCCCTCGACCATGCGTTCGCCGAGCCGGGAGCGGTAGGCCTCCGGATGCCAGTCGCCCCGCCGGGCGGGCGGTGTGGCGGTACGCTGCGCGGCGAACCGGTCCAGATCGGCCGGATCCACCCACCAGCGGCCGCCGCGATGGGCAGCGGGCAGCCGGCCGAGGCGGACGTAGCGGTAGGCCGTCATGTAGTGCACGTCCAGCCGCCGAGCCACCTCGGCGAGGTCGAGCGGGTGTCCCGAACGCGCGGATTCCGCCGGATCGGCGGGATCGTCTTCGCGGTCGTGGCCCCCGGAACCCTGGGTGCCGTTCATCTCGTTACTACCCTCGCAGGTGGTCTGTCCGCGCGTACGCCCGGCCGGACCCGGCGCCGGGGGTCTGTCGCGGGACAGACTCCAGGGATGCCGCCGTGCCGCACCGAGTGCTGAGGAGTCCGCAGATCGACAGGTTCCAGTACCTCCTGCTGATGGCGGCGTGCCTGGTGTTGACCCTGCCGCTGGAGTTCGTGTTCCGTGCCCGGGTCTACCGCCGCCCGAGCCGGCTGGTGCGCACGCTCGTCCCGGTGCTGGTGGTGTTCCTCGCCTGGGACGCGGTGGCGGTCGCCCGCGGCCACTGGCACTTCAGCGACCGCTACACCACCGGCTGGCTGCTGCCGCTGCGGATCCCGGTGGAGGAGTTCGCGTTCTTCCTGGTGATCCCGATCTGCGCACTGCTGACGTACGAGTCGGTGACCACCATGCTCGGCTACCTCGCCGACCGCCGCCGCGCGCGGCGAGCCGCTCCGGTCGGCGAACCGCAGGGGGCCGAGCATGCCTGAGTACACCCTGGCCGCGGTCGTGTCCGTGGTCCTCGTCATGGTGCTGGAGCTGGCCTGGCTGCGTACCGGGATGTTCCGCCGCCCGGCGTTCTGGATCACCGCCGTGATCGTGTTCGGCTTCCAGATCCCGGTGGACGGCTGGCTCACCAAGCTGAGCGCGCCGATCGTGTTGTACGCCGAGAGCCACGCCAGCGGCATCCGGGCGCCGTGGGACATCCCGGTGGAGGACTTCGCGTTCGGCTTCAGCCTCATGACGCTCACGTTGCTGTTGTGGGATCGGCTGGGCTCCCGGGAGCGCGACCAGGACCACGGCCGGGCGCGCGGCCGAGCATCGACCGCACCGCCACCGCCAGCTTCCGCCGGCCGGGCACCCGGGCGCGAGCGGTGAACACGTCGTAGTCGGCGGCCTCGACGCGGTCCAGGATCTGGCTGTAGAGCACCCGCGCGGTGTGCACACAACGCGCCGAACGCCCTGCCAGCATGGGGATTCCGGCGTCGGCGGCGGCGTAGATCTCGCGGTTGCGGGCGATCTCGAACCGCATCAGCGCCCGCCACTCCGGTGTGACCGTGCGGGCCTGCGGGTCGGCGCCGAACCGCCACAGGTCCTCCTGTGGCAGGTAGACCCGGCCGCGGTCGAGGTCCTCGCCGACGTCGCGCAGGAAGTTGGTGAGCTGGAACGCCACCCCGAGGTCACGCGCCGGGCGCAAGGCCGCATTGACACGAGGCCGCAGCACCGGCAGCATCATCTCCCCGATCACCGCGGCCGACCCGTCCATGTAGTCCATCAGGTCGGCCCAGGTGTCGTACTTCGCGGTGTCCAGGTCCATCGACATCGACCGCATGAACCGCGTGAAGCACTCCGGGTCGATGTGCAGCGTGAGTGCCGAGTGCACCACGGCGGCGAGCACCGGATGGCCGGAGTGCCCGGCGGCGAGGTCGGCCTCGAACCTCGCGCCGAACTCCGCGAGCTCCGCCCGGGTCTGGGCCAGGTCACGCTCGCCGGCCTCGTCCACGATGTCGTCGGCGACCCGGCAGAACGCGTACACCGCGTGCACGTGCCGGCGTTGCTCGGCGTCCAGCAGCCGGGCCGCCATCGAGTACGTCTTGCCGTGCGCGCGGGCGATCGTGCGGCACAGGTCGTACGACCGTCGGAGTTCCGGTGTCAACCCGTCCTTGCCCTGTCTGGTGTCCTCGGCGGATCCCCCTGAGCCCCCGCTCCCGCTCACAGTTCCTCCACGCGTTCGGCGGCCAGCCGTCCGGAGACGAGCACCATCGGAACGCCAACCCCTGGGACGGTTCCGCTGCCGACGAAGACCAGGCCGCGCATCCGGCGGTCGACGTTGGGCGGGCGGAACGGCCCGGACTGGAAGAACGTGTGCGCCAGGGCGAACGGCGTACCCCGCGCCATGCCCTGGTAGGCCCAGTCGGTCGGGTCGACGGTCTCCTCGACCACGACGTCGCTCGGGTAGCCCCACCCCTCGACCAGCCCGGCCAGCCGGTCGCGGGTGGCGCCGCGTTCGACCGTCCAGTCGACCTTGCCGGACAGGTTCGGCACCGGCTCCAGGACGTACAGCACCGAGGAACCGTCCGGCGCCAGCCCCGGGTCGGTCAGCGTGGGCACGGTGACCAGCACCGACGGGTCCGGCATCCGTTTGCCCTCGCGCAGCAGGGTGCGGAACGACGACGACCACTCCTTGCCGAAGTGGATGTTGTGGTGGGTCGCCTCGGGCGGCGGGAGGCCGCGCACCCCGACGTGCCACACGAACGCCGACGGGGAGTAGCGGCCCTTGCGCGCGGCCACCGGCGCGGTGAGTTCGGGCAGCAGCGTGCGGTAGGCCGTGGGCAGGTCGGCGTTGACGACCACCGCGTCGGCGGGGATCTCGGTGCCGTCGGCGAGGAGTACGCCCCGCACCTGGGCGGCGCGACCGCCGCCCGCCGACCCGGGCACGTCGCCCTCGTGCAGCACGCGGACGACCCGGGCGCCGTGGACGAAGGTGGCGCCGGCCTTCTGCGCGGCCGTCGCCATCGCCGCCGGCACCGCGCCGATGCCGCCCTCGGGGAAGTACACCCCGCGTACGGAGTCCATGTAGGTGATCACCGCGAACACCGCGAGGGCCTGCTGGGGTGCGAGCCCGGCGTACATCGCCTGGAAGCTGAACAGCCGCACCAGCCGCTCGTCGGTGAAGTACCGCCGGATCGCGCTCTCCAGCCGCCGCAGCGCGCCCAGCCGGAACAGGCCGAGTGCTGGGCCCAGCGGCCGTGCGAGGTCCCAGAAGTGGTCGTAGTTGCGGTCGATGAAGGCCGGCATCTCCAACTGGTACAGGGATTCCAGCCAGTTGCACATGCGCACGAAGCCGGCCTCCTCGGCCGGCCCGCACTTCTCCCGGATCTCCGCCGCCATCGCCTCCCGGCCGTGCCGGAGCGCGATCGTCGAGCCGTCGGCGAAGTTCGCGCGGTACGACGGGTCCAGCGGGCGCAGCGTCAGCAGGTCGGCCATCGAGGTGCCGGCCGCGGCGAACGTCGCCTCCAGCAGGTCCGGCATGGTGAGCACGGTCGGCCCGGTGTCGAAGGTGAAGCCGCCGGACTCGATCCGCCCGGCCCGGCCACCCGGTCGCGAGCCCTGTTCGACGACGGTGACCTGGTGGCCCGCGCCGGCGAGGTGGCAGGCGGCGGACAGCCCGCCGAGCCCGGCGCCGACGATGACCACCCGGCGTCTGGGACGGGTGCCGCTCAGGCCGGTGCCGGAACTGGGGCCGGTGCCGGTGCCGGGGCCGGTCGCGCTCATCGGTGGTCTCCTTCGTCTCGCCGTGCGGCCACCTCACGGCGCCACCGCTCGTGCGTTCGCAGCGGCCGTGACCGACCGCGTTCGGCGGCCTCGGCGATGTTGGCGATCATTGTCCCGAAGACCACCCCGTGGAAGGGCATGATGCTCCACCAGTACGCCTGACCCGCCAGCCCGCGCGGGTGGAACACCGCCCGCTGCACCAGGGTCACCTCGTCACCGTCGGCGTCTTCGAGGTGGAACTCCAGCCAGGCAAGGCCGGGCAGCCGCATCTCCGCGCGCAGCCGCAGCAGCCGGCCGGGTTCGCGGGCCTCCACCCGCCACCAGTCCAGCGCGTCGCCGACCTGCAGCCTGTTCGGGTCGCGCCGTCCGCGCCGCAGCCCGACACCGCCGACGGCGCGGTCCATCAGTCCGCGTACCCGCCAGGGCGCGTTCACCGAGTACCACCCGCGCTCGCCGCCGATCCCCTCGATCACCGACCACAGCGCGTCCCGTGAGGCGTGCACCCGGCGCCGGCGCTCGTCGACGTACAGGCTGCCGCCGGCCCAGTCCGGGTCGGTCGGCAGCGGGTCGCTGGGCGCGCCCGGCACCGACGCCGAGGACCACCGGGTGGTCACGTCGGCCTCCCGGATCCGCTTCAGGGCAAGGGAGACGGCGTCGTCGAACCCGAGCCGGTTGGGCGGTCCGCCGAGGTGGTCGGCGATGTCGTTCTCCCGGCACACCACCTCATAGCGCAGCGACTCCACCAGCGGCTTGGCGATCCCGCTCGGCACCGGCGTCACCAGCCCCACCCAGTGGCTGGACAGCCTCGGCGTGAGGACCGGCACCGGCACGATCACCCGCCGGTGCAGCCCGGCGACGGCGGCGAACCGCTTCATCATCTGCTCGTACGTGAGGACGTCGGTGCCGCCGATGTCGAACGTACGGTTGACGTCCGGCGCGAGGCGCGGCGCCTCGGCGAGGTACCACAGCACGTCCCGGATCGCGATCGGCTGGATCC